>JAOZKN010000076.1 GCA_029935315.1 Desulfocapsa sp. | reverse complement strand
TCCACCGGCAAGCCAAAGGGTGTTGTCCATACCACTGCCGGCTATCTCACCTACGTCATGCACACCTGTCAGTATGTTTTTGATATGAAAGATGACGATGTCTACTGGTGTACCGCTGATATCGGCTGGGTTACCGGACACTCCTATATCCTTTACGGTCCCCTTGGGCTCGGCGCTACTTCCGTTATGTTTGAAGGCGTTCCAACCTATCCAGGGCCAGATCGTTTCTGGAAGATCGTAGAAAAGTTCCAGGTCAATACTTTTTACACTGCCCCCACTGTTATTCGCGCACTGATGCGTGATGGTGATGGCCCTACCCAGCGTTATGACCTTTCCAGTCTTCGTATCCTTGGTTCCGTTGGCGAGCCTATCAATCCAGAGGCCTGGATGTGGTACCATGTAAATATCGGTAAAGAGAAGCTGCCCATCGTTGATACCTGGTGGCAGACAGAGACCGGTGGGATTATGATTTCATCACTGCCTTATGCGACCCCAACCAAACCTGGTTCTGCAAGTTACCCGCTGCCAGGAATTGATGTGGCTATTTACGACGAAGAGGGCAAGGAAGCTGGTGCCAATGAAGGTGGTCACCTTGTTATTCGTAAACCATGGCCAGGAATGCTGCGTGGTGTGTTTGGTGATCCTGCACGTTACAAGAAGGCCTATTTCAGCCGTTATGACAATACCTACGATCCTGAAGATGGAGCCCGTAAAGATGAAGACGGCTATTTCTGGATCATGGGTCGCCTTGATGACGTAGTAAACGTTTCAGGTCATCGTCTTGGAACTGCTGAAATTGAATCAGCACTTGTCTCCCATCCGGTAATTGCAGAAGCTGCTGTTGTTGGTATGCCACACCCAATTAAGGGACAGGCTGTGTATGCCTTTGTAACCCCGAATACTGGTGTGGAGCACACTCCTGAGTTACTGGCGGAGCTCCGTACACATGTACGTAAGGAAATTGGACCCATCGCAACACCTGATGCCATTCAGTATGCACCAGGGCTGCCTAAAACCCGTAGTGGAAAAATCATGCGTCGTGTTCTTCGTAAGATTGCCGCCAACGATTTTAAAGATTTTGGTGATACCTCAACGCTTGCTGATCCATCTGTTGTTGACGATCTTATCAACGGCAAAAAAGAACTGGACAACAAGTAAGAACTGATATTCTCAGATACGCTGCAGGTGTTTTTGCTTAAAGCACCTGCAGCCTTCTGGGTTCCCAATCCGCCTGCCAAAAGGATCCTGAAATAACGTGTCGCAAAGTGATGACGTTCATACTGTAGCACCGGAAATGGCGATCTCTTTTTTTAAAGAGATCATGCCCTTTAACAGCCTCGATGATGTAACATTAAGCCGTATTGCTACCCATTGCCGGGTAGATTTCTATCCAAAAGGAACACGTCTTCTCACTGCTGGTGAGACTGATATTACCCATTTATACCTGATTCAGCGAGGTGGTGTTAAGGCCTTTATTGAAGATGATCAGGGTGAAATTAGCCTGAAGGATTTTCGTGGTGAGGGGGCGTATGTAGGTGCCCTTGGTATTATTCGGGGAACGCCTGCAAACCTTAATATTGAAACAGTGGAGGACACTTTCTGCTTTTTGCTGCCCCGGGAAATATTTCTCGAGTTGGTGGAAGGAACCCCTGCCTTTGCTCAGTTTTATCTTAAAAGTTTTTCCGAAAAAATAGTTAATACCGCTTACAACGAATTACGTCATCACAAGGTGTCTCAACGGAGTGGTGATGATCTCTATCTCTTTTCTGTACGGGTTGGAGATCTTGTGAAAACACTGCGTAAGATCCCCGGTGATGCTTCTATCCAGGATGCGGCAGCCTTTATGGTGGAGTTTAAGGTTGGGAGTCTGCTGATCCATGACCCGGACGATGATGATAATATTGTTGGGATCGTGACCGATAAAGATCTGCGTGGAAAAGTGGTTGCCGCAGGGCTTGGCTATGACCAGCCTGTGGAAACAATAATGTCAGGACCGGTGCAGAGTGTTCTCTCGCAGTCCTTATGTTTTGATGTCCTTTTGAAAATGATGGAAACCGGTATCCATCATCTGGCCGTTGAGCGTAGTGAACGGGTTATCGGTGTGGTTACATCCCATGACATCATGCTGCTGCAGGGACATTCACCCTACTATCTCTTTAAAGAAATTCGTGGACAACAGAAGATCAGCGGGCTTTATGACTTAGCGCAGAAGATCCCGGAGGTTATTCGTGGTCTGATTAATGAGGGTGCTAAAGCCGGTAATATTACGCAGATGATCGCTATCTTAAATGATCATATTCTCGAAAGAATGCTGACTCTGCTGGAAGCTGAACTTGGGCCCCCACCGGTTCCGTACTGCTGGCTGCTCATGGGGAGTGAAGGGCGTCGGGAACAGACCTTTAAAACGGATCAGGATAACGCGATTTTGTATGCTGACCCTCAAAGTGAAGAAGAAAAACAGGCAGCAGAGACCTACTTTGCAGCCTTTGCCAAAAAGGCAATTGATCATCTGGTAAACTGTGGCTACCCACTCTGTCCCGGTGAGATTATGGCCATCAATCCCAAGTGGTGTCAGCCGCTTTCCGTGTGGAAGGGATATTTCACAAAGTGGATCAATTCGCCAGATCCGACTGAGTTGTTGCATGCCTCCATTTTCTTTGATTTTCGTTCCGGTTTTGGTGATGGGACTCTTGCCCGGCAGTTACGCAGGCATCTCAATGCTGAATCCAGGAAACAGGATATTTTCCTCTTTCATCTGGCCAGGCAGTGCATGTCCACCCGTATTCCACTTTCATTCTTTAAAAATTTTATCGTGAATAAAGATGGTGAACATAAAAATCACCTGAATATCAAACAAAAGGGCCTGACCCCTTTTGTGAATTTTGCCCGGGTGCTATCGTTAAAGCACACGATAAGTGAAACGAATACCCTGGCCAGGTTAAAAGCCTTGCATGACGGTGATTTTATTGACCACAGACTGTGGGCAGCGGCTACAGACGCCTACGAGCTGCAGATGCAGCAGAGGCTTATTCATCAACTGGCACAGATTGAGGAAGGCGTTTTACCGGATAACCATATCGATCCGGCACAGCTTTCTGATCTTGAACGAAGAATGTTGAAAGAGGCATTCACCGTTGTGGAAAAACTCTATTCTGTTTTGGACAGAATGTATCCTACGGCCTGATTGTGGTTGATTTACTGCGTCCAACGAGCTGGTTTGGAAGTCCCGATCCGAAACTTGCCGCCAACAAAGAGTTTTTTACCAATTTTGACCAGAGAAGGCCACTGGTTGATTACAGCTTTGTTGTTGTTGATACAGAATTAACCGGACTTGATAGAAAAAAAGATGAACTGATTTCCGTCGGTGCTGTAAAGATATCTAATCTGCAGATTGATCTGTCGTCCATGTTTCATGAATTTGTACGGCCCGCAAAAATGGAACATACCCTGGCAACGCTGGTGCACCGTATTACGCCGGAGCAGCTTGAGAATGCTGAGTCCATAGAGAGCGTATTGCCCAAATTCCTTGATTATATCCACGGCAGTCTGCTGGTTGGACACCACCTGATGCTGGATATGCATTTTTTGAATAAGGCCGCGAAGAACATTATGGGCGGAACACTCTCTAACCCGGGCGTGGATACCATGCGTATGGCTCAGGGCTATAACCGGGTACGTCTGGGGCACTATCACGACCATAACCCACGGGAGATCAGTTACAATCTCGATGACCTTGGCCAGGAGTATAATTTACCAGCCTTTAAACCGCATGATGCCCTGGAAGATGCCCTGCAGACCGCCTATTTGTTTCTTTATCTGATAAAGAAATTTCGTAAAGGCGGGCTTGTGACCTTAAGGGATATTTATCAGTCCGGAAGGGTGGGAAGTTTTAGATATTAAAAGAGAATACAAGGTGTTGGTTTTATGGTTTTTGTTTGCATTTGTGAACCATTCTTGGAGGATGCGTAATCCTTTGTGGCTAAGTCATTGAACTGATAACTAAGTTGTGGTATAAGCCATAACTTTAGTAAGAAAAGTTTCATTATTATTTCCATAAGGAGGAGAAGAAATTATGAGTGATGCTCAGAAGTATTGGCAGGCAAACATCCGGTTAGTTATCGGATGTCTTATTGTCTGGTTTTCGGTATCGTTTGGTGCGGGCATATTATTTGTCCATCAGCTGAACAGTATAACAATTTTAGGTGGTTATCCACTTGGTTTTTGGTTCGCCCAGCAGGGCTCCATCTATACCTTTGTGGCTCTGATCTTTTTTTACGCATGGCGTATGAATCAGCTTGATAAAAAATTCGGCGTCAGCGAAGACTAAGGAGATCAGATATGACTAATTTACAAATGTGGACGTATGCAGTAGTTGGGGCGACCTTTCTGCTTTATATTTTTATTGCTATTAAGGCTCGTGCGACAACTACTGGTGAGTTTTATGTCGCCGGTAAAGGTGTACACCCGGTTCTTAATGGTATGGCAACCGGTGCTGACTGGATGTCTGCCGCGTCATTTATTTCAATGGCCGGTCTCATTGCCTTCAAAGGTTATGATGCTTCTGTTTATCTGATGGGTTGGACAGGTGGTTACTGCCTCCTTGCCATGCTCCTTGCACCATATCTCAGAAAGTATGGTAAATTTACTGTACCTGAGTTTATTGGTGATCGTTTTTACTCTCAGACTGCTCGTGTTGTTGCGGTTATCTGTCTCATCGTTGCTTCTCTGACCTACGTTATTGGCCAGATGAAAGGTATCGGTGTTGCATTTTCCCGTTTCCTTGAGATGCCTTTTGAAACAGGCCTCTTTGTTGGTATGGGTATCGTGTTTATCTACGCTGTTCTTGGTGGAATGAAAGGTGTTACATACACCCAGATCGCCCAGTATTGTGTTCTTATTTTTGCTTATACCGTACCAGCTGTCTTCATTTCTCTTTCCCTTACCGGAAACGCAATTCCTCAGCTTGGACTTGGTTCTGTTATGGCTGATGGCTCTGGTGTGCATCTGCTGGAGAAAATGGATCAAACGCTAACGGATCTGGGATTTGCGGCTTACACGGCACAGAAGGGAAGTACCATTAACATGTTTCTGCTTACCCTCTCTCTTATGATTGGTACCGCAGGGCTTCCTCACGTTATTACTCGTTTCTTCACCGTTCCTAAGGTAAGAGATGCTCGTTCAACAGCCGGTTGGTCCCTTGTTTTTATCGCACTGCTGTATACCACAGCTCCTGCGGTAGGTGCCATGGCTCGCTTGAACCTTATCAATACCATTCAGGCAGATTCCGTTGGTGCTGATACTTCTCAGAACCTGAAAATCGATTCGCTTCCAGCATGGTTTACCAACTGGGAAAAAACCGGGCTTCTGAAATATGAAGATAAAAATGGTGATGGACGTATTCAGTATGTTGGACCGAACTACAAAGGCGTTGATGCAAACGGTAATGTCGTTGTAAATGAGATGACTAAAGTCGATCGTGACATCATGGTTCTTGCTAACCCTGAAATTGCGCAACTTCCAAACTGGGTAATTGCACTTGTTGCCGCCGGTGGAATTGCTGCCGCTCTTTCAACTGCTGCTGGTTTGCTTCTTGCAATCTCTTCTGCTATTTCCCATGATATTATTAAAGGAATTGTCGCAAAAGATATTAGTGATAAGGGCGAGCTTATGGCTGGTCGTATCGCCATGGCCGGTGCTATCTGCGTGGCGGGTTGGCTTGGCTTGAATCCTCCTGGATTTGCGGCTCAAACTGTTGCGCTGGCCTTTGGTCTTGCAGCATCTTCCATCTTCCCTGCACTTATGATGGGAATTTTCGCAAAACGTGTAAATAATATCGGTGCTGTTTGTGGTATGCTGTCAGGTCTTAGTCTGACTCTGGTGTACATCTTCTGGTTTAAAGGCTGGCTCTTTATCCCCGGAACTGCCATGGCTCCAGATAATGCAGCCAACTGGTGGATGGGTATTGCACCCGGATCTTTTGGTGCCATAGGTGCACTGGTCAACTTTGTTGTTGCCATCACCGTATCAAGTTTTACTGCACCTCCACCAGAGCATATTCAGCATCTTGTTGAGGACATTCGTGTGCCAATGGGATCTAAAAGTGCTGTAGATCACTAAGCAGTAGTAGAAGTATATCTGTCAGCTGACAGAGAAAAAAGCATCCGTAATCTTTACGGATGCTTTTTTTTGGTTTAAGGATAATTGCTTGTAGCTTTACAAAGAGAATGGAATCAAATGTTAAAACCGGAAAATTGCTATCTCCATATCATTGATCCTCAGCAACGCTTGATGAATAATATTCATCAAGCACAGCGAGTGACTGATACTATCTGTAAAATGGTGCATTGTGCCCGGATACTTGATCTTCCAATTATCGCTAACACCCAGTATAAAAAAGGGCTGGGAGGCTATGTTCCGGAAATTGAAGCATTGATGGAAGGTGTGCCCAGGCCTGATAAAACTGAATTTAACGCACTGGCCAATCCTGAGACGAAAGAACTGGTAAATGCGTTGTCACCAGAAGTGAATACTGCAATCCTGGTGGGTGTTGAGACGCATATTTGCATCTACCAGACCTCCCTCGGTTTGCTTGAAAGTGGTATAATTCCCTGGGTCGTCGCCGATGCCGTATCATCCAGAAGTGAGGTGAATTCCACCCTTGGGTTATCCCGTTTACAGGCAGTGGGTGCCGTAGTTGGCCCCGCAGAAATGATATTGTATGAATTACTTGGCAAAGCCGGAACTTTAGAATTTAAAGCAGTCCTTCCCCATATTTTATAAAAAACATAAAAAGATACCGTTATGAAAGGAACAGAAATACGTCAGCGCTTTTTGGAATACTTTGAGAAACATGGTCATACCAGAGTAGAAAGTTCATCCATGGTTCCACAGGATGATCCCACCCTGCTCTTTGTCAACGCCGGAATGGTACAGTTTAAAACGGTGTTTATGGGAGAGGATAAACGTGATTATAGTCGCGCCGCCACCTCACAGCGCTGTGTGCGTGCTGGAGGAAAGCACAATGACCTTGAAAACGTCGGCTACACAGCAAGGCATCACACATTTTTTGAAATGCTGGGTAACTTTTCTTTTGGTGATTATTTCAAGGAAGATGCCATTAAATTTGCCTGGGAATTTTTGATCAGTGAACTGGGGCTTCCGGCGGAGCAGATGTGGGTTTCTGTCTTTGACGATGACGATGAAGCCTTTGCACTCTGGGAAAAAGTAGAGGACCTGCCCAAGGGGCGAATTGTACGCCTCGGTGAAAAGGATAACTTCTGGGCCATGGGTGACACCGGGCCCTGCGGTCCATGTTCTGAAATTCATATTGATCAGGGCCGGGAAGCCGGTTGTGATCGTCCCGATTGTGCCGTTGGCTGTGATTGCGATCGTTTTCTTGAGCTCTGGAATCTTGTTTTTATGCAGTTTAACCGTTCACAAGACGGAAGCATGACTCCCCTGCCCAAGCCCAGCATTGACACCGGCATGGGCCTTGAGCGTGTTGCTGCTGTTCTGCAGGGGAAATTGAACAACTACGATTCTGATCTTTTTCAGCCACTGATAGGCAAGATGGAAGAGCTGTCGGGAAAGAAATATCTGGCTGATGAATCTGATACGGTAGCCATGCGTGTTATTGCAGACCATGCACGGGCCACAACCTTTCTTGTTGCTGATGGTGTCCTGCCATCCAATGAAGGTCGTGGATATGTTTTGCGCAGGGTTATGCGCCGTGCAATTCGCTATGGGCGAAGTCTTGGCCTCAAGAAACCATTTATGGACGCAGTGACCCGGGAAGTGACGACCTCCATGAAAGATGCCCATACCCATTTAGAAGGCAATTCCGAGTTGCTCAGCAAGGTTGTGGTCAATGAAGAAGCGCGTTTTAGTGAGACTCTCGAGCATGGCCTTGCTCTTCTTGATGAGGAAATTTCTCGTCTGCAGCGAGAGAAGGAAAAAATGATTCAGGGTGATTTTATTTTCAAGCTCTATGATACTTTTGGGTTTCCCGTTGATATTGTACGCGATATCTCCCTGGAACGAGGGGTTGATTTTGATGCTGCCGGTTTTGAAACTGCCATGGAAAAACAGCGGACTCAGTCTCGTGCATCCCAAAAAGGAGAAGGCGTACGACTCCTTGGGAAGGGGGTGCAGGAACTTATTGCAGGTGGTGAGAAAAGTGAGTTTGTGGGCTACGATCACTTGCAGGCACAGGCAAAAGTAATAGGGCTTCTTGATCAGGACGGAAATATCTGTGAAAAGATCAGGGCCGGAAACAGTGGTCAGCTTTTTGTGTCCAGCACTCCTTTCTATGCGGAATCAGGTGGACAGTCAGGAGACAGGGGGGAAGTAAGCTGGGACAATGGAAAGGCCAGAATCACAGCAACCGCCAGTGAAGGAGAAGGCATGATCCTGCACGCAGTGCTGGTCAATACCGGAACCCTGAAGATAGCCGATACTGTGGAGTTACAGGTTACTGCCAGTGAGCGTGCGGACAGTGCTGCAAATCATACCGCAACACATCTCCTGCAGGCAGCTCTGAAAGAACTCCTTGGAGATCATATTAAACAGGCAGGATCTCAGGTAACACCCCATCGCCTTCGTTTTGACTTTACCCATTTCTCACAGTTAACGGGAGAAGAGAAGGAGAAGATCGAGACACGAGTCAACGAAAAAATCCGGGCAAATATCAGAACAGAAACCGCACTTCTCAGTAAGGAGCAGGCAATCGAGCAGGGTGCTACTGCTCTTTTTGGTGAAAAATACGGAGACAGTGTGCGGGTGGTCAGCCTTGATACATACTCAAAGGAGCTTTGCGGCGGCACCCATGTTCCGGCAACTGGAAGTATTGGTCTCTTCCAGATTGTCAGTGAAGGAGGTATCGCTGCAGGAGTGAGAAGAATAGAGGCGCTCACTGGACGTGCTGCAGTGCAATATATACAAGAACAGGCCAGACGCGAACATGAACTCTGTGAATTCCTCAATACGCAGCCGGCAAACCTTCTCTCCAAGTTTGAAAATTTACTCGCCAGCAATAAACAGTTGGAAAAGCAGGTTTCACAGCTTTCAACCCAACTGGCCTCATCTGATCTTGGTGATTTGCTTGCCAATGCAACAGAGGTAGAGGGAGTCACGGTTGTGTCGGCTGTTATTCCTCTCGATTCGCCAAAAACACTGCGTGAAGTGGGAGACAGACTCCGTGATGACATGCAAAGTGGGGTGGCCGTGCTTGGCGGTGAAATTAATGGCAAAGCGGCATTGCTGGCAATTGTCTCCAAGGATCTTAGCAAAAGAATTAAAGCTGGAGAATTAGTCAATAAGGTTGCTGCAATGGTTGGTGGTAAAGGTGGCGGACGACCGGATATGGCACAAGCTGGTGGGTCGATGCCAGACAAGTTACAAGAAGCAATTTCTGCGGTAAATGAGCATGTGAAGAATTTGCTCAGTGCATAAGCATCATTTTTTAAAAGTGGTCATTTTCTGCACAATTACGGAACGATTGTGCAGAATAACGCCTTGTTATCACCACATTGTAGCCAAGGCTGTTTTACAAAAAAGTTGACATGCCATAGCATATGCAGTAAAACCGTTTTTCGTGTTGTGAATCACCATTCATTTTTAGGCGGTTTTTTGAATTATCTTAGCTATCAGGAGCAGAGAAAATGGTTTCAATGGATATCACCCTGTTTCTTCAGATCGGGAACGCTTTTGTTTTGATGTATTTCCTTAACGGAATCATCTATAAGCCTGTTTTGAAGATTTTGAAGGAAAGGAAAGAAAAGCTGCAGGGAATGCGCAATGACGTGACAAAATTCGAAGACAATGCCCGCAGGCGCCAGGAGGAAGTGGATAAGAAAATGCACAAAGCTTCCCTTCAGGCTAAATCTGCAATTGATACTGCGCGGGCTGGCGCCAAGGCTGCAGGTGAGGAAAAACTCGCTGCGATTAAAGCCGAAGCGGATACTGACAAAAATAAACAGCTGGCGGATGTAAAATCTCAGGTCGAGGCTGCTAAGAAAGAGCTCGAGGCCGGAATTGAAGGTTTTGCCAATGCCATGGCAGGAAAAATTTTGGGAAGGAGTCTGTAGAATGAGGGGAATGAAGCGAACATTCGGAAAGAGTGCACTGTTTGCGCTGGTTCTGTGGTTTGCCCTGGCAGCTGGAAGTGTCTGGGCTTCGGACCACGGGACTGAATCGCAAGCTGGTGAGGGGATGGCTACTGCAGATCCTCATGTGACCAAAGTGATGCATGGGGAAGCCAATGCCGGGCATGCGATCGTAGAGGATCATGCGGCTGAGGCTGCAGCGGTTCATGGAGATGCAGGAGACGCCCACGGTGGCGCCCATGCAACGGACAGTCTGTCACCAGCAAAATTAAAGGATCTTGGATTCAGGGTGATGAACTTTCTCGTCCTGCTTATAATCCTGGTGAAATTTGGTGCCAAACCAATTGCTGACAGTCTTGGTGGTCGTCGCAAGCAGATCAGAGATGAGATCGAAGGTCTTGAGGCGCAAAAAGCGCAGGCAGAGCAGGACTATAAAGAGTTCTCGCTAAAACTTGAGTCTGTTGAGAAAGACGTTGATACCATCGTTGAAAAAGCCGTTGCCCAGGCAGAAGTCGAGAAGGCAAGGATTCTCGAAGCAGCCGAGCAATCTGCAGATGATATCAAGCGTTCTGCAGAAAGTGCAATTGCGAATTCAATCACTGCAGCAAAACGTGATCTGAAGAATAGCGTCACCGAGCAGGCAGCAGTAATGGCTGAGGAGTTAATCGTTAAGAATCTGACAGCTGATGATCAGGTCAAGATTATCGAAGATTACTTAGATAAAGTAGGGGCCACACAGTGAAACAGATAATCCTAGCAAGAAGATATGCCAAGGCACTGTTTGCTGTTGGCAAAGAAGACGGGAAGTTTGAGGACTACAGTGAAGCGCTTCAGGGAATGGCTCAGCTATATGCTGATACCGATCTGGAAGATTCATTGACCAATCCCCTCTATCCCATGGATGTAAGAGAAAAAGTAATGGAAGGTGTTGTTGCCTCCATTGGTGTTGATAAAGTTATGGCGAATTTTCTCAACCTGCTGGTCGAGAAAAAGCGTGCTGATGTTCTTCCAGATATTGCGGATGAATATCAGATCATGGTTGACGAAGAAAAAAATGTCAGTCACGGGTCCGTGGTCTCGGCAGTTGAATTGAGTAAAGAATTGCAGGCCAAAGTGCAGGCAACACTAGAAAAAATTACTGGCAAGAAGGTTGAACTGACCGCCAGTGTAGATCCTTCAATTATTGGTGGTATCATTGCCAAGGTTGGCGATCTTGAACTGAATGGCAGTATAAAAACACAACTTGCGAGTTTAAAAGATTCCATTAAGGGGAGAGAGTAGAAATGCAAATCAAAGCTGAAGAAATCAGTCAGATCATTAAGGATCAGATTGGTGATTACGAAACAAGTATTGACCTTAATGAGACCGGAACGGTTATCTCCGTTGGTGATGGTATCGCCCGTGTCTATGGTGTTCAAAACTGTATGGCCATGGAGCTTCTTGAGTTCCCGGGTGGCGTTATGGGTCTTGCCCTGAACCTTGAGGAAGACAACGTTGGTTGTGCTATCCTTGGTTCAGTAACTGAAATTAAAGAAGGCGATCTTGTAAAACGTACCGGAAATATCGCTGAGGTTCCAGTTGGACCTGAGATGGAAGGTCGTGTTGTTGATGGAATTGGTTATCCAATCGATGGTCAGGGCGCAATTAATGCTAAAGAGACCGCAAAAATTGAAGTCCTTGCTCCCGGTGTTATTGAGCGTAAGGGTGTTCATGAACCATGTTACACAGGTGCCAAAGCAGTCGATTCCATGACTCCGGTTGGACGTGGACAGCGTGAACTTGTTATTGGCGATCGTCAGATTGGTAAAACAGCACTCTGTGTTGATGCCATCATCGCCCAGAAAGATACAGACGTACATTGTATTTATGTTGCTGTTGGACAGAAGAAATCAACAGTTGCACTGATCGTTGAAGCACTGAAAAAACATGGCGCGATGGATTACACAACGGTTGTTGCTGCTTGTGCTTCTGATCCTGCACCAATGCAGTACATTGCACCATTTGCCGGAACCTCCATGGGTGAGTATTTTCGTGATAATGGCCAGCACGCATTGATCGTGTATGATGATCTTTCCAAGCAGGCTGTTGCTTATCGTGAGCTCTCTCTTCTTCTTCGTCGTCCACCAGGCCGTGAAGCATATCCTGGAGATATTTTCTTCAACCATTCTCGTCTCCTTGAACGTTCTTCCAAGGTTTCTGATGCGCTTGGAGCCGGATCTCTCACTGCGCTTCCAATTATTGAGACGCAGGCTGGTGACGTTTCTGCGTTTATTCCTACAAACGTTATTTCCATTACTGATGGTCAGGTTTATCTTGAACCAAATCTGTTCTTTTCTGGTGTTCGTCCAGCAATCAACGTTGGTCTGTCAGTATCCCGTGTTGGTGGTGCTGCCCAGGTTAAAGCCATGAAGCAGGTTGCTGGTACCCTCCGTCTTGATCTGGCCCAGTATCGTGAACTTGCTGCATTTGCAGCCTTTGGTTCCGATCTTGATAAGAAAACTCAGGCACAGCTGACCCGTGGTGAGCGCCTTGTTGAAATCCTCAAGCAGCCACAGTATGCACCGCTGCCAATGGAAAAGCAGGTTACAATCCTCTATGCTGGTGCCAATGGTTACCTTGATGCGCTGCCAGTAGAGACCATGGGAGATTACGAAGATGAGATGTACAGCTACATCGAAGCAAACGATGCCTCTATCTTTGCAGACCTCAAAGAGCAGGAAGAGTTTACCGATGGCATTAAAGACAAACTGAACAAAGCACTGGATGCTTTCGGTGAAACTTTTAAGGCTGCCAAGGGTCTCAAATAATTAGAGGAGACTTGATATGCCAAGTTTAAAAGACGTTCAAGATAAGATTGTTGGTGTCAAGAAGACAGCACAGATCACATCGGCCATGAACATGGTTGCCTCGGCAAAACTCCGTGGTGCCCAGGATAAGATGGAAAACTTTGAGCCATATGCAGATAAGTTTAATGAAGCAATGTCCAATCTTTCCGGCGGAGCAAACACAGACGCATTCCCTCTTATGGAAGTAAGAGAAGAAGTCAAGAGTGTTGAGCTTGTTGTTGTTACCTCCGACCGTGGACTTTGTGGTTCCTTTAACTCAAACATCATTAAGCTTGCAATGACGAAAATGCAGGCTTATGAGGCTGAAGGAAAGGAAGTCAGTTTTCTCTGTGTAGGTAAGAAAGGGAACCAGGCGTTGAAAAAAACCGGTAAGGTCAGGGCTCAGTTCCTGGACATTATGGGTGACTTTCAAATGTTTAATGCGAGAGAAATCGCGCAGGATGCAGCGCTTAATTTTACAAATGGGGCCGCTGATAAAGTTGAAGTGATTTATGGTCATTTCAAATCAGTTGCAGTTCAGCGCCCTGTTGCTATAGAAATGCTGCCCATCACTCCCATTGAGAGTGAAGAGGCTGCTGAGACAGAAAAGCAGGCAGGTGATTATATCTATGAGCCTTCTACGGAAGAGATCATGGATGTGATGCAGCCGCTCTATCTGAATGTAGCTATATATAATGCAATGCTCCAGGTTGGTGCTTCCGAGCAGGCTGCTCGAATGACTTCCATGGATAACGCAACCAACGCATGTAAGG
>JAOZKN010000242.1 GCA_029935315.1 Desulfocapsa sp. | reverse complement strand
GGGTCACAATAAATGATGGAATAAAGCTTTGAAATGTGCAAGATATGTGATGGAAAGGTAAGGAGCCCCCTCACGTACCTTGCAAATACCCAAAGGGGACTCCTGCCTAAAACAACAAGGCAGGAAAAATGTTACCAGAGTTACTTCAAACAACCAATCTATTTTATCTTCTCCACCGCATCGATATTGATCTGGCCGACCAGCAGCAAAAAGCCGGTTGTCAGTTTTGTGGTGGCCCGCTGCATTATTCACCATATCAACGCAAGCCGCGTGGAGGTCCTGATGAACTTCCCGAAGATCTCTTTATTCGTTTCAGTCTCTGCTGCGGTAATGAAGAATGTCGACGCAGAACTCTACCGCCCTCAATGCTTTTCATGGATAGAAAAGTATATTTCAGAGTTGTCATCCTGCTTTTGTTAACACTTCGTCAGAACAAGCCGCGAGAATACAGCAAAGCCAGTCTTATGCGTATGGTTGGAGTAAGTCGAAAAAGCATTAACAGATGGTTGCAATATTTCCGTGATATATTCCCACAAAGCAATCTTTGGAAAACGGTGCGAGGTGTAGTCGTATCGACAGTCCAGAACCATAATTTGCCTGGATCTTTGACAGGTTATTACCTCCAACATTCCCAAACAACAGAGAAGGCTGTTATCAGCACTCTCCGGTTGCTGGCAACAGGTTTGCTCCCCGTAAAGTGATGGTTAAATAATTCCCCGCAAAAGATGGGGAGTTCCGAAGGGGATTTCCCTCCAGTATATTTGTTCCCGTCATTAAAAAGTAGATTTCCATTAAGGAAAGCTCATAATCAAGACGGGAGCCAATAAATGAACAAAAAGAATACAACCCTGCAGATATCCTGGGCACAGTTCCGCTTTTCCATAATAGGTGGACTGCTTACGAGCCCGCCAGAGCCTGGAGAATTAGGTAAAAAGTTTAAAGTACTTGCGGGCTGCATCTATCAGCACCCCACCCTGAACACACAGGTTACCTTTGGCGCATCAACCATTGAACGCTGGTACTACAAAGCATTAAACGGCAACGACCCTGTTGGTGTGCTGGGCCGAAAGCCCCGTTCCGATCTGGGCCAGAGGAGTGCCTTATCCACAGAATTACTCACAGAACTTGGAACGCAGTACTGCAACTTTCCCCATTGGAGTTACAGGCTTCATGCAGACAATCTTGTTGCCCTGATTAAAGAAAAACCTGAACTTGGTCATA
>JAOZKN010000241.1 GCA_029935315.1 Desulfocapsa sp. | reverse complement strand
AAGCTAATACGTTCTATTATAATTTGTATATACTCAATTTGTTAGGAGTTCACTTGTTCATTTGCGCAAAAGAGTTGTCCATTTACGCAAATGCTGGTAAATGGAACATATTGTCTGGAAATATCTACCCATAGTCATCAATTCACCTGCTTAACAACGAGTAATATCGGGGAAAGTCCTCAATGCCGACCGGAAATCTTAAGGTGTACGGTTACAGGCCCCCTGGAGGTAATCAGATGAACACAACACATCTTGCCAGTCAGGTTCTGACACTCTGGAACCTGCTGAAAAAATACGACTTGGACCCGGATGATGTGTTCAGAAAGGCACAGCTGGATCCTTCGTTGATGTATTAGCAGGGTACGAGATATCCCGTATACATCGGCCCCATAACCAGTACATCAACAGGAAAAAACTATGCACCTGACAAAACTGGCAAGTATTCAACATGTGGCATGGGAGATGTTGGAAAAACAGAATCTGGACCCTGCTGCTGTATTTAAAACGGTACAATTAAATCCTGATCTTATGTATCAGCCCGGGGCAAGATACCCCTTGAATAAAATTGTAGCTCTCTGGGATGAAATGGAGAAAAGGATAGCAGATCCCTGTTTTGGACTCACTATCGCAACATGCTGGCATCCAACATATTTCGGCACTCTTGGGTATGCAATGCTTCTGAGTAAGAGTCTGCGTATTACTTTGCAGCGGCTCATACGGTTTCATCAGGTTCTATCAGATGCCGATTTTGGAAAACTCACTGAAGACAAAGACGCAGGAACACTGGTGTTCACCCTTACCAATATAGAAGAAACGCCCTATTCATTAGCACGAGAGGATGCAGCTCTTGCCTGGATCATGAGCGCGTTGCGGATGAATTTCCGCAATGATCTTGCTGCTGTCTCAGTAAGTCTTCTTCATGGCCGGCCTGAATGTGCTGCCAAATATTCCGATTTTTTTAAATCACCAGTAACGTTTGACGCTCCTGTCAGCAGCCTGGCATTATCTTTGGAGCTTGTGGATTGCATCTTGCCTGGCGGCAATGAAGAATTGGCAGATATTAATGACCAGGTAATGACTAAATATTTGAAGATACTTAATAAAAGTGATTTGCTAACAAGGGTGAGAAAAATTATTGTGGAACACCTGCCTTGTGGAGATGCGACAGTAGACACTATAGCATCAGAACTTGGCTATAGTTCCAGAAATCTACAGCACTTA
>JAOZKN010000075.1 GCA_029935315.1 Desulfocapsa sp. | reverse complement strand
TGGTGTCCTCCATATTGGGTTGATTTAACTTATCTTCTAGTTTCTATGCCTCTTACGTAGCATCAACCATGCCACTTTACGATTTTCGTTGTAATATTCCTTGGGAAGATGGTAACGTTGTGTATTTGCGCTTAAAAGAGTGGGTCGATGACATAAGTGCGCCTGCGACACTTATGTTGTTGCGGAATGAGAGGAAGATCAATTGTGTGGTAGAAGAAAGAAAAAGTGTAGTTTTGCTCCAACGGATATGTTGCAAGCTTTGCGGATAGGTGTGGCAATAGAGGAATTGTTGCCTTATTGCTCTTCAAGATAAACTTAATTACCATCCAAACTCAGCTATTTGCAGACTCCTTTCTTCTGATTTAGCTGGCAGCGAGGGTTGCAGCTGGGGTACTGGCAAACAATCCCGCAGCGAGGTGTGAGCATGGACGTTTGTCAGTATCCTGATGTAATACTGCGGTTTCAGAAAGCTACCAAGTGATGAAACTGAGGTTTAGTGGTAGTCATGAAAAAAAATTCAAGAAGAGGGTAAACCTGCCAATATTGTGCAACCGTTAGCCTTGCCACTGGCTCCCTTCTTATGTTTCCTCTCAAATTTCTGTTCAAAGTATCTTATCTGTGATTTAATTAACACAGAAGAACTTGTGCAATGGCTTTACACTCTACGGTTGATAGAACTTTTGCCAGAGAGAAACAGCACAAGCATAAGAAAGAGGTCTTAGTTATGGTGAGGCCTTGAGGCTGGTTTCCTTGAACATGGGACATAAGCCGGAAATCCATAAGTGAGCATTGCAATCAGTGGCAACTCACTGATCTGCAGCATTTGTGTTAATAGTGGTGGTTGTTTCCGTTGGATAAATCAGTTTGTTGCGTTGCGCATAAGATCAAAGTTATCTTTAATATAAACTCCTCCATCGGATTGTCATTATGAAAAAGTTCATAGTCTATTCATTGTTGGTTCTTGGCCTGCTTTGTTGGGTGTCACCTGTTTATGCTGCGAATCAAAGTAGTTTGCTCCTTACAATGCCGCCCATTCTAGCAGCCATTAACGATAGCAACAATATCTTTTCATATGATGGGAACTGGAAAGGAACATTCTCAGGCACAGAAAACGGAATGTGGGGTGTGACTATTGATAGCAATGGCTCTATTTATGGTACTGGTTGTTCTAATGATTTAAGTGGCGCATTTACTCTCAAGGGAAAAGTAAACAACAATATCTTTTCAGCCGAAGCATTTGCAACTGGTGGCGTAACAACCGGTAGTATGTTCAGTGGCTTAATTATTGGGCCCGGTACAATAACGGGAACATGGATAAATAATCACTATCAAGATGAGAAAGGTACTTTTGAAGGAGCATTGAATACCAACCCAGCCGAAGAGATTTGTACCTATGGTGATGCGCAGACAGTAATGTGGCAGGGCCGTGAGTGGCAACGTTTTGACGATGGAACGGAACATCACGAAAATGAGGCAGAAACCTACTGTCAGGAACTAGTCCTTGATGGTCATTCCGACTGGCGTTTACCCACTAAAGACGAATTGAAGAGTTTAGTCGTCTGTACTAATGGAACATACACACCATTGGAGGATCCACCATCTAACCCGAATAACTGTGGAGATGGCAACTTACTCCCTTACGGGATTCCAACAATTGATAGTTTGTTTTCATGTGAGTCAAGCAATTACTTTGCGTTAGATACATACGCAAGTTGGCCTTCTTGTTACTATTCTGGTCCTTTGGGTGCCATAAATTTTAGTAACGGAAGCATCGGATGCTTAGATTATAAATATTCAGATTATGCTTATGTAAGATGTATCAGAGATTAAAATGTAACAAACATAATAGGCCATCTTAAATATTCGGCTTTTGCAAAGCTTACAGTGCGATATGAATCGATATTGCCAAGTACTTGACAGGCAGTACTGTTGATGGTGTATATGGAATGGGTTCTACCTCCTCGCTGTTAATGGCCAATACAAAGCGCTATCATTTTAGATAATTCTTAATGATTGCATGCCTACTGTATCTTTCTGAAAAAAACCTAAATAAGAATGGGGAAAAAGAGGTCTCTGGCGGTAATCCTCTTCTCGCTGATGCAGTATGGCCAAGAGGGTGACAGTTTTTTGTCCTCGACTTCAAAGAGTGCAACATACCCAATGTTGCTAAAAGGAATGAGCATCTCCCGGAGAAAGGGATTGTCAGAAGTGCTCTTTCGACAGGCAAACGGAAAGTCCTCAAGGAACTTTATTGCCTTATTTATGGCAATCCATGTGCAACGTGTCGACGGAATATCTCGTTCAAGAGGGAAAACGTAAAGATGTTCGATATCTTCTTTGGCCTCGTTTAAAGCCAAGCCGCATTCCTGCAGCTTGGTGATATAGGCGATAAGTACAATGCCGTTGTTAACCATAGCTACTCTACAGAGAAAATCACCCTGACATTCGTTATAATAACTTGCTATCTCAGGGGGTTGGACTGATTGATGAGCATCAGAAAATAAGGAGTAGGGCTACCGGGAGGGCTTTTACGCAACAAGAAAAACGACCGAGGTCAATTTTTTTGTTGCGGGTATGACAAGAAAACAAAATGAAACAAGAGCAGAAGGTTTGAATTTTTTTACATTTGTTGTTACAAACAAACATTGAATTATTAAATAAAGAGAATTAAAAAAAGATGTTCTATTCTGTCATTACAGCAAAGCTTGACAGCGAGGGTGTTGTGTTTGCTCAAGTAAATACTGACGCGGGTTCCCCGTGGTTTGCCGGGCATTTTCCGGGCGATCCTATACTGCCTGGAATCGCTCAGTTGAACATGGTGACGGAATGTATCGAAAGGGTGCTGCACAGGAAACTGATCCTGCAGAATCTGGCTCGTATTAAATTTAAACAGCTGATTCGGCCGGGAGATGTTCTGGACATCCGTGCAGTGGTTGGGAAAAAAGAGAATAATTACACCTTTACTATAAAAAATAACGATAAAGAAGTCTGTTCCGGCAGACTTGTTCTGGTCCCCCTTAAGGAGCAATAGAAATCCATGGCAACAGATATCACCCAGACAATCACCCGTATTGCTGGAATTATTATAGATGAATTGAAACTGGAAGATGTGACCCCCGAAACCTTTGACGCGGATCTTGATCTGGTTGATGAGGTTGGTATTGATTCCATGGATCTTGCAACCATTGCTCTTGTTTTGCGTGATGAGTATGGGATTCGTATCGATGAAGACGATTATCCAAAACTCACCACCGTTCGTATTATTGCCGAATATATTGGCACCAAGTTGTCTGAAAAAGAGTAGCGGCAGAGTTTGAGATGAGTGAAAAAGAGTATAAATTTTCTGAGATTATTGCAGATCCCGTTATTCGTGAACGCTTTGAAAAAGTCCGCAAGTATTTCTTCCTGCGCGAATCCACCTATGATATGTCCAATCGCTGCAATATACGCTGTGAGGGATGTTACTACTTTCAGGGTGATAAACAGTTTGCCGAGGAAAATTTAAACCCTTCCGACTGGCAGCAGCTTATGGTTGGCGAAAAAGAACGTGGTATTACTTTTGTGGTGCTGGCTGGCGCGGAACCTTCGCTGGTGTCTGATCTCTGTCGAACCTGCTACGATGTAATTCCGCTGGGTTGTATTGCCAGTAATGGTTTGAAGGTGCTGCCAAGGGAAATCGATTACCGTGTGCATATCTCTGTGTGGGGCAATGACGAGACCAGCCTGGAGATCAGGAAGGCCAAGGACATGCTGGCCCGGCAGATGGAAAATTATGCGGGTGACTCCCGTGCAGTCTGGGTCTATACCTTTACTCCGGTCAATATTGAGCAGGCACGGGAAGTTACCGAAACCCTGGCTGCCAATAATCAGCAGATCACCTTCAATATGTTTTCATCTCCAGTGGGCTATACTGGTCATCTGCGACACACTGCGGAAACCCTGGCCCGAACCCGGGCGGTGATGAGTGAACTGCTGGCCGAATTTCCCCAGACTGTCCTCTTTTCACCTTATAATATCGTTGCCCATACCCACGAACGGGGGCTGCATGATCTTTTTTCCTGTTCCTATCCCCGGATGAATCCATCCACTGATATTGGTCTTGGCAGGTCTTTTCGTCAATACCGAACAGATTTGCAGTGGGACCGGGCTGCCGCCTGCTGTGTTCCGGATACCGATTGTGATGACTGCCGGCACTATGCCGCCGGAAGTGCTGTGGTCACTGCCAGAATGTATCGCCATGCCACCAATCCTCTTCATTTTACCGCATGGCTGGATTATGTGGATACCTACCTTGCCGTCTGGGTGAAGGGCTATGAAAAGGGCGAAAACCTTTGTCATGAAATGATCGAACCTCCTCAACAGAGTTAAATATAATACTACTATGAAAACTGTCAGTTCTTTGCTCGACGATCACTGGTACGATCGCTATAAAAAAATCTCCAGACTCAATATTCGCAGTTCTATTTACGATGTGACAGATCGTTGTAATCTGCGTTGTAAAGGCTGTTTTTTCTTCTCTTCCGGTGAGCATGAACGTGCCGCCGAAGAAAAGGATGTGAACAAGTGGCACAGTTTTGTTGAAAAAGAGATGGATAGAGGAGTGAACCTGGCCATCCTGATTGGTGGTGAGCCAACACTGTGCATGGATCGGATTGAGGCTTTTTATAAGCGTCTGCCAACCTTTTGTGCAACCAATGGTTTGATTAAGGTCCCCCGCGACCGTTTTCCGGATATGATGGTTGGTTTGTCACTCTGGGGTGACGAGGAAGATGAGATTACCCTGCGTGGCAAGGACACTTTTAAGATAACAAGTGCCAATTATGAAGGCGATCCCCACGCTTATTATCTCTATACCATTACTCCCAAACAGTTGGGCAAGACGGAGAAGATCATTCAGAAGATCCGAAATGTTGGTTTGAAGGTGCATATGCAGCTGCTTTCCAACGATGAAGATGTGAACGGATTTTCCTGGAAACCGGAAGAGCTGATTGCCATTCGGGCAGAGATGGATGCAATGCTGGATGCCTATCCCGATACCGTGGTCTCCTCAAAATATTATCATGAGGTCATCACCACCGGAGTGATGCTGGGCAGGAAGTTTGGCTGGAACGAGTGTCCGTCGGTGACCATCATGCGGGATAACCGGGAGCCGCAACCCAAGCGACTGACCAACTTTGTGCGCTGGGCCTCTGATCTTGAGACAGTACATCGCTGTTGTACTTCTGAAACCCGTGATTGTTCCACCTGTAAAGATGGTGCGGCGCATATGAGCTGGGTTATGGTTAATAAACGTGCCCATATTGCAACACCAAAAGATTTGCAAAACTGGATTGAAGTATACGAGATGTTTGCCAAGTTATATCAGTTTATCCCCTGGTAACATATTCTCAATGAATCTCTCAAATCCGGTTATCCTTGGTTACGATGCAATTTCTGCACTGGGTAGCGATCTGGAAACCCAGTGGCAGCGGGCACTGGCTGGAGAGAGTGGAATTGCTGCCCTTGATCGCTTCCCCCTGACTGATGATTTTCCGGTACGCATTGCAGGGCAGGCACCCGGGATTGATGACCTGGACTATCCTTTTCTGACCGCACGACATCGGGCCAGCTGGAGTTCTCCTGTTTTCAAATACGGGATGCTCACCGTAGCCCGTGCTCTCGAGCGGAGTGGTATCGAAATAACACCCGACCTTGCTCCACGCGTGGCTGTTACTTACAGTACTGCCATTGGTGGTCTTGATGCGGTACTCACTGCAGACAGACGCATGCAGGCCGAGAATAAGCTTCCCCTTCCTTACGCAAATCCAAATTCCTGTATTAATATGGTTGGCGGCAAGATTGCCATCCAGACTGGTGCCCAGGGCCCAATTGTTACCCCTGTTACTGCCTGTGCCACTGGGCTTACTTCCATGATTATGGCGGCTATGTTTCTGGCCCAGGGAAGGGCTGATGTGGCAATATGCGGAGCTGTTGATTTTGCTCTGGTGGAACCCATCGTTGCCGGGTTTTACACCATGAATGGGGTGTATAATCCAAAGGAGGGGCAGGAGGGTGAGGCACCCGAATCTGCCAGTCGTCCCTTTTCAACAAACAGGCGCGGTTTTGTGATTTCGGAGGGTGCCGGGGCGGTTATTCTGGCAACGCCAGAGTTTGCCAAAAGCCATGGCTTATCGTACAGCACAGAACTGGCAGGTTGGGGGATGACATCCGATGCCCACCATTTTGTGGCGCCCCATTTTGCAACCATAAAAACTTGCATGCAACACGCCATTGAGGATGCAGGTATTGCCCCTGCTGATATTGCAGCCATAAACGGTCATGCAGCCTCAACCAGAGTAGGCGATAAGGTTGAGTTTGATGCCCTGCAGGCAGTGTTTGGCAAGGATCTTCCACCGGTGACCGCCAACAAGTCGCTGATCGGTCATGCCATGGGAGCCTCGTCTGCAGTTGAATCTATTTTCTCTTTTCTGGGCATGCGTGATGGCGTCTTACCGCCCACCATCAACTATCAGCCGGATCCTGAAATTGAAATCGATTGTGTGCCCAATACAAAGCGTAAGTTGAGCCAGGAATTTGTGTTAAAGAATTCCTTTGGTTTTGGTGGATGTAACAGCTGTGCAGTTTTTAAACAGGTGAGTTAGGCGAAGATGAGAGCACCGTTAAACAGAAAAGTATTTGTCACCGGTTATGCCGCTGCCACGGCTCTGGGCAATAATTTTGCCAAAACGTGGGAAGCTGCTCTTCAGGGACAGGCAGGATTTAGCCGGGTGAGCAAATGCGAGACAGAGAGTCGCAGTAATGTGGTGGGGGAAATACCGGATTGGGATCCCACCCAGTTCCCCTATGTAAATGCAAAAGAGGCGTCCATCTGGAATGCAGACTATGTGTTTCTTACCATGGAAATGTGCCGGCAGGCACTTGCGCACGCTGGTCTCGTGATGAATGAAGAGAGTGGCCCCCGGACTGCCTGTTTGATCGGCTCAGCCCTGAACGGTACCGATTCCTATCGCATCGCCATGGATAATTATGTAAACCGCGGTCCCTTTAAAGTCAGTCCATATCTTCTGCCCAACGTCTGTGCCAATTTGCCCGCGGGCAAGGCCGGGATGGAGCTGGGATTTACCGGCCCGATTTTTTCTCCCCAGGGAGCATGCGCTTCTGCCAATCATGCCATTGCCATGGGGGCCAGAATGATACGGGATGGGGATTGTGATTTTGCTCTGGTTGGTGGGGTGGAAACCTGTATTGTGCCGGAAATTATTCAAGGATTCTCCAATATGCTGGCTACCATAAAGGTGGGGCCCAAAGATCGGGCCTTTGCTGAACCCAGCCAGGCTTCACGGCCATTCAGCCTTGATCGTAAAGGGTTTGTTTTGGCAGAAGGTGGTGGGGTGCTGGTGCTTGCTGCTGAAGAAAAAATCAACACCTTTGGTCTGCAGAAGAAGGCAGAAGTGGCTGGTATCGGCATGACATCTGATGCCAAACATTTTACCCGGCCAAACAGGGAAACAATTGTCCGTGCCATGCACAGTGCCATTGATGATGCTGAAATTTGTCCACAAGATATCGGCAGTATCAATGCCCACGGTACTTCCACTCCCACCGGAGATGCCACAGAGGTTGAATGTCTGCGTGAAGTCTTTGCTGATAAAGTGAGCAGTATTCCTGTTTCAGCCAATAAATCCCAGGTTGGTCACAGTCTGGGGGCGTCTGCTGCCATTGAAGCAGCACTGTCCATTGAGGCCATGTCGCAGTCTGTGGTGTTGCCCACGGTGAATCATTTGGCAGATCCTGATTTTGCTGATATTGATGTGGTGCCCAACACAAGCCGAAAGCATTCCTATGAACATGTGCTCTCCAATTCCTTCGGCTTTGGTGGTACCAACTGTTGCATAGTTTTCAGAGGAGCCTAGATAAATAAAATGCGACCCAAACCATTTATAGCAGAAGAATTGGTGGAACATCCATCCCATGTCAAAGACCTGAACAGCGGGTTCAGCTGGCACCGCTCCCAAATGAGGGTTTTGTATGTGGACACTGATCGTTCGCAGGTGGTCTATCATGCCAACTATTTGCGCTATTTTGAGTTTGGCCGTGCGGAACTTATGCGGGATGCCAACTATCCCTATAAAGAGATCGAAGCAAGCGGATATATTTATCCCATTATTAAAACGGAGCTGAATTACTTTACTCCGCTCTTGTATGATGACCTGATGTATATCCACACCAGACCTGCCAAACGCGAACTTGTAAAGCTGCAGTTTGATTATCTGATCACCAGAGCAGAAGATGGTGAAGTCATCTGTACCGGGTTTACCAAACATTGCGCTGTTAATAGTAAGGGTATCCCGGTGGAAGTGGATAAAAAAACCATCAAACTCTGGGAACAGTTTCCTGCAAGCTGATGCCTGCCCGAAAAGAAGTCCAAATCCCGGTTCTCCCCTGGTTCAGGGATCATAACTTTAACGGTAAGATCATTTTTCCGGCAGTGGAAACCATGCTTTTGCTGGCTGATATGGCCAAAAGCTCTGTCCCCGATATCTCTTTGCACAATATGTCCCATGCACGTTTCCTCAAGTTTCTGGAGATTCCAGAAGGTACAGAAGAACTCTCTGTGCTGGTGGAATATGAACATTCTGGCGATGAACTTCTGCTTAGATTGCTCAGTAAAGTCCAGTTGAAGAAGATGAGTAGAATCCGGGAACATGCTGAAGTGTGTTTTTCAACAACTGCGGATGAACTTTCTCCCGTAGAAGAGATGGGTAAAAAAGAAACAGATGCATCCATTGATGCGGCAAGAATTTATAATGAGCTGGTTCCTTTTGGCCCGGCCTATCGTACAATCAGCGGAACACTGTATCTCTCACCATCCCGGGCATGGGCAACGTTACAGGCACCGCTTATGCAAAACGTGCAAAAAATGGAGACCAGCATCGGCTCGCCCTTCCCACTGGATGGAGCCATGCATGCCGCCTGTGTTCTGGGGCAGTGTCTGGCAGATTTTGTTCCCTTTCCTGTGGCCTTTGATCAGCGTTGTATCCACCAGCCAACGCGTGCAGGAGAGCGATACACCAGCACTGTTGTTTTGCAGGCACAGACAGAGCAGGAGCTGATTTTTGATCTCTCCATTTTTGATATGCATGGAGATGCCTGTGAAACCGTTGAGGGCCTGCGGATGCGGGATGTAAGTGCCGGGATGATTAAGGCTGCGGCAGGTCTGCCCAGGTTAACAGCTTTTCCATAATAACCCGGACAATCCAGCGGGAAAAAATAAGGGAATACTTGGCACCTGAAAAGTACATACCAAGCAGAAAAAGAAGATAGGAAAGGCCGTAAACAAGAGGACCGCCAATTACTGCAATTAAGGGTTCGTCCAGTTTAACTGCAAGAAACCCTGCCACGGCAAGAGCAGGCCAGCCAAGAAGAGATGAGATGATGATTAACGTAACGCCTGTAATAATAGTCAGAGAAGGTTTCTCTTTGAAGGCGGAAAGATCTGCCTGTTCTTCAATGGCCGTGCGCACAAATGTGGTGTTGGCAATTTTTGTGACGATTTTTGTATACAGCTCTTTCATACCCTTCTCTTTACCTTACAATTCCCGTGAACGCCATCTTTGATCCCGGCAATTTTTTTGATGCTATCTATTGCATCTCCCTCGATACACGGGATGACAGGCGCGAGGCGGCTAAACACCAGTTTGAGAAACTTGGAATATTGCATCGGGTCGAGTTTGTCCTTGTGCAGAAACATCCCAGTAACCAGGAAAAGGGAATCTTTCAGTCACATATGGAGTGTCTGCAACGAGGTCTTGAGGCTGGGGCACAGCATATCCTGATCTTTGAGGATGATATTTTTATTCAGCATTTCCAGCCTCAGGTGGTGACAGAGGCCATATCTTTTTTACAGACCCTCCCCACATGGGATGGCTTTTTCCTTGGTGCTCTTACCAGTGGTATTGCGTCAACCGGGGCAGAGGCTGTGGTGCAGGTCAAATATCGTTGTCTGGCGCATGCCTATGCCCTGAACCGCTCTTTTGCAAAAAGGATAGTGGGAATGGCCTGGGACGGTGTTCCCTTTGATGATATGCTGCGGCAGCAGGGCGAAGAGTTTTATGCCATTTCTCCCATGATTGCATTTCAGAGTGCGGCAAGTAGCGATAATCAAACATTTTTTCTGGACAAGATGCGCCGCTTTTTTGGTGGACTTCCCTTTATTCAGCGAAGCAATGAACTCTTTCAGCACTATAAAATACAAATCATTCTTCTCCACCTTCTTGTGCTAACGGGGTTATTTCTGGTACTTATATAAAGATGAAAGTTTTTAATATCCCACTCTTTATTGCGGTTCTTTTTCTTATCCTGGCCATGACTGCCACGGCCGTTTTCCGTCTTGATTTTGATGCCGATATCGTACGTTCCCTGCCTGCAGATTCTGTGGCTGTCAGCGATGCCCTCGATATTTTTGAAAATCACCCGATCCATGAACAGATCGCCATTGATATACACCTCAATATAACTGATGCGGATACTCTGGTTGACTGTGGCCGTTTTGTGGAAGATAAACTCACCGCAAGCGCCTTATTTAAGGAAGTGGGAAACAGTACCTTAGCGGATCTGATTCCGGATGTTGCTCTGCATGTTGTGTCGAATCTGCCCCTGTTATTTTCCAGCAAAGAGCTTGAAGAGACGGTCCTTCCCCGCCTGGAGAATGATTTTATCGCCCGGCGTTTACAGGAATCTGTGCAGAAACTGAGTAGCCTTGAGGGAATCGGCCAGAGCCGTTTTATTGCCTCGGATCCTCTGGGGCTTATGGAGCCGGTTATGGCTCAGATGGCACTGCTTTCTCCTTTTCCTGATGCTGAAATTTATAAAGGTTTTCTGTTTTCCTCAGATCGCAGGCATCTGCTGGTGACTGCCCGGCCCCAAAAATCCGGAACGGATACTGCCTTTGCCAGACAGCTTGCAGATTTGCTGGATTCCATTGCCAGCGAGTTGAGCCTGCAATACCAGGCCAAAGATATTGAAGTTACTCTTATCCCTGTGGGCGCTTATCGTGCATCCCTTGATAATGAGCGTATTATTCGCCACGATGTGAATCTGGCCCTACTCCTTTCCATGGCAGGTATTGGACTTTTACTGTTTATTGCCTTTCCCCGTCCCCTGATCGGACTGTTTTCTTTATTGCCGGCGCTATTTGGTACAGCACTGTCACTCTTTGTTTTTTCGCTCCTGCATCCCTCCATTTCCATTATGGTTTTGGGTTTTGGCGGGGCAATTATTTCCATTACCGTGGATCATGGTATTGCCTATCTCTTATTCCTTGATCGTCCGCTAATAACAAGGGGCCAGGAAGCGGCCCATGAGGTTCGCTCCATTGGCGTGCTGGCAGTACTCACAACATGCGGGGCTTTTTTGACCTTAAGTTTCAGTGGCTTTCCCGTCTTTGTCCAGTTGGGACAGTTTACGGCCATGGGGATGTTCTTCTCATTTCTCTTTGTCCACCTGGTCTTTCCCTACCTGGCACCACGTATGCCAGCATCAGCGAGGACAAAACTCCCTCTGCAGGCCATTGTTGACAGGCTATACAACACGGGACGTTGGGGAGCTGTTTGTGCTGCATTGCTGGCCTCTGTTCTCTTTTTCTTTGCCCGTCCCGATTTTCATGTAAGTCTTGAAAGTATGAATACGGTGAGTCAGGAAACCGTTGATGCCGATACGTTCTTTATGTCGGTTTGGGGGAATATCAGCAATCGGGTAGTGCTTATGTTGTCTGCACAATCAATGACGGATATGCAGCAGCAAAATGATCAGTTATTGATGCGTATGGCAATAGATACCGAAGCTGAAAAGATCAACTCCCCTTTCAATCCTTCGATGATTTTCCCGGGAGCTCAACTGGCGCAGAAAAATCTGCTTGACTGGAAACAGTTCTGGACCAGGCAGCGGGTGGCAGATCTGCGTCAGCAATTACAAGTGAATTCCAACGCCCTTGGTTTTAGCTCCCACGCTTTTGACGAATTTATTGCACTTTTGAAACCCGCCTATTCTTTGGAAAACGAAGAATTTCCTGCCAGGTTCCAGGCCCTGTTTGGCATTACGGAAAAAGAGGGGTTATTCAGGCAGTTTATCAATGTAACGCCAGGGACTAACTACAACAGCCAGCAGTTTTTTGAGCGTTACCAGCAAAGCGGAAAGATATTTGACAGCCCCTATTTTTCTGAACAACTGGCAGATATTCTCTTTAAAAGCTTTGCCACAATGCTGGCTATTATAGCGGCAAGTATTGTTGTGCTGCTTCTCTTCTTCTACGCCAGCTGGCAGCTCACCCTTATTACGCTCTTCCCTCCACTGTTCTCTTATATCTGTACCCTCGGCACCATGAATCTTATTGGTCATTCCCTGGATATTCCGGGCCTGATGCTTTCCATCGTGATTCTGGGTATGGGGATTGACTATTCCATTCTCTTTGTGCGCGCCCACCAGCGTTATCGCAGCCCGGAGCATCAATCATTCGGCCTTGTCCGCATGGCAGTATTTATGGCGGGAGCATCCACCATTATCGGTTTTGGGGTACTCTGTTTTGCCGAACATGCTCTCTTGCGATCCATTGGTATTACTTCACTTCTTGGTATCGGCTATTCCCTGCTGGGTGCATTCTTGCTGTTGCCACCGCTGTTGAGAGTCTACTTCTCCTCAGTCGATACGAAAAGTGTGGACACGTATACCATTGCTTTACGTGTTCGTAACCGATATCGTTTACTGGAGGCCTATCCGCGGATGTTTGCCCGTTTTAAATTGCAAACAGATCCAATGTTTACTGATCTGCCAGATTTGCTGGAAAACAGGCATGAACAGATAAGGACAATCCTTGATATTGGTTGTGGCTATGGTGTTCCCGGATGCTGGTGTCTTGAATATTGTAAAAATGCACAATTAACTGGTATTGATCCCGATCCGGAACGTATTCGAGTGGCCGGACTTGCCATGGGAGAGCGGGGACATTTGCTGGAAAGCAGCGCTTCAGAATTGCCATCCCTTCCAGAGCCGGCAGACCTGATACTTGTCCTTGATATGCTCCACTACCTTGATGATGCAAGTGTGAAGGCGCTCTTTGCAAATTGTTTCACGGCGGTGGCTGACAAGGGGACACTGTTGATACGTTACGTAATTCGACCTTCTGCGAAAAAATACTCATGGTCCTGGAAACTTGAAGATCTGCGGGCGAGAATTTCCGGAGGTGCTGTCCATTACAGAAGTCGTGATGATATGGCGAAGTTTCTTGCAGAAGCCGGGTTTGCTGTTGAAGTCAACAGGGTCACTACAACAAACCATGAGCTGGTCTGGCTGACAGGGCGCGCTGATAAATGATGAATTCGTCATTGTCACAGGCGGAGAAAGTTGCAGTACTATCCATTAGTGTTGCGCTGGTACTGCTTTTTCTTTCACCTTTTCTAGCTGTTATTCCACTTCTTCTTTTTTTGCTTTGCTGCCTTGTGGCACCGTTTTGTCCCCGATGGGGATTCTTCCTGCCGATTATAAGTAGAGGAAAAATTGGCTCGAAAGCTGTGGCTTTAACTTTTGACGATGGACCATCTCCAGACTCCACTCCATTTATTCTAAACCTGTTAAAAACACATAACTTCAAAGCAACGTTTTTTGTCATTGGCGAAAGGGCAGAACAGTATCCGGAGCTTATTGAGGAGATACTCGCCGCAGGGCACACCATAGGCAACCATTCATGGAAACACGATAACCTGTTGATGCTGAGAAGCCAAAAAACACTTGG
>JAOZKN010000074.1 GCA_029935315.1 Desulfocapsa sp. | reverse complement strand
AACATTGAATCCTGCAACAAGTCCGCAAGCGCTTGCTTTGGATCCAGATGAATCACCGCACGTCATAGTTGTACGGGCAGTTGATACGGCCGGAAACCACAGTGAATCAACGGTGCACTTTCCTGTAAATATCAACTTCACCGCACCAACATCCATAAGTAATACGAATATTACCGACTCAGCATTCACGGTCACCTCGCCTGACGGAAAGAAGCTAAAAAATATTCAGATCACTTCAAGCAACGGATCTGCGCCACTTTTTACATGCCCGGGCAATGCCCCCTATACCAACCCGGTTACTTGCACCATCGATGCAATTACGCAGACAACAACACTTACCATAACAGCTGAAGAAAATGGTACTGGTATAACTGGTCGAAAAATGCACTCCTACGTTATTGAAACAGTTGTTCCCGTAATTGCTGTCACAGCACCAACAAAGTCTGCTAATGCAGATATCACAGACACCACAGTGACAATAACGGATGATTATGCCATTGATGTTGCCGGTGTCACGATAACAGCCGAAAATCCCACAGGTACTTTCGGAGTTACACCCGCCTGTAGTCAGACCCATGCCACCCAGGTTGACTGTAGCCTTACTGTCAGCGGTGAGGGTAGCGGGGATATCCGGGTAGCTGTACACGATCATGCCACCAATACTGCGACAGCGGATGAAGCCGGATATCTTATTGATAAAACGGCCCCATCAGACCCGGCAGCAGCACCCGACCTGCAAGCAGCCTCAGACACAGGGATTTCAGATTCGGATAACAACACTTCGGACAACACACCGGCCTTTGATATTGTCTGCGCTGAAGCAGGGAGCATAGTCACCCTCTACACAGACAACCCGGCAGCAGACACAGCGACAGGGACACACAGCTGTGCAGGAACCGGAACCGAGACACTCATGGCAGACACTGTTACCGATGGGAGCCACAGTTTCAGCTACACTGAAACAGACCAGTTGAGGAATGCGTCAGCTCATTCTCCCAGCCTTGTTGTCATCATTGGTACAGGAACTCCAACAACGCTCAGTGCACCGACAGTAGCCGGTGCACCTGCCACCAATGACAATACCCCGGCTATTTCAGGAACGTGCGCTGATGATGATACCATCACCGTCCAGGTGGATGGGTCGGACATTTTACCAACAACAGTTTGTTCCGGAGGCGGCTACTCGATCACACCCGCATCAGGTCTGGCAGATGGCTCAAGATCAGTCACTGCCAGGGCAACAGACCTTGCAGGAAACAGCCCAGCAGGTTCACCTGCAACGTCTGTCACCATTGACACCGCAGCACCAGCAACGCCGGATGCCCCGGCAGTTAGCGGAGCGCCGGATACTAATAATACCGCCCCGCAGATCAGCGGATCATGTACTGATGGAGATACCATCACGGTGCAGGGTAATGGCTCGGATATTACCCCGACAGCAGCCTGTACAGGAAACACCTATCTAATCACACCATCACCGGCACTTGCAGAAGGGGCATGGTCAATTACTGTAACAGCAACAGACGCAGTAGGAAACCCGTCAGCATCATCAGCGGCAACTTCAGTGACCATTGATACAACAGCACCGACAGATCCGGTTGTTACATCCCCTACCGATAGTTCATCGACGAACATTACGGCACCAACGTTCACAGGGACAGGCGAAGCGGGATCAAAGGTTTCAGTTGATGGTAATGCTTCATGCACAGCAACAGTCACCAGTTTCGGCAGCTGGGGATGTACAGTTTCCCCGGCTCTTTCAAACGGGGATATCCTCAGTGTCATAGTGACCCAGACAGATCCTGCCGGAAATGTCTCTTCACCGGGCGTAGCTGTCAGCGTCACAATTGACACCACAGCGCCGCAGGCTCCAACTGTTACAACACCGGCACCTGGTACTTTTATAAACAGCCCGACACCAGTGTTCACTGGAACCGGGATGCCAGGTGCAACGGTAGCCGTTACTGATGGAGGATCGCCGGAGCATTCCTGTCTGGCAGTGGTTGATAACGCAGGAGACTGGACCTGTACTGTCAGACCAGCTCTGGGAGACGGCGACACACCGACCTTCACGGTCACCCAGACAGATCCTGCCGGAAACAAATCTTCTGCAGGACCACCGGTACCTGTCACCATTGACACAACAGTACCTCCGGCTCCAACCGTAACAGCTCCGACTGACGGCGCAACAACCGACGGCACTCCCACATTCACCGGAACGGGAGAGACCGGTGCAGAGGTAACCGTTACCGACGGCGCAGGACATTCCTGTACGACACCTGTTGACAGTGGAGGAAACTGGAGCTGTGATGTTGCACCGCCGCTCGTGGATGGTGCAACACCATCCTTCACCGTGACCCAGACAGATTCTGCCCAGAATATTTCTCCGGGGGTTTCAGTAGGAATCACAATTGATGCGGCGGCTCCATCAACGCCAGCAGCACCAACTGTAGCGGGAACACCAAACACAACGGATCCTACCCCTGAGATTAGCGGATTGTGTGGCGATGATGGAGATATCATCACAGCACAGGTTGACGGTACGGATATAGCCCCGACAGCAACCTGCTCCGGAGGTGTATATTCTATCACACCGGCAACGGCTCTCCAGGAAGGGGCACGATCAATCACGGTAAAAGCAGCAGATACCGTAGGAAATCAGTCATCGGCATCTACGGCAACCAGTATTATCATCGATACGTCGGTAGCAACACTCACAGAAATAACCCCGGTTCCGACACCGGATAAGGACACAACGCCGGACTATACATTTAATACAGACGAAGCAGGAACAATCACCTACGGCGGCAGCTGCAGCAGCAGCACAATAACTGCAGCAGTTGGTGATAACACAGTCACATTCGACACCCTCGACGAAGGCGTCCACAATGACTGTACCATCACGGTAACGGATGAAACAGGAAACGCATCTGCACCACTGGATGTTTCTGAGTTTACCATTGATTCTCCGTTCCCTTGGCCAATGTTCATACCGGCCACCACAGGTGTTGGAAAAGTGCTGTAAAATAAGCAGGAGAGCCTGAAGCTTCTCTAAATTTGCACTGCAGACGGTCAGGCCCGGTTACGGACTTGACCGTTTTGTGTATACGGAACAAGATAACTGACAGTTGTTATCCAATCCACCATACGAAACGTAAGGAAAAAATGATAAAAAAGACCATGACCACCGGATTCGTTGCAGCCGCTTTGCTTGCTCTACTCTGCAGTACTGCCTCTGCCCAGGAGAAACAAACAGCAAAGTGTACCTTGACCTACAAGATCGACAATATTCTCTCAGTCAACGCCGCGGGTCCTTGTACGTTTTTCCAGGAAGGAGATATCGTCAATATCCAGGGAAGGGTTGAGGAAAATGGACAGACATACATAGCCACCATTGACAACGGCAAGAACGAGGGACTCCTGATCGGTGCTGGAACATTCACCCTGGCCCACGGCAAACTTGCCAAAAACAGTCCCACCGAGGTTATCTGGCCCAATGGCTATATTTTAAAAATAATATTAAGTGGCTCTTAAGGAAACGCTAAACTTCAGGTGTACAGTAAAGGGACAATTTTTCTATCTTTACTTTTTCATGAATCTATTCAGCCGTAAAATTGTGGGATGGGAAGTGCATGACAATGAATCTTCTGAATTGGCAGCAAAGATCTTGCGAAAAAGGCGAGCTGAAAAAAGCGGCATAAATATACACTTTCGGTAAAAAGTATCTGGACACCTGGCGCAGGTACAATAACGAGTCCCCGCGTGGCGGGGTGTTTTTTCCTTCATCACAAAAAGAGGTGATTTTGCAACCAGCAAAATCACCTCTGTTGTTTACTCCGGCCAACAATACAAAATCTTTTTTTCTCAATCACACCTTAATAAAAAAACAAAGACGATGAATCGGCACCCAGTAAGTTCAAATCGGTAATCTTAACGACACAATCCTACCTGTTTTCAGTGTGTTAAGCCAGTCAGTAAGTTTTTAACTAGTGTCTGTCCATTAATGAGTATTTTTGCTCTAAATCGAGGCGCGAGGAAAATTTTACCACAGGCATATAATTGATATCCCGAGGACAAGGTGCTTGGCTTAAGACGCTATATACCCAAGTGAAAAATTTCCACAGCAACGAAGAGTTAGAGGAAAAAGGCCATTTATGAACAGGCACTAACTAGCCACACAAGATACGTCAAACACTGCGGCAAAGCCTGGCAAAGGCACCGGGAATGGTACCTGATGACCAGAACGCCCGTCCCTGTTTAAAATCAACAAACCAGTAACCACCCGGTTTACGCTTGGCGTTAACGAAAATAAAGGGCTGCTCCTTGGAAAAACATGGCTGCAGATAAGTGCCTTTACTGTTTTGCGTCGAATCCATGAGAGACATGGCCTCTTCCATGGTGGGCATGCGCCAGTCGCTGTGTCCTGCAAAGTTATCCTTGTTCACCTGGTCAATATTACGCAGCATGGTTCGTATGGCGGTAATATCAAGGCCTTCCCGTTGCCACATAAGTCCGGTCCGCTGGTCAACCACAGTGAGACCGTCACCCGGATCTGCAAAATGGTTTGCAAAAGATCCCTCGGGATTATGCTCTGCCTCAAAGAAATTCCATTTTTTCATAAATGCTGCGATTTCACTTTGCTGAATAAAAGATTCTTCGCTGGGCAGGGTGATTACCTCCCCTTCAAAATCAGAATCGGCTAAATCAACCAGAGCCTTCCCCATATCTTCCACTATATTCTCTTTTATAATGGGAATTACCTTTGAAGTATCATCAGTCCCCAGAACATTGGTCAGAAGCCAGTTTTTAATTTTCTCATCGATGGCATAGCTTTTTTCAAAGAGAGAAGAAGTTCCCTGCTTTGCCACACACTCCTCAACCATCTTAATCGGGGCATCTATTTCGGCTACAACCTCGGCATGCTTGACACCTCGTTCCATCAGGCAGAGTTTCGGTACATCTTCCCAGTTATCAACAAAAAAGTAGTAAACACGCTCGGTTCTACTGACATTGCTTCGTACATGCTCGCGCCCACCCCAGGACTCGAAGGTACCAAAACTTAGATCCGGCGTCATCTTCCAGTCAATCTCTGGAGTGACCTTGCCACCAATCTTCAACTTCTGAAACATACCCATAACAGACTCCTTTCGGTTGAGCTCGGGAAGCACTGTAAAAATTGCTTCCTTCTCCTTTTTCTTCTGCTGGTGTATTCTTTACAAAAACAGAAGAGCGACTTATACTGGCAGAACAATTTTAAGTATAGTTATCATTCCTACTTTGTGCAAGCAAAAAAATAACCAGTAACACACTTTTCCGGAATGATATCCTTGCCATTTATAAAAAGAAGATTTATTCTTTCGTCTGTTGCTCGGAAAAACAGAATAAAATGATAAGAATACAATGACACAGGGTACATTTTTATTTCTTGGTGATTCGCTGATTGCTGATTATGACTGGCAGGAGCGAATGCACCATTTCAAGATCATTAACAACGGGATTCCGGGTGAAACGGTTCAAGGGCTCCTCAATAGAATTCCTGCCATTGCCGAGTCTGTGAAAAATCCGGAGCTCATACTCCTGATGATCGGCACCAACAACCTGATCATTGAAGATTACAGTTTCCTTGATTCACTCAGGCAGATCGTTGTCCAGCTAACCTCTCACTACCCAACGGCAGAGGTGATAACGAACAGTCTCCTTCCCTGCCAACTCCCGTGGTTAGGTATGGATGCACTCAGCAGATTGAACAGTGAGATTGAGCCGATGACCCGGCAAACAGGCTCCTGTTACCTTGATATGTTTACCAAGTTCAGCCCGACACCGGATTATTTTCAGAACGATGGTATTCACTTACAACCCAAAGCCTACGAACTCTGGTCAAAAAATATTCTGGAATTCGTTTCGTTTTTAATTGAAGACGACTAAATTATAATCATAAATATTTAACGAGGAAAAATTCTAATGAAAAAAACACTTCTCCCAGGACTCGCAGTTTGTCTCTTTATCAGCCTTGCCGTACAAAATGGCGACGCCAATGCAAGTGCCACTGCAACTGAAAGTGCAACAGCACCAGCAGCAGAATCTCAAATACCCGGAGCACTGACCGGCACTGTTCTCGAAACGATGGACAGTGGAGGATACACCTATTTTCAGCTGGACACAGGAAGTGACAAACCATGGGTTGCCGTACCACAGGCTGCAGTCAAGGTTGGCGATACCGTCACCAGCATGCCGGGTATGGTTATGAAAAACTTCAACAGCAAAACACTGAATCGTACCTTTGATGCAATCGTCTTTTCCGGTGGCATTGCCGGGGCAGCGAAAAAGAACCCCCATGGCAGCATGGGGATGGGTGGAATGAAAAGTGGTGGTGGCAATGATTCTTTTGCCAGTGCCGTGGCTGCGGAAAGTGGTGGCCGCCCTTCTCAGGCAAAAACTCCTATGTCTGGTGGCAGCGTAGGAGCCATCGCTCCTTTCTCTGAACTCAAGGTTGAGAAGGCCAGTGGCGATAATGCACAGATTGTAGGCGACGCCTTTGCAAAAAAAGATGAACTCAATGGAAAGACCATTCGGGTACAGGGCAAAGTTGTCAAAGTCAGCAGCATGATCATGGGCCGAAACTGGGTTCATTTACAGGATGGTAGCGGAGACCCTATGCAAAACACCCACGATCTTGTTTTTACAACTGAAGCTACTGTAGAAAAGGGCAAGGTTGTCACAATGGAAGGAATACTTACAGCCAACAAGGATTTTGGTTCAGGATATAAATACGACGCCATTGTTGAAGAAGCCAAGGTTGTCGAGTAAGTAAACACGTTCAACATCAGGGAGGATCTGGTGCGCATTGGTATTATTGGCCCGGGAGCACTTGGTTGCCTTTTTGCCAGCAGACTTTTTTCGGTGGTCAATAAGGAGGACACTGTCCTGCTCATTGACCACCGGCCTGAACGTGCGAGGCATCTCAACCAGCAGGGGATACGGTGCGAGTCCCTACATTCCAGGCAGAACATTCCTGTCCCTGTTTACAGCGGCCCTGAAGAGATTGGATCCATTGACGTTCTTTTCTCCTGTGTGAAATCATACGATTTACAGCACAGCCTGCATTTTATAACTCCACTGCTCAGCCCCTCCACTCTCTTTATATTCCTGCAAAATGGCATCAATCACCTGCAATATGGTGCGCCCGGCAAACTGCAGGTAACGCCGGTTTTTGCCACAAGCTCAGAAGGCGCTACGCGTCTTGGTAGTGGCCATATACGCCATGCCGGATCCGGACACACCTCCCTCGGATTTCTTTCCCCACAAGATAAAAAAGCTGAAAGACAACTGCAGCAGTTGCTGCTAATCCTGCAAAAGAGTGGTTTTGCCAGTTCTGTTACAAATGACATACGCGCAAAAATATGGGCCAAACTTTTTGTCAATGTGGGCATCAATGGCCTCACGGCCCTCCATGACCGCAGCAACGGCCAGCTGCTCGAATCTGCCACAGTACTTGAGCAGCTGACACAACTGGTTCAGGAAGCAGAACAGGTTGCCCGGGCAGCAGATATTGTAATCCATGAAGATCCTCTGCAGTCAACCCTTGCGGTGTGCAGAAACACAGCGGACAATATTTCATCCATGCTTCAGGACGTCCGCAATCGTCGCCCCACCGAGATCGACACCATAAATGGTGCTATCAGTCGCATTGGCAAAGAACTGGGCATCCCCACGCCAAAAAATGATGCACTTATTACAAAAATAAAAAAAATAGAAGCTGCATATCGCAGCAAAGTGTAAGGACAGTAATGAAAATTAAAAGTCACGAAATAGGATTTGATCTCGATGGGGTCATTGCCGAAACCGGCGAGACGTTTCTTCGTCTTGCCTGCCAGGAATTTGGCCATTGCTCTTTCAGCCTTGAAGATATCAAAGACTTTGAAGTTGAAGATTGCCTTGGTATTCCCAAAGAACATGTGGAGCAACTTTTCTATTCCATCATGAAAGATTCCCTGCAGTGCGGACTGCAGCCAATGGAAGGCGCGGTGGATGTTATCACAGATCTTGCCACCCGGGCACAGGTGACAATCATCACAGCCCGCCCCCTGACTGAACCCGTTGTTGACTGGCTGGATCATTTTTTCCCGGCAGAGACCTGCGAAAATATCAACCTTGTGGCCACAGGCGATCATAACGATAAATTCCGTTATATAAAGGACCACAATCTACAGTTTTTTGTGGATGATCGAGTGGAAACCTGCCTGCAGCTTGCGGACACACATATCACCCCCATTGTCTACAATCAGCCCTGGAATATCGGCAGACATGCACTGGAGAATGTGAGCAACTGGGTGGAAATAAAAAACCGGCTGGAAAAGCTGTAGAAGTATGCGCTGCCCCCATTGTCAGAAAACAATTCAGGTCTATCGCAACCCGGTGCCAACGGTTGATATCATTATTGAAGTTGGCAGGGAAATAGTACTTATAAAACGAAAGAACCCACCATACGGCTGGGCACTACCCGGTGGTTTTGTTGATTACAGAGAATCGTACGAGACAGCGGCAGCAAGGGAAGCAGAGGAAGAGACCGGGCTTGTTGTTACACACTTGCAACAATTTCGTACTTACTCAGACCCGGATCGCGACCCTCGCCAGCACACGGCATCAACCGTCTTTATAGCCCAGGCGAACCAGAAGCCCACTGCTGGAGATGATGCTGCAGAGGCGGAACTCTTTACAGAGAAAACACTACCGGAGCTTGTCTTTGATCATGGAAAAATTCTCGCGGACTACTTCGCATACAAAAAAGAGGCTCTCAAAAAAGAGCCCTTAACACCATAAAAACTACAAACCCTGTACCCACAGCGCTATAGAGCATCAGTCAGGGCATGCAGTCACTGCCATACTTCTTGGCAACAAAGGCGAAAACGCCAATACCTGCAAGCCCTGCGATAATCAGAAAAATCAGATCTTTCATAAAAATCTAGCCCCGAACCCTGACACCTGTTTTCTTCCGCAGACGAATGGACTTGGGAGTGACTTCCACCAGTTCATCATCATTAATATAGGCGATACAATCTTCCAGGGTCATCTCAACGGGCGGAGTCAGCACAACAGACTCATCAGACCCTGACGCACGCATATTGGTCAGTTTTTTGCCCTTCCCAGGGTTTACCACCAGATCTGCTGCACGTGCATGTTCGCCCACAATCTGCCCCGCGAATAGAGGAGCACCGGGATGGACAAAAAGTTTACCACGGTCCTGAAGGTTAAAAAGAGCGAAGGCAACTGCTGTACACGGATCCTTCACCACCAGAACCCCGTTCACCCGATTTATTATATCCCCTGCCCACGGGCCATACTCGGCGAAGACATAACTCATCATCCCCATGCCTTTTGTATCTGTCATAAATTCTGATCGATAGCCGAGTAAACCACGGGTAGGTATCTTAAATTTCAGACGAGCCATACCATTCTGGTTGGTCATTTCTTCCATCTGACCTTTCAGTTTACCGAGCTTTTCAATAACCGCCCCCTGATATTTCTCATCCACATCCACGGTGAGTTCTTCGTAAGGCTCCAGCGTTTCCCCATCTTTTTCAATAAGAATAACCTGGGGTCTGGTGACCTGCATTTCAAAATCTTCCCGCCGCATCTTTTCAATAAGAATGGAAAGATGCAATTCACCACGACCGGAAACACGGTAACCAACACCATCAGTTAAGGGCTCGGCATGCAGGGCAACATCTGCAAGAATTTCTTTTTGTAAACGCGCCTCAATATGCCGTGAGGTAACGAATTTCCCCTCTTTCCCGGCAAAAGGAGAGTCATTGGGAATAAAGTTCATGGAGATTGTTGGAGGATCAATATCAATCAGCGGCAATGGCTTCGGGTCATCAGGATCGGTGAAGGTTACACCAACGGTAACATCTTCCATTCCTGCAACGGCCACTATTTCTCCGGTTGTTGCACTGTCGACGGACACTTTCTCGTCACAGGTGAAACGATATATTTTTGAAATACGCACGGGCTTAATGGAACCATCACGTCTGGCCACCACAATGGGCTGATTAATAGCCAGGGTGCCGTTAACAACTTTGCCAATTCCGAGACGGCCAAGATAGGGTGAGTAATCAATGGTTCCAACCTGCATCTGCAAAGGCGCATCCACTGACCCGGTTGGAGCAGGAATATGCTCAGTAATCATTTGGGAGATGACATCCATATTGCCGCCGTCTACCACAGGATCGGTATGCTCTTTAAGGGCATATCCTTCTTTGGCAGAGGCATACACAACAGGAAAATCAAGTACATCATCGGGAGCATCAAGTTTGACAAAGAGATCAAAAACCTGATCCACGACCCAGTCACAACGAGCAGCAGGTTTATCAATTTTATTAATAACAACAATAACAGGGAGATTGTTGGCCAACGCTTTTTTCAGGACAAAATAGGTCTGAGGCATGGGACCTTCCTGGGCATCCACCAGAAGCAGCGCACCATCCGCCATACGCAGTACCCGCTCCACCTGACCGCCAAAATCGGCATGGCCGGGAGTATCGATGATATTGATCCAAAAGTCATTATATTCGTAAGATCCGTTTTTGGCAGTAATGGTAATTCCGCGTTCCCGCTCAAGATCCCCGGAGTCCATAAGGCGTTCATTTACCTGCTGGTTTTCTCTGAACATCCCGGAGTGTTTGAATAACTCATCAACCAGAGTTGTTTTACCGTGATCAACATGGGCAATGATTGCCACGTTACGAATTTTATCCTGTTCCATCTGCTGCCTCGTATAAAATAAAAAAAGCATCCTGCTTTCTGCGGATGCTTCAAAAATATCCTCAATAAATCTGGACGAAAATTACACAGAATAACAAAAGCTCAGGAGCATAGCAAGACAATTCGCTCAGAATCCGTCCAAAATCTTTTTCCTGGCTTTGGCAGAACGATTGAGCACCGAGACGCACTCGTCCACATAGTCATAGACGATGGCACGCTTCCCCCGTGCCGGCCGCATAATGCGCCCCATAACCTGCAGCAAACGCCCCTCAAAAGTGATTGGCGTGCTCAGAAAAAGAGTGGTCAACCCCGGACAGTCGAAGCCTTCTCCGATCAACTGCAGAGTGGCGACTAACACCTGCACCTGTCCGTTCTGTACCTGCTCAACAATGACAGCACGCTGCTCGGCAGAAGTCTGCCCGGTGAGCAGAACAACATTTACTCCCTGACGTAACAGTTCTTCCGCAAAAATCTGGCAGTGGCTGATGCGATCTGACACCAGCAACTGAATCCCCGCCCCTTCCATACGACTCTCACGAAGGACGTCGGCTATTATCTGTTTATTTCTGGCCTTGTCTTTGGTCAGCGCTGCAATGAGCGGCTGATAGTCACCACTGTAAGTATACTGAAATGCAGTCTTGCAACGCCGAAGTTCCGGCTTGACGATGGCACCACTCTGTTGCAATTCTTCCTGATCCACCTTGTGAATCCTGTCACCCATATAGAAATAGATCAACCGGGTCAGACCCTCATCACTGCGAAAGGCTGTGGCGGAAAGTCCGAGGAGATAGTGGCCAGCAAAGTTACTCACCACGTCCGTGAACAGCGTGGCAGGAACCCGGTGACACTCATCCACAACCAGATGGCCAAAATGCGGCGCAAGCTCCAGGATCCGCTTCCTGGCAGTATTGACAATGGCCACCGTGATCCGCTGTATATCAAAATGTCCGTCACCCACCAGACCCGCCTCACAACCAAGAAACTCCCGAATACGTTTCTGCCACTGATACAGCAGCTCTTTGGTATGGACAATAACCAGCGTCGCCTGCTTTCTCCTGGCAATGATGGCCAGAGCCATAACCGTCTTCCCGCTCCCAGTTCCCGCCTCAATCACTCCAAAGGAACGTTTTTCTGTGGCCAGCAGAGCAGCCTCCTGATAGGGCCGCAAGACGCCACGAAAGCTGAATTCTTCTTCAGGAAGCAGCAGACGATTATCCTGAATTGCAGGGGTCTGTTTGAGAAAATCACGACAGAGCAGTACTGCCTGGTTGGCAAAACCACGGGGAAATCGCAGACCATGGGCTGTGGACTCATAATACTTCAGCTTAGGCTTCAGATCTTTGCCGATCCAGCGACCAAATTTCTTGGCTGCAATATATTTGGGATTATCAATGGTCAGACGTTCCTTCATAGCCTTTTCAAGGGCAAAGGGAATATCAGTTAAAAGACAATCGGCTGCGATGCTAAGAGATGGCATGACAATGGACTAAGCACAATTTCTTCGTGGGAATAGACAGTCCTCTTTGAGACAAGCTGTACAATTTTATTAATTTCATCGTAATCACCAATTTGTTCTATTTGTCATTACCTGTGTCAAACTATATGTTGTTAATTCTGCTACTGACGGTGGCTCTGGTGGTGGAGTGAGGAGTGTGTGTTTTCTAAAACGAGACAGGCTTATTTTCTGTCGTTCTGTATCGGGGTCTCTTTCGATGTCATCGAGGGAACCAAGATGGACAAGTAACGTATGATTATGAGTATTGGCTAACCTGACAAAATCTCCGAAACTGGTATGAAGAGCTTTGGATAAATCCTCAAGTAGGATGACAATATTTGTATCGAGGAGTATTCTCATGTAATTCAACTGGTTAAAAACAGCACATTGTATATTCTTCAGCCCATGGACTGGCCGTAGTGACATCTATTATCGATGACCTCTGCCCCCGTTATCAATCGTTTTTCCTTTTGTTTTTGATCGTACTTTCAATCATCCTGTTTAACTGTTCCAGGTCTTGTTCCTCGGCCTGTTTGGCCTCTAGTTGTAAGCGTTTATTCTGAAACTTGTCATACTCATTCTCTGCCAGTTCTTTTGCCATCTGGTGCGAAACTTTTCCAGCATGTTCAAGAACATTACGGTCGTTGAGGCTGAGAAATCCATCAAGTTTGCTTATCCAGTCTGCCATATACATTGCATTACGACGCATGGCCTGACCTTCTGCAAAAACCAGATATTGCTCAACCAGATTGTTGAGGGCAGCAAGCTCCTCCCGAGTGAGATAATTTTTAGCTGTAAGCACATCCCTTTTTCTGACCTTTGCACTACGCCAATTCGTCAATCCCATATTGTCTTTGCGGTAATCGGCACGGTTATGAATGATTTCGGTCGCTGTCTGACCAGTGATAGCCCAATGCATCTTGTTCTGTACTGTCTTAAAAAAAGTGATACTGATATTCAAAGTAGGGTCATAGTCAACGGAGGTTGCGTAGGTGTCAGTAATTTTTCGATAGAACCGCTTTTCTGAGGTGCGGATATCCTGGATACGACGGAGTAGCTCATCAAAATAGTCAAAGGGCTGATCTGGATTTTTTAACCGTTCGTCGTCCAGGACAAAACCTTTGACTAGAAACTCATGGATATGGCGTGTGGCCCATTGCCGGAAACGGGTGGCTACATGGGATTTTATCCGATACCCCACCGAGATGACAGCATCAAGGTTATAGAAATTTGTCTGATATTTCTTGCCGTCTGCGGCAGTTGTAAAGAATTTCTTTACAACTGCATTTTCGGCCAGCTCCCCTTCCACAAAAATATTTTTCAGGTGCTGTCCAATGTTCTGTTTACTCGTCTGAAACAGTTCAGCCATATGTTTTTGGCTAAGCCATACTGTTTCATCCTGAAGCTGAACCTCAAGGCGAGTTATGCCGTCTTCGGATTGATAGATCAGAAGCTGTGAATTATTCGAAGTGATTGGCTCGGTCATTGCTCTTTAGTTTTACGGTTGGGGGCCTGTTTGACGATGGTGTCGGCTAGTTGAAGTTTCGTGGTTTGGTTTTCGTGTAGGCGGGTTTTGAGTTGG
>JAOZKN010000158.1 GCA_029935315.1 Desulfocapsa sp. | reverse complement strand
GCAAGCGCAAATCCCTGAGCAGGGCTGCGCTGCTCGGTTTTCTCAACCCCTTCCTCTATTACGTTATTCTGTTCAAGGCATACGATATCCTCCCGGGACAAATTGCCATGAGCCTGAACTATGGCTGGCCTCTGGTCCTCACTCTGCTCTCGGTTCCCATTCTTGGCCAATCACTGAGCAAGACACAGTTTCTGGCTGTATTGATCAGTTTTGCAGGTGCTGTGATTATTTCCACCAGAGGAGAGTTTGTAAACTTTGGGGACGTCAGTAGTCTTGGGGTTTTCCTGGCAGCCGGTTCGACACTGATCTGGGCAGTATACTGGCTCTTCAATGCAAAAGACGGACTTGATCCTGTCCTTAAACTCTTCACCGGATTCTGCTTTGGCCTGTTCTATACAACACTGTTTTGTATGTTTAGCGGTGGAATAGAGTTTCCGCTAGCCCGCGCCTGGCTGCCGTTGATCTATATTGGCTTATTTGAAATGAGCATTACCTTTGCCCTCTGGCTGACCGCCCTGCAGCTGACGTCTTCGGCTGCACGAATAGGGAACTTAATTTATATAACACCATTCTTTTCTCTTTTACTCTTAAGCATTGTGGTAAAAGAAAAAATTTACCCGGCAACCTTTATCGGCCTGACTCTGATCATCGGCAGTATTTTATTCCAGAGTTGGCTCAGCAGAAAAAAAACATGAAATATTATCTCTATGCAATGGGTGCAATCCTGTGCTGGGCAAGCCTCCCTGCGGCGACTGGATCTGGACTGGCGGGGCTTTCAACGGAAGAACTTATGTTCTTCAGCTTTACCAGCGCAGCCATCTTTCTCTATATTCAGGACATCCTCCTGACGCGATCCTTCAGCCTATTTATTCCCAACCCAAAAGCTCTGCTCCTGGGTGTCTGGGGAATTTTCATCTACCATTACGTCTATTACATGGCTTTAAGCAGAGCCCCCATGGCAGAAGGGGCAATCCTGGCCACCACCTGGTCCTTCTGGATAGTGGTCTTTTCTTCCGTTATTCTGTTTAAAAAATTAAAACTCTCCATCATGATTACTGCTCTTGTGGGGATGGTGGGGGCTGGGCTTGTTATTGCATCGGGGAAGGATCTCAGTTTTAGTGCAGATTACATGCAGGGATACCTTCTGGCACTGGCATGCGGCCTTATCTGGTCCAGTTTCTCCGTGGCCTTAAGCCATGTGAAGATACGCAAAGAACCCATGACGACTTTTACCATTATTGCAGCCCTTCTTTCGGCTTTACTCTACCTGTTCACCATGCCCCACGAAGTACCTTCACTCCGGTCACTTTCTGCAGCCGTATATCTTGGCTGTATCCCACTGGGACTTTCGTTCTTTTTATGGAATCGTGCGGTCACTAAAGGGAACATGGTTATTATTGGTTTTCTCAGCTACCTCACCCCGCCCCTGTCTGTGCTGATGGTGGCTCTGGTTCATGGAAAAACAGTCTCCCCCCAGGTTCTGCTTGGCATGGGCATTATCATCGTGGCCTCCATTGGCGGACGTTTCAGTCTCTCACAATCCAGGCCAAAGAAAAAACAACTCAAATAAATACAGAAAGTAAGGAAAGGCTGGCAAAGGAGAGGAGAATCCCCCAACCCACCAGAGCCGCTGTCAATCGTGGAGCGAGCCCTGCACTCATGGCCATTGCTCCTGCCGTCACCATGGGTGGCATCCCCGCCTCAAAGACAGCAATTCGTGCTGCAGGACCATCAAGGCCTAAGAGCTGGCAGATAAAAAGAGCAGCAAAAGGGGCTATGAGCAGTTTGGTCGTCAGCCCGAAACAAAAAGGAATGGTCTGCCCCGGTGCCAGCTTGATTTTCAGCTGCAAACCAATGGCGAAAATAACCACGGGCACCAGAGAAGAGGCGATCAATGACAAGCTTCCTGCAAGAGCTGGCTGTTGCAGATGTTTTGCAAAGACAAGAGCCACAATCAGGGCAATAAATGGTGGAAACATCAGAACCTTTTTCAGGATTTCACCTGCCCCCTGGCGCTCCTGCTCGCTGTAAAGTGCAAGAACAAAAGAACCATAGGTTGAAAGTGCCAGAAATGACCCGAACTGATCATAGATAATCCCGTAGGAAACCATTTCAGCACCCCAAAAGGCCTCAATCATAGGAATACCTAGAAATGAAGTATTCCCCAGAGGAACAGTGAGCAGGAGTACCGCCGTAACTTCCCGAGACCAGCAGAACAATCGACTGGCAACAAACACGAGAACAGCCCCTAAAACCACCATCAGCCAGGGCATAAGCAGCAGGATAAAAAGGTCCGTGGAAAAAGAAAGGGTTGGAACCTGGCGTAAAATCAAAGCAGGCAGCGCAACCCAGATAACATAGAGGTTCAGCGTTTGCGGAGCATTATCTGCAAAAAGCGATATTCTTTGCAGACCCATCCCTGCAGCAAGACAAATAAAAATAAGGATAAAATTTTCCATGTCTACAAGCAACTCCCCGTCAAATCAGCACTCAGACTGTTCCGTAAAGAACAGAAGAATCAGTAGGCCCCCGGAAAGGGTGTCGTTTGATGGAATGTACTCCACTGTTCCGCAACATGGTTGTTAATTCTTCCTCTGAATAGGATCGGCCAGCCGGATTATTGACCAGCATGTTCAGGGAAAATAATGCCGGAAATTCCGGCCCGTCTTTGCTGTTATCAAGGATAAAATCATGAATCAGGAGCATCCCCCCCGGTTCCATTGCAGCAACAGTTTTATCAATGATCTGCTGACAATCGTCAGGGCCGTTACTATGGAGAAGATGTGAAAGCCAGGCGACATCATAGGGTCCACGAGGAATAGTGTCTGTTGTTATATCGCCACCGGCAAACCCTACCCGCTCTCCCAAGCCGAATTGAGCCACTGTTTCCTCAGCAAAGGACTGTGTGGTTGGCCGGTCATAAATAACGGCCTCTAAATCCGGATTGGCAAGACAAAAATGAATGGCAAAGGTTCCAGGGCCGCCACCCAGATCAAGGAGTCGGTGGTGCGAGGAAAGATCAATCTGTGCGGCAATGGCAGGGGCAATTCCCATGGCCAGATTGAACATCCCCATTAAAAAACTTTCCCGTTCAATTGCTTCGCCATAGGATCTCCTGGTGACAGGTTCACCTGTGGTCACCGCTGTATCAAGCTGGGCCCATCCATCAAGAATATGATGGTGATGGAGGATAATATGGCCAACATAGGTCGTAGAATCTTTACAAAGCAGTGTACGCGTTTCAGGGGTATTACTGTATAGCGCATCTTCTTTGCTGAGCAGTCCCATGGCACTGAGACCATTCAACAAATACTCCGTCCCCCGCAGATCACTCCCAATCAGGCCAGTAACTTTTTCCAGGCTCAGGTGCTGATCATTGAGCACACTGAAGATTTCCAATCGTACAGCTGCCTGCAAGGCACAACCGCGCCAATACGCGTTCGAGGTGCCCAACAACTCACCCACTGTCCATTCTTTTCCCATAACAACTCCTCTTATTAAGCAGCTCAGCAAAACCTCACCCGGGATGTCTCAATACCGACATGTTCTCTGTTTGCCACATGTCAGACACACTGCACACAATAAAGTTATCATTCTTTTGCATTATCACCAAGTCGGATTAGCCGCACAGCTGGCAATAGGGATGACCTGACGGTGAATTGCTGGTATAGACAAGTGGCTAACATTCATATGCAACAGAAGTTTCCACAAGCAAAGAAATTGAGGTCTGGCAATGTTTAATGCTGAAAAGTTATTGGGAAAGATACTGAAAGAGACTCTTACTGGCAACAAAAAGGGCGGTGGCTTACTCGACTCTCTTTCGTCTGGCGCAGGCTTGATGACCATGGTTGGCCTGGGAGTTGGTGCCTTTGAAATCCTGAAAGATCAAAAAGAACAAAAAAGTAGCAACCCCATTGCGGCTCCTGCCCCACCAGCAATTCCGTCAGAACCCGGGACAAGCAAGACACCTCCCCCGCCACCACTCCCTGGCGCAACACAGGCACCACCAGTTCCATCAGTAACAACTGAAGAAAAGGCAGCAGGAGAAGGGCTGGCGTTACGGCTCATTCAGGTAATGATTGCTGCTGCCCATGCCGATGGCACCCTCGATGAGTCTGAAGAGAAAGCAATACTTGACCGTTTACGGGGAGCGGAGCTTAGCAGTGAAGAAAAAATGTTTCTGATTGGTGAGCTGCACCAGCCAAAATCCTTAACTGAGCTGACCGATGGCATCAAGGATCCTTCAGTGGCCAAAACCATGTATATGCTAGCCGCGGCAACCATTGATGTCGATACAGAAACAGAGCGAAACTGGCTTGACGAGTTGGGTAATCAGCTTGGAATTACTTCTGAGGTCAGGAGTTTTATAGAAGAACAGAGCTGAGCAGAAAAAGGAGCGGGAACTCTGGAAGTATAGAGAAACCGGCGAAGGTCATTGATCTCGAGTTGTTTTTGGACTTTCTCCGAAAAGAGCTTTATAACTCCCGGAAAAACGGCCCAAATGAGTAAAATTCCAATGTGATGCTACA
>JAOZKN010000073.1:7901-14107 GCA_029935315.1 Desulfocapsa sp. | reverse complement strand
TTGCCCTGGAATTTAGCAATAAAATGGAATGGCTTGCCCTGTTTTATATTTACAAAAACAAATTTAATATGGATACAATTTAACGATCATTACACTCCTGACAAAGCAAGTCAAACGGTCTGCAGTCCGAATCCATAAAATTCACCAACCTTTTCTCTGCATCAGGAAGTGCCTTGAACAATGCAAAGATGTTTTTTCAGAAATAACCAGAAAGTGAAGGCAACACTCCCACTGCAAAGAGACAACCACCCGATATAAACGAGCGTATTTGACCATTCCAGAGAAACAACCGCCATTGATAGTGCGCCGCACATAAAATAGGAAAATACCATAAGGGAAGAAGCGGTACCGGCATCCCGGCTCACCTGTTCGAGGGCAAGATTATTGGATGGCGGACGACTCAGTCCCAGAGAGAAGGTGATGATTCCCATGGGAATGGCGAACTGCAAAGGTCCAGCAAAATCATTCAGCAGCATAAGCATTCCACCAAACACAATCCCGGCGTAACCACTACTTATCATGGGCAGTGTTCCCCATTTTGCTCCAAAACGCATACAAGTCATGGAACCTGCCATAAAGCAGAATGCATTCGCGCCAAAAAACATGGCAAACACATTCTCACTCAGCCCAAACCTGTTTATATAAATACTGGAAGAACCAGCAATAAACGCAAACAGCGGGAGTGCAATCACAGCATTACAAAACACAACTCCCATAAAACGACGATTCACAAATATACGACCATACTTTTGCAATAGCGCTGCAAGGGGCTCCCCGTCATCACCACCATGTGACTCTGCGGTTGCAAAGACACCAACAAGAGCCACCATTCCCATAAGCCCCTGGGCAACAAAAACCCAGGACCAGGACAGATACTCCATAATCAAACTGCCAATCATGGGAGAGACCATGGGGGCTATAGCCATTATCACGGAGACCTGACTGAGTACCCGCTCCCGTGCCCCCCTCTCCAGACGATCTCTGGCCATGGCCAGAGAAATAGAAGATGCCGCTCCTGCCCCCATGCCCTGAATAATCCTGGCACCGACAAGCATCCAGATATTCGTTGAAAAAGCACAGAGCAGACTGGCCGCAATAAAGAGCAAAATACCACTGATCAGGGGAGGTTTTCTCCCGAAACGATCAGACAGAGGCCCGTAAAAGAGCAGTGAAATACAGTAGGTTACAAAAAACATTACCAGTGTAAGATTCACAATGGAAAGAGGATACCCCCAAACCTCCACCAGATACGGAATGGCGGGCAGATACATATCTGTAGCCAGCGGGGGAAAGGCGGTGAGCAGCGCCAGAAGGAGAACGAAGCGGATCTGCACAACCCTTATCCCTTATCCTCAAGCCCGTCCATATCAAGGAGACTGATCTGTTTTCCATCCACCTTGATCAATCCTTCTTCACTCATCCTTGCAAAAATGCGAGAGAGGGTTTCCGGAATAGTACCCAGCAAACTGGCAAGCTGCCCCTTGGAGATATCGAGTGTTACCTGATCTCTGTTCCCCTGTTCAACAGAGAGATAGAGCAGATACCCGGCCAATCGGGCAGGAACTTCTTTTAACGACAGGTTTTCAATCTGGGTGGCAAAACGGCGCAGTCGCATGGAAAGAACGGCGAGCATATTCATAACCAGGGAGGGCATGGAATAGACAAGCTCCACAAAACGTTCACGCGGGAAAAAGATCAGACTCGTTTTTTCAAGAGCTGTGGCATTGGCAGGAAAAGGCTGATCATGAAAAACCGGGACTTCTCCAAAAGGCTCGCCCGCTCCAAAAATATGTAAAATCTGTTCTTTACCTGAAAGGGAGGTCTTAAATATTTTAACTTTTCCTGTGGCCACCATATAAAATCCAGTACCGGGATCTCCTTCAAAAAAGATAGTCTCACCACGCTTAAATTTCTTTTCCACTGCAATATTAGCTATTTCATCAAGATGTTCTGGCGACAGACCACCAAACAATTCACTTTTTACTATGATATCACGCATTCCCTGTTCTCCTCAAAGTGTAGCCCACATAAAAGCTTCACAGTGTAGCATGAAATCTTTCTTTACGATTGCTTTTTTCTATCACCCATCTTAAAAATCAACGTCTATGCCAACAGACAGACACATACTCCATATTGATATGGATGCCTTCTTTGCCTCCGTGGAACAGATGGACAACCCTAAATACGCTGGCCGCCCCCTTATTGTTGGTGGTAACCCGAAAGGTCGTGGTGTTGTGGCAGCATGTTCTTATGAAGCCAGAAAGTATGGCATCCACTCTGCCATGTCTGCTGCAAAAGCTGTCAGATGCTGTCCCCATGCCCTCTTTGTAAAACCACGAAAAGATCGTTACAGGGAGGTGTCGCATCAGATAATGGACATATTCCAGGAAAATGCCCCGGTCATTGAGCCGCTGTCACTGGATGAGGCATTTCTTGATATTTCAGACAATCATTCCAACATCGACGATGCCGCCAAAACGGCAGAACGTATCAGAGGCCAGGTTTTTCATGAAGTGGGGCTCACCTGTTCTGCCGGAATTTCCCACAACAAATTTCTGGCAAAAACAGCTTCTGACATCAACAAGCCAGATGGCTTAACAATCATTCGCAGGGAGGAAGCGGACGCCTTTCTGGCAGAACTTGCCATTGGGAGATTTTATGGTGTTGGTAAAGTTACAGAAAAGAAAATGCACGCCCTTGGGGTACGCAAAGGTGCTGACCTTTTTCGCTTTAGCAGAAAAGAACTGGGACGTTTCTTTGGAAAAGCCGGCATATTTTTTTACGATATTGTTCGGGGTATAGACGACAGACCAGTACAGGTCAGCAGGGGCCGAAAGTCCATTGGCACGGAGACAACCCTGCACACCGATGTACTAGATCTAGCAGAAATCGACAAAATCCTGGTCAACTTAAGTGAAAAAGTCGGGCGGAGCCTGCAGAAAAAGGATTGTGGCGGCACCACCGTCACCCTGAAAGTTCGATATCACGATTTCACAACCGTGACCCGCTCTCACACCTCAGCCACCCCTCTATATAACGCAGAGGAGATTATGCAATATATCCCTGCACTACTTGTAAGCACTGACGCCGGAAAGACAGAAATCAGACTATTGGGAATAACGGTTTCCAACCTCAGCCACACGTCCCAAAGCCCCCCACTGCAACTACAGCTGCCTTTTTCATAAGCCTGCTACGAAAAAGATACAGAATTTTACAGATCCATCAAAAAGTTCATTTACTTCTGTCCTGTCGCTTGCTATTCTTTTTCACATTGCACCATTCCCTTAACTCAACAAAATAACGACAAATGAAAGACTTAATCCATTCCATAATGAACATATTCCGCTGGGTAGGAAAAATCCTTACCGGTTTTAGAATATTCACGATGAATATTGTTTTTCTGCTTCTGCTCTTCTTTCTCTTTTCTGCCATTACCTCCCAAAACCAGAAAAGTGAAGGTACCGTTTCTAAAAGAGGGGCCCTTCTTCTCAGCTTATCTGGTGATATTGTAGAAGAGAAAAAAATGACAGATCCAATGTCCACACTGGTCAATAACATGCTTGGCTTCGAGAGACTGCCCACGGAGACACTCTTTCAGGATATTCTGGATGCCATAAAGACAGCTGCCACAGACGACAATGTCACCTGCATCCTCCTTGATCTCTCCAACCTCGGCTCCGTAGGACTTAACCAGCTGCAGATCATTGGCAAAGCGCTCACGGAATTTAAAGAGAGTAAAAAGCCGGTTATTGCCGCCGAAGATTATTATTCACAAAAAGCCTATTACCTTGCCAGCTATGCAGATGAAGTCTATCTCAACCCCATGGGTGGAGTTGATCTTCATGGAATTGGAACCTTCAGGCTCTATTTTAAAGACGCCATTGAGACACTGAAAATCAATTATAATATTTTCCGGGTGGGAACTTACAAATCAGCCCTTGAGCCCATTATGCGAAACTCCATGTCTCCTGAAGCCAAAACTCAAAATATGAGCTGGCTCTCAGTTCTCTGGGAGAATATTAGTGGCGATATCATCCATGAACGCGGGCTTGACGCCAATGCCCTCAATGACTATATCGAAAATATTGCCTCGGAACTCGCCACAGCAGGTGGAGATACAGCGCGACTGGCCCTTGACACCGGTCTCGTAGATGGACTGAAGACACGTGCAGAATTACGTGAGTACCTGACAACTGTTACAGGAAAAGACAGTGAGGGCGATTTTCAACAGATCAGCCTGGGCCATTACCTCAGTACTCTTTCCCGTTCATATATCTACAATGGACTGGAAGAACCAAGCGTAGGCATTATCATCGCCCAGGGCCCGATTCTAAATGGCAAGCAACCCATTGGGGCCATTGGTGGAGACAGCCTTGCAGACATGATTCGGGAAGCACGTGAGAATTCAAATATCAACGCACTTGTCCTTCGCGTCATCTCCGGAGGAGGTTCTGTCTTTGCCTCTGAGATAATCAGACAGGAAATTCTTCAATTTAAGAAAACAGGAAAACCCATCGTCATATCAATGGGCTCCATGGCAGCTTCAGGCGGCTACTGGATTGCAGCAGATGCGGATGAAATCTGGGCATCCCCCGTGACCCTTACCGGTTCCATTGGTATTTTTGCCGCAATCCCCACCTTTGAAAAAAGTCTGGCGAACATGGGTATCTATAATGACGGAGTGGGAACCACCAGCCTCGCATCTTCTCTAAATCTTACCCGCCCTATTTCCCCACTCCTGAAAGAGTCCATATCCATAACCCTCAGGCATGGTTATGACCAGTTCCTTGAGATTGTATCCAAGGGAAGAGCCATGGATCAGGTTCATGTTTCTGAAATTGCTCAGGGTCGTGTTTTTGATGGCCAGACCGCCCGGAAAATCGGGCTGGTTGACAAACTTGGCAGCATGGATGATGCAATACAATCTGCCGCCGACCTGGCCGGTTTAAGTGAGTACAGTGCCCGCTACATCCGAAAACCGCAAACGGTAACAGATGAACTTTTGAAGATTTTTTCTGTTCAGGCTGCACACTGGCTGAGTTCAGTGACTGTCCCTCAATCGCTGTTGACCGTACTGAATCGTCTTCTAACCCCGATCAGGGAAATAATGCTCTTTAACGATCCCAAAGGATTGTATGCACACTGCATGATAGAGGATTTATCAATGTAGTGTCTTTCTTGCCAGTTAGCATCACCAGCACTTTGCGGTTTCTTTGAAATCTGGTAGTATACCTTGCACAAGACAAACAACCCTCAACTATCCTATCCATTTCGAGGTATTATGAAAACACGTGCCATTTTTATATCCAGCCTTTTCCTTTTCTCTCTCATATCCTTTTCCGCCTCTGCCACAGAAAATTTTATTATTTCCGGTAACCCAAAAGCACCACCTGTTGTCTGGGAACAGTATAACAAACTCACCGGGATCGGGCCTGATCTTGCCAGATCGATCTTAACAGATCTTGGTCTGAGCTATGACGTGAGACATACTGGCAACTGGCAGCAAGTGCAGGATAAATGCAAAGCTGGCGAGGTCGATATGATCGTCTCTGCTTACAAGAATGATGAACGTGCCTCCTATATGGATTACTCGACACCCTACCTGCCTCAACCCACCGTTATCGTCGTAAAAAAGGGAAGCGAGTTTCCCTTTGGTCGCTGGGAATCTCTTATTGGAAAGAGAGGTGTCAGTAACATAGGAGAAAGTTACGGAGAGGAATTTGATACTTTTATTAAAGACAACTTACGTGTAAAATTTATAGCCTTTGAGCGCGCCATAGAACTTCTCAACCGTGGTGAAGCTGACTACCTTATTGTTGATTTATTCACAGCACTTATCTACAGCAGACTTCTGCAGGGCGAGGATTCCATTACCATTCTGGATCCTCCCGTGACCACACAGACATTTCATATGACCATTGGCAAAAACTCTGCCCTTGCCAAACATATGCCAGCCATCAACAAAAAACTCAGCGTATTGGTCAAAGATGGTACGGTTGAAAAACTCTTTTATAAACATTTCAACGCCTGGAAGACACTTATCGCAAAACGATCCCGTTTTCTGAACCAGAACAATAGCATCCGGGGTCAGGAACAGGACAGTTATATGAAAGCTCAAAATCAGTACGAAAAAGAACGCATTGGCAACCTTCTTCTGCAAAGCCGTGATGGCCTGCCTGCCGAAATCGAGTAATATCAGACTCGTG
>JAOZKN010000073.1:0-7801 GCA_029935315.1 Desulfocapsa sp. | reverse complement strand
CTTCTGCAAAGCCGTGATGGCCTGCCTGCCGAAATCGAGTAATATCAGACTCGTGCACTCTCCTGACATCCTGGAAGGTTACGGCAGGCTCAGCGAAGAATTAAATCATGCAACTCATTCTGGTCATCTTCACGAATTGGAAATTCTTTACTCAGAATATCACCAATCATCGCAATCGCCTGACAAAGTGAATCACAGGCTCGTCTTTCTTTAATGCCACTGGTTATACACTGCACGGCTTCATCCCATTGTTTACTCTCAATGTGATCATTTATACCGCCATCGGCAATAATCCAGGCACGATGTTCAAGGAGTGAAATATAAATTAGAATCCCGTTAGCATCCCTCGTTTTGTCGAGACGTTCCTCAAAGAAAGCAACAAATGCGGAGTTTTGCACCTCTGCGTCCATTTCATCAGTAAAGAGAAAAAAACGTTTTAGGGATGGAGTGCGACTGATCAGCAGGTTACTCAGCCAGAAAAACGGGAAAAAGAGGCCAAGGAAAACCCACATATTAGTACCCCCCAGCCAAAACAACCCGGCAACAGGCGCAGTCAGGGCCAGAGCAATAATAAGAGCCACAACACTTCCACCTCGTATTGCAGCCAGCGGATAAGAATGACTTTCGCAAACCAGCATGGGAACCAGTTCTCCAGACGTTTTCCTTTCTGCATCATGCACTGCTGAACAAATTTTCTGCTGCTCTTCCGGGCTGAAAAACAACTGGGCTCTTGATTCTGAGTCTGTTTTTATATTCACGTCTACCATCCCCCCGAGGCACCACCGCCACCAAAGCCGCCACCACCTCCACTAAAGCCCCCGCCAAAACCACCTGAGGAGCCACCGTAGCCGCCACCTCCCATATAAAACCCGCCACCGCCAGTGGACGAAAATGAAGCAAAAAACAAACCGGCTAATGCTCCCAATGGAATAAAGAGCAGTAAGAGCAGCCCGAAATGAGGCAGCATGAAAAAAGAAACTACCGGCAGAGCAACAGCACCCACCATCGCAGCCATACGCTTTTTACCATGAAGAATTTTACCAAGAAAAGTAAAACCAATAATCGTAAGAAAAATCAGACCGCCTGGATCATCTCCACCTTTATTTGCAGGTTGCTGGCTGGCTGTAAACTCACCACGAACGGCAGCAATCATAGCCTGCACTCCATCTGTTACACCAGCATCAAACTTGCCTTCCTTAAAACGGGGGACAATGACCTGACCAATAATCCTGCCGGCAGTAAGATCGGTCAGACTGCCTTCCAGTCCGTAGCCCACCTCAATACGCAGCCGCCTGTCATCTCGTGTAATAAGAAGCAGTGCACCGTTATCCAGTTCCTTTTGCCCGATCTTCCAGACCTCCACAGCCCGCAGGGAAAATTCCTCCAGAAGATCTCCTTCAAGGGAGGGAACCGTGAGGACAACAATCTGAGTAGAATCTGTCGCCTCAAATTCACCCAGTAGCGAATCAAGGGCTGTCACGGTCGGTTCTGAAAACATACCGGCAGTGTCATTCACCCGCCCCTGCAGGGGAGGAACATCAAGGGCCGCCGCCGGAGAACAGAGAGCCAGCAACAACAGAAACAAAAATGCAGTGGAAAAGCGTTTCAGAGGCATGGGTTAAAAACTCACCTTGGGAGTCTCTTTGGCACCCTCTTCCGCCTTAAAGTATTCTTTACGTTCCAGGTGGAGCAAAAATTTATTGGTGAGACTGGCAGGCATTCGACGAATGGCCCCGTTAAAATCTGAAACAGCGGCATTGTAGCGCTGACGGGCGACACTGATTCGATTTTCAGTGCCTTCCAACTGGTTTTGCAAATCAAGAAAATTCTGATTGGCTTTCAGGTCAGGGTAACGCTCTACCACCAGCATAAGTTTAGATAAAGCCGAAGTAAGCCCGCCCTGAGCTGCCTGCATCTGCTGCATGGCGGCAGGGTTGCCAAGATCTTTTGCAGAAATCTGCACAGAGCCCGCCTTGGATCTGGCATCAACCACTGCCTGCAAGGTTTCCTGCTCATGTTTTGCATAGCCTTTTACCGTTTCCACAAGATTGGGAATAAGGTCAGCCCGGCGCTGTAAAGTAGACTCAATGTCTGCCCAGGCCTTAAACACTATCTCTTCCTGAGTTTGCAGACTGTTATAACCGCAACCGGACAAAGCAATGGAAAGCAGAGCAGTAAAGGACAACAATGTAATCCGTTTCATAGAGGGACTCCTTTGAATTGTTTTGAATTTCCATCAGTCTAGCAGATATTTTTTCCGCTTACCAGATATATGCATAAGCGCTGGAAGGAATAAACCCGGTACAACCACTCTCAATCACAAGAACTCTGCAACCACATCTTCAACTTGATTACCACTAAAGCTCAGCTTCATTTGCTGGTAGCTTTTGGAACCGCAGATTCGCAGCAGGATACCGTCAAACGTCCACGTTCGTACCTCACTGCGGGATTGTTTGCCAGTATCCCGCTGCAACCCTTGCTACTAGCTGTATCAGAAGAAAAGTACCTTTTTTTAGCTGAGTTTGGGTGGTAATCAAGATCTTCAATGGTCAAAAAAAACATTTTTTAAAATCCATTTTGTATTTGACCCATTTTACGAACCTGCCATCATTGACAAATGTTTTATATCCAAACTATACTAAACCTTAAGAAAAAGATCCGTTTTGCCATCAATATCTCAATAGGATAACAACTATGTACAGATTGCTTCTTTCCGGTTTTCTTTTTTTCTGCCTCCTCCAAGGCGCTCAGGCACAGCAAAGTAAGATCCCGGAAGAACTTCAGCAATGGATTCCCTGGGTCCTGTACGAGCAGGAAGAAAATTTCTGCACACTGGATGCTGGAGAAACAAGTGAAAGATACTGCATCTGGCCATCCAGCCTTATCCTCAATGTAGAAGCAAATGGCGCAACATTTACCCAAAAGTTTCTTATTGAAACCAAAAGTCTTGTTCCACTTCCAGGCTCTGTACCCTACTGGCCCCACCAGGTTCAAGCCAATGGCAGCAACCTGCTTATCAGTAATGATGGCGGCAACCCCGCAATATGGCTTCCGCCGGGAGAACACACCGTAAGCGGGACATTTACCTGGGACGAATTGCCTGAACACCTTTTTATTCCACCTGCCACCGGCCTTGTGGAACTGAGCTTACACGGAAAAAAAGTTGAGACTCTTCAACTGGACAAACAGGGCCGGCTCTGGTTCAAACAAAAACAGGAACGCAGGGAAGCAGACGAAAACAGCCTTTCTCTTCAGGTTTTCCGTAAAATTGAAGACGGGGTTCCCCTACTCCAGCATTTACACATTCAAATGACAGTTTCCGGCTCTCCAAGGCAGGTCACCCTTGGCCTCAATCCATATTCGGGTTTCATCCCTTTATCCTTAGACTCCCCGCTGCCAATCCGCTTTGACGAACACAACAAACTACAGTTACAAGTACGCCCCGGACAATGGAATATTACCATTAGGCTTCGAAATAAAGGCCCAAAACCTCCGGAATCTCTAGGAATCACGGTAATCGACGGGCCCTGGCCGGAACAGGAACTCTGGGTTTTTGCGGCCGACCCCAAACTCCGACAGGTTGAGATAAAGGGCGTTCCGGCAATTGATCCAAGCCGAACCGCTCTTCCTAATGACTGGAAGAGTTTGCCTGCATACTTAATGAACGCTGGAAGCGAGATGAGCCTTATTGAAAAAAACAGGGGGAATCCAAATCCTGTCCCAAATCGTCTTCTGGTAAACAGAAAACTCTGGCTTGATGAACAGGGAGACGGCCTCACAGTGCTCGATTCAATCAGCGGCACCATGACCTACGACTGGCGCCTGAATGCAGACCTGTCTCAGGATCTGGGAAGGGTTACAGTCAAGGGCAGTCCGCGGCTTATCACCAAACTTAAAAAGTCCAACAAAACAGGTGTTGAAGTCAGGCAGGGCAGCCTTGCACTGCAGGCAGAATCAAGGATTGAAACAGGCGTTAAAACTGGACGGCTTGTTATTCCTGCCATCGGCTGGGATCACAGCGTACAAAAGCTCTCGGCAGAACTCAATCTGCCGCCGGGGTGGAAACTCTTTTCCGCAACAGGCGTTGACAAAGTCTCTACCTGGCTCAATGGCTGGAGCCTCCTCGATATTTTTCTGGTGCTGATTATTGCCCTTGCTGCAGGGAGAATTCTGGGATGGGGATGGGGAACTGCTGCCATGATTACACTCATCCTCTGTTTTCATCAACCCGGTTCTCCACGCTACCTCTGGCTACCACTCCTTGCCCTCCTTGGCCTACAGAAAATCATCAGTTCAGTAAAGGCCGAACGAGTCACACGAATAAGCGGTTTTCTTGTACTGCTTATACTTGTTGTCAGTTCCATACCCTATATGATAAACGAAATCCGCATCGGTCTTTATCCGCAGCTGGAGTATGGAAGCTATCGTCAAATCGTCCCCTCAAAGTCCAGGGCTAAAGCGGTCAAGGCAAACAGCACCGCAGAAACGGAAATGATGCAGGATGCAATAATGGCCGAGCAGTCTGTTCGCCACGGCAAAACTCTCAGGAAATCTGTTCTCAGCAGTACTTACGGTGTCAGTGGAGGCCGGAGCCAGGTGGTCAAACCACAAAAAATCCAGATAGACCCGCAGGAAATGATTCAAACAGGGCCCGGCCTTCCCAACTGGAGCTGGACCCGTATAGCACTTCACTGGGATGGCCCGGTAAAAGCTGAACAGCAGATAAGCTTTCTCTTGCTCTCACCACTTGTAAACACCGTTCTTGCCTTCGTCCGGGTTCTGCTCCTGACGCTGCTGATGCTTGGATTTCTCCGCCGATGTTTACTTCCTGCAAAGAAAAGAACTGTCACAAAAGGAGCAAAAACGGCGGTAAAAACAACGGCCATGGCTGCAGCGCTTCTGTTTGCTGCAAGCCTTGTCCCACAAGACAGTAAGGCAGAAATCCCTTCTACTGAGATTCTGGAGGAGCTGCAGGACAGACTTCTGGCCCCACCGGAATGTGCTGATAGTTGTGTCACCATCAATGATTGCATGATTTCCGTGGAAGAGGACATCCTGACAATCACTCTCCAGGTTGACGCCCTTGTCCGCAGTGCACTATCGCTTCCCGGCAAAGATCGGGTATTCAGAACCATCCTGCTTGAGAAAAAGAAAGCCGGTATCCTGCAGCTAAACAATGAGGGCTTCAGTCTTATTCGCCTGGAACCTGGAAGCCACACCATTTCACTGAGTAAAGACCTCAGTAAGCGAAACAAATTCTCCATCAGCTTTCCCACCCTTCCTGCCCACGCCCAGGTCACTTTACAGGGATGGGACATAAATGGAATTCGTGCCGGTGGTCGTCTTGCACGTCAGATCAGCCTTGATCGCATACAGGTCAGTAAGGAAGCAGAAGCAGACACGAACAAAGCAGGGACGGACATCGAGATTCCGGTTTTCGTACAGGTGGAAAGAACTCTGCACATGAATTTAAAATGGAGTGTCAGCACCCGAATTATTCGCCAAAGCGCTGACAGTGTCATTGCCCTTGATATCCCACTGCTCCCTGGCGAACATGTCACCAGTGACGGATTCCATATTGCAGACAAACATATCCGTATCAACATGGGGCCCGGGCAAAGCGTTCTTCACTACAACTCCTCAATGGACGCTGTGAACACCCTTGACCTGCACGCAAAGGACACATCTTCCTGGAATGAAGTATGGTTCCTTGATGTAAGTCCAATCTGGCATGTGGAAAGCAACGGCCTGCCAGAGATAAACCAGACGAATCCAAATGGCCAACGCTATCCCGAATACCATCCATATCCCGGAGAGACCTTAAAACTTTCCATCGTCAGGCCTGACGGGGTTCCCGGCCCGACAATGACCATCAGCAGCAGTAAATTGCTGGTAAAACCCGGACATCGGGCAACAGAGAACAGCCTTTCCTTCTCCCTTACAGCCAGTCGTGGGATGCAGCATCCCATAGTCCTGCCAAAAGATATTGATTTGCAAAAGATCACAATCGACAACAAGGCTATTCCCCTGCAACTTTTAAACAATCGTCTGATCCTGCCAATCACTCCAGGAGAGCAGCATGTTGAGATCGGCTGGCGCAGCGAGGGATTACTCACAAGCAAAACGCTAACCGAGCAGGTTGATCTGGGTATAAAAAGTGTGAACAGTTCCATTGAAATGCATGTTCCCAACTCTCGCTGGATTTTACTTACAGGGGGCCCCCGCATTGGTCCTGCTGTCCTTTTCTGGGGTGAATTACTGGTGATCATTCTGGTTGCCCTGTTTCTGGGAAAAATACAGTTTACACCACTCTCAACCCTGCAATGGCTCTTACTCAGTCTTGGCCTCAGTCAAATTCATGTAAGCATGGCAGCCATTGTTGTTGCCTGGCTTCTGCTGCTGGGCTTACGCAAAAAGCAGGGCCATGAAGTCAAACGGGTCGTGAGTTTTAACCTTATGCAGGTGCTACTTGTTTTTCTCACCCTGGCAGCATTGGCGACACTGTTTTTTGCCATACAACAAGGACTCCTTGGCCACCCCGATATGCAGATTGGCGGCAATGGCTCTTCCGGCCACACTCTTCACTGGTATCAGGACAGAACAGCATCCGCACTGCCCACGGCCTGGGTTATCAGTGTTCCACTCCTTGTTTATCGTATCAGTATGTTACTGTGGGCACTTTGGCTGGCCATGGCTCTTTTACGATGGCTGCGTTGGGGGTGGGAATGTTTCAGTCGTGGCAGCAGTTGGAAAACTGCCCCACCAAGAAAGAAAAAAGCGCTCAAAAGCAAAAAGACTGCCGTAGCAGTTAACAAAAAAGTTGTCAGAAAAACACCGGTTCGCAAACCGGTTCCAAAGGAGTCTGGAGAAAAAAAATTATGAAAAAAGAAATCATTGTTGCCGTTGACGGTTCAAGCTATTCAGACCACGCCATTGACTACATAATAAAACTCTTTGCCAAACAGGAGCACTACCATTTCCATTTCTGTTCATGGGTGACTGCTTCAAACTCTGTTATGCCAAGTGTTGCTGACTCAAAAAATTCACTTATTCCTGATTCTGGACAGAGCAAAAAAGAAGTTACCGCAAGAAGATACCTGAATAAAATACAGAGACAACTGATTCAGGCGGAATTTGACCCGGAACGATTCCAGACATCCATTGAGCCCTCGGGCTATAATATTGGAGGCAGTATCCTGCATACAGCAGAGAAAGAGTTGCCGGATGCCATTGTTTTAGGACGGCGCGGCCTACATGGCGTGGCTGAAATGCTCATGGGTTCAGTGTCTGCCGCCATTTTCAAGAAATGTCACAACACACCCTTATGGATTATTGATGGGGAAATAGAACATAAGGATATTCTGGTTCCTGTGGACGGGAGTCCGGCTTCTCTTATGGCCGTTGACCACCTGGCGCACATCCTCGAAGGCAGAAAAGATATCCGGATCTACTTGTTTCACTGTTCTTCACTTTTTAGCAAAAAAGTTCAGTGCAACCCGGAACGCTTTTACGACCGATGGGACAAAGGGTGGTGTGACACACACCTTTCCGGTACAGACTGTCTCTTTCTTGGCCCCAGAGAACTCCTCCTCCAGGCTGGAATCCCAGATTCCAACATTATCACCCTGGCTGAAAAATCGGGCATTGAAGAGTCCCATGGAATTATCAAAGAAGCACAGGCGCAGAAATGTGGTACGGTTGTTATGGGACGAAGAGGTATTGGTATTGCCAAGGGATTATTCGGTGGTGTGTCAGACAGGGCCATTAAACAGGTTCAGAACCTTGCTCTGTGGATTGTGGG
>JAOZKN010000002.1 GCA_029935315.1 Desulfocapsa sp. | reverse complement strand
AATAAAATGACACTGATGTTGTCAACATCAAGATGCTATAGGCCCGTGCTTCCTGAGCATAAAATATAGGGCCCCACGAAACTGCGAGAATAGCTGCGGCTGTCAACCCTTCTTTCCTGGAATATAGTCGGGTTCCAATAAGGTACAGCACAAAAACAGATAAGATGCCTGCAATAGCTGAAGGCAATCTCAATACTACCTCAGTTTCACCGACGTACTTTATGACAAAATGAAGTAAAATTTGATATCCAGGAGGATGGACATCTGGCCTTACACCTTCGTTAACAACTTCTTCGATTGAATTGTAATCACCTTGCACCCAGCTTGAAAGCTCATCATTCCATAAAGATTCAGCGCCTATCTCCCAAAATCGCAATCCCGCAGAGACTATAAGTATCAGGATCAAAGTGATAGTTGGCAACAAGTACAGTCGCTGTCCTTTATCTTTCCACATTTTTATTTATCCATAAATTGAAGTGATGAGTACATGAAACTCATTTATACTGGCTAAGCCAGATATCCGCAAACCTGAAGGATGTGCTAAAATTAAACCCACCTGCATATTGAGGTGATATAGAAAAAGTGGACACAAAACAAGAGCGGTGAGACTGCTCTTTGGAGGTGTTCATATGAAGAAAAGCAAACGCAGAAATCACACAGGTGAATTCAAAGGAGAAGCTGTAAAACTTGTTACGGAACAGCATTACAAAATTACAGAGGCAGCCAGAAATCTGATCTAGGCTTTAGACTCGTTTTATCTAAGGGTGAGTGAGACCAGTGCTGCCAGATGGTTTTTGCGGCCTTCCTGCACCATAACTTCCGGCAGAATAGATGCTAACAATCACAAGCCGTCCACATTCCCGCATAAATCATAAAAAACACCCTGTAATATTACCACCAAAACAAAAACATCAATAAGCCGGGACACTGAGAGAAGTCTGATATCTAACCAAATCAAATTATGCAGGATAGGCCTATTTCTGTTTTTTTAAACATTGCTTAAGGGTTCCTTAATGCTTCCACAACGGTTCGACCAAGCTGATTCATTGAGTAAGGTTTTTTGATAAACCCACTGGCACCGAGTTCAAGCGTCGTCTTGACATCAGCACTGTCAGCGAATCCACTGGCAATAACAGCTTTCTGCCCAGGGTACATTTCCAGTATCTGCTCATAGGTTTGGCAACCGTTCATCCCAGGCTCCATCAGCATATCAATTACCAGTAAATCAACTGGATTCTGCTCCACATACTGGATCGCCTTTTCGCCAGAGCAGACAGAAATGACATCGTAACCCATGGACTGTAACATCTGGCTGGCGATATCCCTCAGCTGCGGTTCATCATCCACAACCAGAATATGCTCATTGTTTCCGCCCATCGGTTTCAATCTGGTAGTATCGGTGTGAGCAGCTTCTTCCTTCGCGGTGGCAGGAAAATAGAGTTGAAAACAGGTTCCCTTTTCACTGCTTTTCACAAATATTTTTCCCTTGTGGTCTTCCATGGTATTCCAGACTACTGCCAGTCCGAGACCTGTTCCGCTTCTTCCCATCACTTTTTTGGTATAAAATGGTTCAAAAATGTGATCAATATCCTTCTTTGGGATGCCTGCTCCTGTATCTGCTACTGTAAGGAGGATATATTGTATCTGTTTCAGTCCGTTCTCTTTTGCCCACTGTAACTCCGGGACAACAGATGCAGTGCTTACTGTTATGGTTCCTGAGCTATCTATAGCTTCAGCAGCATTTATCACCAGGTTCATGATACACTTTTTAATATGTATCGATGAACAGGAGATGCCCGGTAAATCTTTTCCAAGTATCTGTTGGAAATGAATCTGCTGATAGAGTGTTTGTACCTGACGGCCTTCAGGGGAATTGAAATATTCAGTAATCAGGGTGTTCAGATTAGTACTTACCATGGTGCTGGCGACACCACGGGCCACGGTGAGTAAATCGGCAATCACTGCCGCCGCACGCTCACCTGATTCTTTGATCGCTGACAGAGGTATTCGTAACTCACTTTCAGCCGGTAGCTTTGAAAGCATGATATCCGGATATCCGGTAATACCGGTGAGAATATTGTTGAGGTCATGTGCAACCCCACCGGCCATTAATCCGATGGCTTGCATTTTTTTGTTTCGCTGCAGTGTAACCTCAATGGCTTTTTTTTCTCCTTCCAGCTGAACTGTTGTCGTGATATCGACAAGGTATCCTTGGAAATGAGTAATCTGGTTCTGCTTGTCTCTAATGACGGTGGTATTATCAAGTATCCAGACGATTTCACCAGCACGAGTTATAAGCCGATACGGTTCATGGGTAAAGCAGTTCTCTTTAGATCCTTCTATTCTGGTTACCTTATCCATTACCATTTGCTGGTCATCTGGATGAATGAGCGGGGCGTACAACACAGAACCGTCAAGAAATTCATCTGCGTGATATCCTAAAAGAGTGAGGACATTACTAGAGACCTGTTCCACCGGCCAGTTTTCACTGTTCTGCCAGGTAAAGGTCATAACCGATCCCTGCATGAACATATCCCGTTCCCGCTGCAACAGGGTCATGGTTGTTTCAAGCGCCTTTCTTCTATTATACTGCATGTAAAAGGCTATTGAAGTCATACCCAGCAACAATAGTCCCATAAAAAAAACAGTTTTGAAATGATCCGCTTGAGTAGTGAAGAAAGCTGATTTGCTTCTGGTTACGAATACGGCGACTGTCTTATTTGTCAAAGGATGAAAAACAGGGATAGTGGTGTAGACGGCATCGTTACTGGAATCATGGACTGATATTGCCAGTTCTTTACCGGCATTGGTACACATCTCAACAGCTGTCTCTTGGCACGGCTTAAGATCCTTCAACTTTTTTTGGGATACTTTTTCAAGTTCCGCTAATACTTTTTTATCGTATAAGTAGCCGTTGAAAGGTGATGTTGCATAATTTTCCCTGATCTCTTCAGGGAATGTCTTTGCCTCTATAAGAGTTTCATCGATGAGAAAATTACAGAGCACGTTATATTGCCCCATCATGGCAGCTGTTATTGACTCCAGGCCAAATGACATTTCCATGCTGCCCAGATGCACCCCGTCACTGGCGGTAATGGGGAAAACAAATCGATAACCGTCGTATATTCTACCATTTTCAAAGCCGTCAATGGGGGCTTGTTCTCTGTTGACATAGGCAACAGTGTCCCGTATGCCCGTTAAATTGTCACCAAATTTTTCAGGTCGGTGAAGACGCAGGAAGGATTCATTGTTGCGAAGATGAAAATGGAGCTGTCTCAGTTGAATTGTCTCCTGAAACATTTTATAGCGTGGCATTACCCTGGTTAACAACTCCTGGCGGATCCGGATTTTCTCTTCGTCATTGGCAGTGACTAATTTTTGATAGAGATCTGCAATCTTGAATCTGTCCATGATCCCTGCCCGAAGAGTCGTGGCCATTCGCTTATGCTGACTGTAAATAATTTTATAGGCCGATTCATATCTTGCTGTAACGCGTTGGAGATGTTGCTGCTGGTTGTGATTTCTTTTGCTGTCTAAATAAAAGAACACAGCTGCTGCCAGAACGGCAAAGGTGAGTGTCAGTATGAGTTGTACGTTTCTATTATTTTTGTTGCTTGTTTGTTGCATGACAGGATTATCTTTCTCCAGCATGTCTTGCTTTTTTCTATCAGTCAGGGTCCGGGTAACGACAAATATTTTCCCTGAAGTGCAAAAGGCCTGTTATGCAGCCCACTGTTCAACAAAAAGAATACTACATACGGAGTATATGTGTACCTCGTGATATATGGTTTGTCCAATGCCTTTTTCACATGGATTTGATAACATTTTGGTATGATCACCACCACGTGACACCTGCAGTCAATCAGGAAAATTGCCGGATGGGGTTTGGAACTCCAGGCCTTGTTTTTCTCAATGGGCCGAAAGTATTTCTACACTCTTTCCCTTACCTGGCACCGTTAATAATCCCAGGGAGAAACATGGTCCACGGAAAGTTGCCTTTGGCGAGAAAATCCTTTACCTCAAAGGCCTTCCACTCCCTGCTGCCGTCTCCCAGCTCTCCGTAGTCATTGCTTCCAATGCTCCACACCGTTCCATCAGCCTTTCTGATAACGGAGCTTGAAGGACCGGCGCTAACCTGAACAGCATTGTTGAATGTACTGCCATCACTGCTTATTATTGGTGTGGGAATATTTGTCCCCTGGAGTGTGCCGTTACCAAGCTGTCCTTCATAATTGTCGCCCCAGGCCAGAACCTGAGAATTCTGTATGGCAAGAACGTGGTAAGTTCCTGCAGTGATACCGGTGACACCACTCAGGGAGGCGAAAAAGTTGTCTACGGCATAATCGGCATAGTTTCTATCATAACCCGGAGAGAGAGAGGCCAGCTGTCCAGAACGGTTATCCCCCCAGGTCAGGAGTGTCCCATCAGTTTTTAATGCCATGCTAAAAGCACCCTTGGCGCTGATTTGAGCTATGCTATTAATTATGTAACTTGTACCTAGATATTTCCCACGTACACCTTGGGGAGTAAGCGCGTCATCGTAGTTTTCAGTTCCCAGTTGTCCGGCATAATTCCCTCCCCATGCTGCGACCTGATAGTCACTTTTCAGGGCCAAGGCATGGGAATCCCCTGCGGCAATAGCGGTTACAGTTGCAAACGTGGGAATCTGGTGGGCAAAGTTCCTGGAGTCAGTTGTGCCGTCGCCCAGTTGTCCTGAGCTGTTACTTCCCCAGGTCCAGACGTTGTTGCTGCTGTCAAGGGCCATACCGAAGTATCTCCCTGCAGCTATGGCGATGATATCGGCCAGGGGAGGATGGGAAATATTAGAGTCACAGAGGATCTGGACCGGAACAGCGCTATCCGTATTGCTGTCATTACCCAATTGTCCACGCCAGTTGTTTCCCCATGCCCAGACAGTTCCATCACTTTTTAATGCCAGGGTGAAACCACCTCCTGCAGCGACTGATATGATATCGCTCAAGGGCGTTCCATCTGCCTGAAGCACCGGGGTTGCGGTGGAGCTGTGGTTACGGCTGTCATTTCCCAGGGAGCCGAAGCTGTTGGATCCCCAGGATAATAGCGTCCTGTCAGCCTGCAAACTGACCACATGGGAATCTCCCGTTGCTATATGGATGCTGGTGGTCACCGGAGTGGAGTCTGGGTGAATAACCTGAACCGGGTGGGCGCTGTTCTGTGTGGTGCCGGTTCCTAACTGCCCTTCTGCATTGTCACCCCAGGAGATTACTTTGCCAGTGGAAAGAAGAGCAAGGGAGTGATACTCTCCTGCGCTGACATCAATTACACCACCAAGAAAAGAACCATCAAGGCCATAAACCTGTACAGCATAAGGCTTGGAAGTCGTGCTCCCGTCATTGAGTTCTCCCGAAAAATTAAACCCTCCAGCCCATGCCGTTCCATCTGTCTTAATGGCCAGCAAATGGTTTCCTTTTCCCCGGCTGATTTTTTTTACCTGGCTCAGGGCAACATTGTTGCCGTCCACAACAGTAACAGGGACAAGGGCATCCGTTGTGCCGCTGCCGTCCAGTAGATACCCCCATCCTTTAACGCTTGTATCCTGCAACAGAGCATAACTCTGATCCCTGTTGGCACCGATTTCTGTAACTGTTCTAAGGTAATTGCCTGAGCCATCCTGTACCTGGGCGGGAACATGGCTTGCATTGGTGCTGTTATTCCCGAGCTGACCATACCAATTGCCTCCCCATGCCCAGACGGTACCATCCTTTTTAAGGGCCATGCTGTGCTGCCAGCCACCGGATATTGCAATAACATTAGTGAGTGCTGCCACCTGCACAGCCTGGTGGCGATCTGTGGTGGAGTTATCTCCGAGCTGCCCATAATAATTACCTCCCCAGCCCCAGATGGTGCCGTCACTTTTCAAAGCCATGCTGTGACCTTCTCCGGCAGCAATGGCGATAACAGAATCGAGTGGACTTCCACCAGACTGCTGTACCTGAACAGGTGTATTCTGCTGTGAGGTTGAGTCGTCTCCCAGTTGTCCGCCCCGGTTACTTCCCCATGCCCAGACAGTACCATTGTTTTTAAGAGCAAGGTTATGACGCCCACCGGCGGCAATTGAGATGGCATCCTTGAGATTGATCACCTGTACCGGCTCCAGACTGTCCTTGCGGGAGTCATTTCCCAACTGCCCGTCAATGTTCAATCCCCAGCTCCATACTGTTCCATCTCCCTTTAGAGCCAGGGAATGGTAGCTGCCTGCAGAAACCATGGGCTCAGTGGCCGAGGCAGCGGTACATATAAGAAAGAGGCTGATAAACAGATAACTGCCAAGAAATTGGATTCTTTTGTGTGTCATTATTTTGTGTTCCCATTTAAATGAATGATAAGAATTCGCTTTCCGTTGGGAAAGTACCAGGAGAAAAAGCGGCTCCAGCCCCACTAAATCAGTACTCAAAAATGGACTAAACCCAGTTCTGCCAGATGTTTTTTGTGGCTTTCCTGCACCATAACTTCCGGCAGAATAGATGGCAACAACCACAAGCCGTCTACATTCCCGCATAAATCATAACTCATAAAAAATATCCTATAATATTCCCACCAAAGCAGCAACATCAAAAGGCCACCCATCAGAACCATTGGATATTGCATTAGCTTTTGTTATTCCGTAGAGCTGTCCCCACTGCTGAACACTGACCACAAAGACTCCCCTTCGCCCACCACCTGGCCTATCAGTCACCGCAGTAAACGGGCTCCTCATAGCCCGGCCAATGAGGAGAAAATCCCTGATCCAGCCCGTTGATACGCAGGAGCTGATAATACTATAGAAGAGCTGCGCCTTGAGATCTACCTGAAAGTAAACGAAATTGTCATCGGCCCCAGGGGTTGGGTGGTCTGACCGCTACACTGGAGAGTTTGCGCCGCTGCACATTGAGGACTGGCCAAATATTGACTGGGAAGTCGGGACAGGTGTGAGACGGGTCCAACTGGAGCCAGAAGATACGGGACTACAGAAAGCAGGGAAATGCTCTTTTTGCCTCAACTAGAGAATGTCATTACCGTTCTAGGCATTGATGGCATTAAACTTCACCAGCCACTGCTTAAAGTCAGTCGCGGAGACAGGCCTGCTGAAGAGGTAGCCCTGTAAAGTATCACAGCCAAGACTCCCCAGTTTTCGTGCCACCTCCCGAGTTTCCACCCCTTCGGCAACCACCTTGAGGCCCAGGTTGTGGGCCAGATCAATGGTGGCCTTGACGATTACTCCGTCTTTTTTGCGGTTGAGCATCTCCAGCACAAAAGATTTATCAATTTTCACTTCACTCACCGGCATTTCACCGAGATAGGAAAGGGATGAATAGCCGGTACCGAAGTCATCAATGGATATCTCGATTCCAATTTCCCGCAAACGATGGAGTACCGCCAGAGCCAGATCCGGGTCCTTCATTACAGAGGTCTCAGTGATCTCTAGCATGAGGCTGTTTTCAGGGAGATCAACGGAGGCCAGGAGACCGGTAAGGATCTCAGGGAGTTCGGGATCCAGCAGGATCTGTACTGCAATATTCACCGATGCCTTGATGCTCAGTCCTTCCTTTTGCCACTGTTCAAGGGTGCGGCAGGTGGATTGCAGGACCCAGATTGTGAGGGGGGCCATGAGCCCTGTTCGTTCGGCCAGGGGAATAAACTGATCGGGCAGCAGCAGACCTAATTTATCATGCTGCCAGCGCACAAGGACCTCCATACCAGTCACTTCCATGGTTGCCGTATTGATCTTGGGCTGGAAGTAGGTGACCAGCTCATCATTGGCGATGGCCTGACTCAGTTCCGCCATCAGGGTTAAGCGTTCTGAGCTGTGCTGGTCAAATTTTGAGGAGTAGTAAAGGAAATCGCGCTGGGAGTTCTTCGCGACATACATTGCAATATCAGCCCGTTGCATAAGAGTATCGGCGTCCTTTCCGTGGGTGGGGTAGATGACTATGCCTATGCTGCATTTGACGTTTAAGGGCATATTCTCTTTAAGGACAAAGGGGGGAGCGAAGACCTTTTTGATTTTTGTAAGGATTATTTTAAGATCATCGCTATGGGCCAGGGTGGAAAGGAAAATGGCAAACTCGTCGCCTCCCAGGCGGGCGATGGTATCGGTGGGTAACAGGGCATTCTGTAGGCGCAGACCAACTTGCTGCAGGAGAAGATCACCCTGGTAGTGGCCAAGGGTATCGTTAATTTCCTTAAAATGGTCTAGGTCAAGGATGAGCAGGGCCAGGGGCTGGTCACTGCGATGGGCCACCACGATGGCCTGTTGCATGCGATCCACCAGCAGGGACCTGTTGGGCAGGCCGGTGAGGAGGTCGTGGGTGGAGTCGTGCATCATCTTGCGTTCCAAATCCTCGGTTTGACTCCTGAGTTCTTCGGTCTGCTCGGTTACCATGGCACTGGTTTCGTAGGCAATCAGGGAGCTCACATACTGGCCCCAGAAGGCGAAAATAAAGGGCAGCCCGTCGAGAATCCAGAGAACGGAGTTAGTTTTCTGGGTGGTGTATAGCCCGGCAAGAGTGATGGAACTGTGGGTGAGGAAATCGCTGAGTAATGTGGCAACAATGATTGCAGCAATGGCAATAAAGACTCCAACCACGGCATAACGGGATACCTTGGAGCGCATAAGTGAGACGTTACGAGAAAATGCCTGGGTAGGAACAGCCTGTGAAGTCATAGTGCATCCATTGAGAAGTGAAACAGCTCAAGCAGGGAACAATGGCGTTGTCAGTCAGCGCAGGCAATAAGCACTCTGCGCGCCCTTTGTTGTCACGACTGATGCGAACAACTGAGAACTGCACAAAAGCTTAATGCTACAAAAATTTTACTTCGTGTTATTAAACCAGTGCTTGCTCGTCAGCAAGGTTATCACCCTTGTGGGTAGCTGGTTTATGAACTGGCAGTGGCACAGGGACAACTTCCACCACTTTTACATGGAGGCGGACTGGAAGTTTTTTTGCTCTCTGTTTTGGAAGATTTTTCTGGTTTTGCAGATGAATATCCATCCGCATACCAACCACCACCTTTTAACTGAAAAGAGCTTCTGGACATAATCTTTTTTACCGGTCCACCACAATCAGGGCAATCCTGAAGGGGATCGTCAGCCATTCGCTGCTGAACTTCATGAACTATTTCGCATGCTGGACATTCATATTCATAAACAGGCATTTTCAATAACTCCGTTGAATCTATATTCAATTGGCAATATTTCACTGTATTTCTGACTTTATTTCATGCAACCGGCAGTCAGATTTTTCTGTCATTCAAGAGACAATGCTATTGTAACGCTTGTTTCCTGCTTGTCAACTCCCGTAATGACAACAAGCAAAGCGGCCATCATGGCTTGACTTTTACAGCCTTAGAAATTACTTTTCACAAGTTCTTCCAACTGAGGATTTCGAAACCTATGCTACCTGCAAGAGGATTTATGGGCTGCTTGTGGGAGCGTCATCCCGAAAATTGCGTAGTATTTTCTCAATATTTTTTCATCCAGTTTGTATCAGTCTTTGCGAGAAACACGCTTGATACAAACTGGATGAAAAAATATTTAAAAATCAAGCCATTTACGGTCAAAGCGGACAGAAGCAGACCATAAATCCGTCCCCGGAGTATTACACACACATGATAGGAATATTCGATTCAGGCATAGGCGGCATGACCGTAGCCCGTGCCGTAGAGCAACTGCTCCCCAATTACCCCATCGTCTATTACGGGGATATCGCACGAACCCCCTACGGTCCCAAAAGTCCTGAAACCATCATCAACTATTCCATTAGAAATACCGAGTTTTTACTGGATAAAGGTGCAAAACTCATTATTATAGCCTGTAACTCTGCCTCATCTGTGGCAACCAAAACCCTTCGCGATCGTTTTCAGGTTCCCATCATTGAAGTAATCAGCCCTGCAGCAGAGCGTGCCATACAGATAAGTAAAACAAGAAGAATCGGAATAATCGGCACCAAAGCCACAGTCAAAAGTGGCATTTATCAACAAACAATCAACAAAGCAAATCCGGAGTTTAAGGTCTTTGCAAAAGCATGCCCCCTACTGGTACCACTTGTTGAAGAAAACTGGCTGAATAAACGAGAAACAAAAATGATCCTCAGGCGTTACCTGTATCCTTTAAAAAATCAGCAGATAGACACCCTGGTACTGGGCTGTACCCATTACCCTCTTTTAAAAGATTTGATTCAGGCACGAATCGGTAAAAAAGTACAACTTATTGACTCTTCAATCCAAACGGCTCATTATGTAAAAGAGTATCTTTTACGCCACCCGGAAATTGTTAACGAACAATCAGATGCCAGCCACAGCTATTACGCATCAGACTGTACGGAAACAGCCCTGAAAGTGGCAGAGCGTATCTTTCATCGTCCCATGGAGCTTATTGTTGCATGAAAATTTTATTCCTACCCAACCGTTTGTCATTTTTTCTTTGTCTCCTGCTCGTCACTCTCGCCACTTTTGCACACGCTGCCCAGGACGAAACACCGGAACAAGCTGCAGCAAAGCTTCAGAGCAGATACGACGCCATCAAGACCTTAAGCTTTAACTTCGTCCAGAACACACGTGGACAGCTCACAGGACGGCCCAAAACAGGCCGCGGCCAGGCATATTTTGTCAAAGAGCAGACTCTTGGGAAAATGCGCTGGAACTATTCGGATCCGGACAGACAGGTACTGGTCAGTGACGGCAAATCATTCTCCATGTATTTTGAATCCCTGCAGCAGATGATCGTCACCCCGGCCACAGCTCTGCAAAAGGATCTTACTTATTCTTTTTTCACCGGTACCGGAAACCTCCTGAAAGATTTCACCATTTCAGAGGCAGATCACCAAACAGACACTGAGGAAAAACATAGTACCATTATAAAACTCACCCCTAAAATTCACAAGACTCAGGTGGCTTCCATCCATTTATGGATTACCGAAGACTCACTGATCAGACGGATGGAGATACTCGATCTTTTTGATACACTGACTGTTCTCAATTTTTCTGATCTGCTGGTGGACACGCTTGATCCAGAGAACAAAGCAATGATGACACAGTTATTTTCTTTTACGCCTCCAGAAGGCACTGAGATCATCAACCAGTGATGGCGGTGTAAAAACTCTTCATCTGCTTCGTTACTGTTAATTTTCTATCATTACGACGTACTCTTGTACGCCGAAATGATAGAAAATTGACGTGCCTCGCATATGAAGCTTTTTACCTGGCCATCCCAATTTATCCTTTTTACGAAAAGAAATCAGCGATGAACACAAAGGAAAGATCTTCCTTTCGTCTGGGGCTTGTCTCCATGCCCTGGTCAATTTTTAACAGGCCATCCATTCAACTGGCAACGCTTAAGGCCTACCTTGACCAGAACAGCGGCTACAGCACAGATCTATTCCATCCTTACTTGGCTATTGCGGCAAGCCTTGGCAGCAGACATTACCACTATCTGGCACTCAACAGCTGGGCCGGAGATGCCCTTTACGCCCCTCTGCTCTATCCTGAGCAGCAAGACTCTGCCGAAAAACTCTTTTATGAAGAATGCAGAAAAATTCCAGATCTTAATAAACTGGATTTCCAGTCCTGCTCTGATGTTTTGCAGCAAAACCTGGAAAAATGGGTTGAGTCCCTTGATTTAGCCACCTACAAATTATTCGGATTCTCTGTCTGTTTCAATCAACTTTTTGCATCGCTCAGTGCTGCAAAAATGATTAAAAGACTTCGTCCTGAGCTTCCCATTGTTATAGGCGGCTCTGGTTGTGTGGGCGAGATCGGATTTTCACTGGTGCAGCATTTTCCGCAAATTGATTACGTGGTGAATGGTGAGGGCGAAGAGGCTCTTCTCCAACTCTGTAACAGCATTCACTCTGATGCGGGGGACACATCTTTAGCGGCAACAATCCTCAGTAAAAAACGCCTTCCCGATCTGTCCTGTACAAAGGGAATTTCCGACCTCAACACTCTGCCGGTTCCTGACTACTCGCCCTATTTCAAGGAAATGCAAGAGCAGTTTGCGGCAAATACGTTTGTCCCGGTACTCCCCCTTGAATTTTCCAGAGGATGCTGGTGGAACAAATGTAAATTCTGCAACCTGAACCTGCAATGGCACGGCTATCGCTGGAAATCTGCTGCACACGTAGTCAAGGAAGTAGAACAGCAGGCAAAACATCACAAGTGTCTGGATTTTTGTTTCACAGATAATGCCCTGCCTCCCAAAGAAACAGATCTGTTCTTTCAACAAATGGCATCGAGCACAGCGGACTATGATTTCTTTGCAGAGCTGCGTGTTATCACCAGCCCTGACACCATGACTCATTACCGGCAGGGTGGACTGAGCGCTATTCAGGTGGGAATAGAATCACTCTCCTCCAGCCTGCTCAAAAAAATGAATAAAGGTTCGCGCTGTATTGATAACGTTGCCGCCATGCGCCAGAGTGCAGAAGCGGGTATTACCCTTGATGGAAATCTGATTTGTGAATTCCCCAAAAGCAGCGCACAAGAAGTAGAGGAGACGTTAGTGAACCTGGATTTTGTTCTGCCCTATCCGCCACTCTCTCCTGCTGTTTTTTTTCTGGGTCATGGCTCTCCGGTTGCAGAAAAGCCAGAAGCATTTGGAATCACAGCCGTTATCCAACACAAAAAGAACAAAAGACTTTTTCCTCCCGAGCAACTGGATAAACTGACCATGTTGATCAAAAGTTACAGGGGAGACCGAAGCAGACAACAGATACTCTGGAAACCGGTGCACAAAAAGATCCGACAGTGGCAGGATTTCCACAAGGAGAGAGACAACACCAAACCGGCTCTCAGCTATCGTGATGGCGGCGATTTTCTCCTTATACGACAGGAACAGAGAACTGGCCCTTCCCTCCGTCACAGGTTGCAGGGAACATCACGGAAAATTTATCTCTTCTGCCGTGGCATACGCAGCATTGATGAAATAGGTGCACAGTTCCCCACCATAAAAAAGAGTGCTTTATTACAGTTTTTAGATGATCTGCTGGACAAAAAGCTCCTCTTTGCTGAAAAGGATCTGTTTCTGGCTTTGGCTATCAAGGCTTAATACAGGGAAGGGCATCTATCAGTCCAGAAGCACTCTAGCGCACTGATACAAACGAAAACGCCCCAAGCGCACTTCAAAAAAACTGTAAAAATACAGACGCTTAAACGATGATGAGTCGCAACAGCTCGTTACGGCAGGATTGCAGTAATTGACAGAGTATCAGTGCTCAGCACAATCTTATTTGACTTCCCCCCAGCCATTCTATAAACTTTATAGACACATCTATAAATTGTGTGTGATGAAACACATGGCAAGTGCCCGTCCAGAAATGGCCTTTTTCCTCTAACTCTTTGTTGCTGTGGAATTTTATCCTCGGAATATCTACTATATGCCAGTGGTAAAATTTTCCTCGCGCCTCGATTTAGAGCGAAAATATTCATTAATGGACAGACACTAGTAAGGTGCAATACAAGTGATACGCTGCAGATAAGCAATGGTAAACCAGTGATAGTGGACACCTCAAGGAAAAAGAAACGAAGCCTGATCGGGGTTATTCAACTGAGCACTTGTCTGTTGATTTCCCTCCTGGTTATCGCATTAGGTTCTTTATGGTTACACGAGCGAATCAAACATTCTCAACTCCACGTAGAAGAAATATGCGAAAGTTATTTGAGCAGTTCAAAAGAGTCTATTAAACAGGATGTTGATAATATAGGTATTTTTATTGAATACAGCAGGGATGAACTTGAAAAAAGGGTAAAAGCAAATTTACGGCAACGAACAGAAGAGGCCTATCAGATTGCCCAATATATTTACGAACAGAACAGGGAGGTACTGAATCTTCGCGAAATTGGTACATTGGTTCACGATGCACTGTATGCGGCGTCATGGAATGATGGCCGAGGGTATTACTTTGCAGAAGATATGGCAGGTGTTGAGCAGATTAATCGTAACAACCCTGAACTGGAAGGCCAGAGTATTATCAACATCCAGGATAGTAACGGAAAATATATCGTTAAAGAGATTCTGGCCGTGGCCCGCTCTGAAAAGCAAGAGGGATTTTGCAGCTATTACTGGAACAGACCGGAATACCCCAAAAAAATTCCTAAAATTTCATATGTCAAATACTTCCCTCCCCTGGACTGGGTCATTGGTAATGGTGTTTATCTTCAGGATGAAGAGGATAAAATTAAGCAGGAAATTATTAAAAGGATAGAGAACACAACGTTACCAAATGGCAGGTATATGTTTGTCGGAACCTGGGAAGGAAATATACTCACCGGCCCCGGCAAGGGAAAGAACATGTGGGATGTATCCGACACAAATGGTTTAAAAATTGTACAGGAACTCATTGGAAAAGCAAAAAGTGGTGGTGGTTTTGTCAGTTACGTCATGCCCAGACTTGAAGGACAAAGATCAGATTCTAAAATAAGCTACAGTGCCCCTGTCCCTGAATGGAACTGGTATATCGGAACCGGAATGTATGTTGATTTTATAGAAGATGACATTGCCAGGCAACAGGAATCCTTCAGTAAAGCTACACGGAAATTCACCATCCAGGCTTTACTGGTTATAGCTATGTTTTTATTTGTCTCTTATTTTCTGGTCTGGTTATTTTCCCGGAAGATTAAAAAGAATTTCGATCTGTTTATGGATTTCTTTAAAAAATCTGCCTCTGAACAGCTCGCAATAGAACATGAGAAGGTCTCTTTTCATGAATTTGAATCCCTTGCATTACTTGCCAACCATATGGTTGAAGATCGTCAAAATGCTGAAGAGAAAAAAGAGACAAGTGAAGAACGGTTCCGGCGAATACTGGAAAATATAACCGATGTCTATTTTGAATCGGAACTGGATGGCAGTATCACCTATTGCAGTCCTTCCTGTCTTGAGTTGTCCGGATACTCCCCAAAAGACCTGATCAACAAAAACATCAATATACTCTGCAATAACCCAAAAGATCTTGACCTGCTTCTTACACCCATTAAAAATGAAGGAAAAGTACACAGTTTAGAATTGATTTTTGAAAATAAAAATGGCGATCTGTATGAGGTGTCAATAAACGCTGAACTCACTTTTGATAAACACGGTAACCATGCGAAAATCAAAGGTACTCTTCGTGATGTGACCGCAACTAACATGGCCAAAGAACAGCTTCATCGATCAAAAAAGATGGAGGCCATTGGCCTGATGGCGGGTGGAGTCGCACATGATCTGAACAATACACTTTCGGGGATCATTGGCTATCCTGAGTTGTTATTGCAGACTTTGCCCAAGGACAGTGAGTTAAGAAAACCCCTTGAGGCAATTCTCGAATCTGGCCAGAGAGCGGCAACGGTGGTTGCTGATTTACTTACCGTTGCCAGAGGTGCCGCCAGTATCAGGGAGCACCATAACCTAAACAACTTAATTCAAGGCCACATAGGTTCTCTTGAGTGCGAACACGTGAGGGACTCATATCCAGACGTAAGCTATCAATGTAATTTTAATGCACTACAGCCTACTATTTCCTGTTCACCAGTTCATGTGAAGAAATGTCTCATAAATCTTGTGATAAACGGAGCGGAATCCATGGTCAGCAGTGGAACTGTTACCGTTTCGACTTACAACAAGTTTGTTGATAAGGCCATGGCTCTGACACTTAAAATCAAAGTAGGGGAATATATAATATTAAGTGTGCGGGATACTGGCACTGGAATTTCAGACACAGATTTAAAGCATATTTTTGAACCATTTTACACGAAAAAAACAATGGGAAAGAGTGGTACCGGACTAGGACTTGCGGTGGTTTGGAATACAATGGAAGACCACAAGGGGAAGGTGTTGGTAGAGAGCAGTGAAGAGGGAACATGCTTTCATCTCTATTTCCCGGTAAGCAAGGATAGGAAAACGACTGAGGAGAAACCTCACAAGCCAATAGTAAGCAGCAGTAATGCTGAACATATTCTGGTTGTGGATGATGAGCCTCAACTAAGAGATATTGCAAGTCAGGCGTTGTCGTCCTTTGGATATCATGTCGATTCAGTCGATTCTGGTGAATCGGCGATTGAATTTGTGAAAAAAGAACCCGTGGACTTGCTGTTGATGGATATGTTGATGGAACCCGGAATCAATGGATGTGAGACATATAAAGAAATACTGAAGTTATATCCTGAGCAGAAGGCCATTGTCGTCAGTGGATTCTCTGAAAGTGATGATGTCAAAACAACCCTCCGCCTCGGAGCAGGTGGGTTTATCAAAAAACCTTACTCAATAGATCAACTTGGTCGAATGGTCAAAGAAGTATTAAACAGCTGAGGAATTGCTACGAGCGTTCGAGACGCTGCCTCAGCATTTCAAACATAATAACTCCGGCGGCCACAGAACTGTTCAGGGAATCAAGCTGCCCTTCCATGGGAATGGAAAGTAAGACATCGCACTGTTTCCGAACCAGCGGACGAATGCCGGAGCCTTCACTCCCCACCACCACACAAGCAGGAAGCACAAGATCTGCCTTATAGAGTGATTGTGCATCCGCATCTTTAATGGCACCAAAAACCCAGGCGCCAACTGTTTTTAAGGACTGCAGAGCCTGAGCCAGGTTTGTTACCTGGCAGATATCAATATGGGACATGGCACCTGCTGCTGATTTGGCAGCCGTACCACCTATGGGTGCGGAACGTTCACGGGTTACGAGTACGCCGTCAAAACCGGACGCATGGGCCGAACGGATAATGGCACCGATATTGTGCGGATCCTGCAAAGTATCCAACACAATAATTCGCGGATTTAAGCCCTGCTGCACCAGTTTTTCAAATTTATCCAGCAGATCGTCAAAGGGCATAAGGCTGGTCTGTGACATCTTCGCCACAACTCCCTGATGCCTCACCTGGGATGCATTTTCACCCAGGAGCCGTAAAGCAGCCACAAAGTTAATTTTTATCCCTGCAGCCTTTGCCTTTTCAATGATATCTTCACGCTTCCCGCCTTTACGATCCTTTACCAGAATGATCTCACTGATCCTGTCGCTTTCCTGTTCCAGGGCCTCAAAAACCGGATGAATCCCCCAGAGCAGATCATCGCTCATGCGGATTTTTCGTTCATTTCCCTGCCTGGGATGCTCTTTTTTTCTGTCCTGATTTTTTTTCATTTTCACTTTTCTAACCGTATGGATGTACCATCTGCTAATCGACGACAGCTGCTTCGTTCAGCTATGATTATTGACTGCATGGTCTGCACTGCATCCTCTAGCCTGTCATTAATCACCAGGTATTTATAGCGTGATATTGCGGTCATTTCTTTGGCAGCATTCTGCAGACGCAGGGCAATGGTTTCACTGGAATCCGTGCCCCTGCCACGCAGACGTTTTTCAAGTTCTGCAAGAGTTGGCGGAGCAACAAATATGGATACAGCATCAAGACTTTTATCTTCATTGATAATTGCAGCACCCTGAACATCAATATCAAGAATAATATCCTGTCCACTCTCCAACTGCTCAAGAACGGCTGGACGACTGGTACCGTAATAATTCCCGTGTACTTCTGCCCACTCAAGAAAGAGGTCTTCAGTGCGCATCCTGTGAAATTCCTCCTCTGTGACAAAATGATAATCAACACCGTTTGTTTCACCACTTCTTGGAGATCGTGTGGTGTGAGAAACAGAGAAGGCAAGGCCATTGATATTGGCCATGACCTTGCGAAGAATTGTTGTTTTCCCGCAACCTGATGGCGCAGAAAGAATATAGAGTTGTCCAGTTGTTTCCATTCTTTTATTGAGCCCCTTCTTCCCTGGCCGCATGAATATAAGGTTCCTGTTGCAATGACCCCAGGCGCTGACTGATGGTTTCAGACTGGATGGAAGACAAGACAACATGGTTGGAATCCATTACCAGCAGTGATCTGGTTCTTCTGCCCTCTGTAACATCTATCAGCTTACCGGAATCTTTGGCAAGTTCTTTTAATTTTCTGGCCGGTGAGGAACCGGTGTTTACCACGGCAATGATTCGTTCAACCATCACGGTATTACCGAAACCTACATTAATAAGCTGCACGGAAATTCTCCCTGTTATTACTCAATATTTTGTATCTGCTCGCGCATCTTCTCAAGTTCTGCCTTAAGGTTCACAGTGAGGTGGGCGATGTCCGCATCATTTATCTTGGAAGCCATGGTATTTACTTCACGCAGGAATTCCTGGAGAAGAAAATCAATTTTCCTGCCCGTTGCTTCCTCTGAAGCCAGAAAGGCACGAAACTGATTAATATGGCTATTTAAGCGAACAATTTCTTCAGTAACATCTGTTTTATCGGAAAGAATTGCCACCTCCTGCGCCAGCCGCTGAGGGTCTAGTTGAACATTACCAAGGAGTTTCTGCAGCCGCTCCTGAAGCTTTTCTTCCCGCTCTTTTAACAACTCGGGAATGCGTTGCTCAATTTCAAGAATCACCCCGGCAAACTGATCCAGCCGTTCCTGCAAATCAGCTGCCATGGCGTCGCCCTCTTCACTTCGCATCCGATCACAGGTGGAGAGTGCTTCGAGCAATGCCTTTTCCATAGGGGGCCAGACATCGTCCAGCGCCTCGGACCGTTGGTTCAGGGTCAACACCTCAGGATAAGAGGCCAGACGAGAAAGGGAGGTATCATTTTGCAGAGCCAACTGACCCGCAAGTTTCGTAAGCGCATCATGATAGGTGGTGGCCAGACTGTGATTGACTTCTATCTCCTGAAGATCGGAGAAATCTCCACTCACAGAGAGTATCACATCCACACGGCCACGAGTGAGGACAGCACTTACGTGCTTACGAACCTGCTCTTCAAGACCGGCATAGCCTTTGGGCAATTTGATTTTCAGATCAAGATAACGATGATTCACACAACGAATTTCCACCGTCCATCGTCTGCCGTTTGTTTCTGCTTCTCCACGACCGAATCCGGTCATACTCTTACTGGACATTTGTTATCCTTGATGGCATCGTTTTATTCCCGTCACGGGGGGACTGATTAAACACTGTTCTCTGTTTTACCTGGTAGCAAGGGTTGCAACAGGTTACCGACAAACAATTCCGCAGCGAGGTACGAGCGTGGACGTTTGTCGGTAACCTGTTGTAACACAGCGGTTGCGGGGGCTATCGAAGATAAGATACCGAGTTTAACCAGTAACCAGCAAACCCTTTATCAGCTTAGCCATCCCTATTCTAACATTCTACGAAACTTCCATTCTCATAAAGTAGTAAATGCCGTCTGCACGGCATCTTCACCATGCAGCACAGCAAGCAATTCTTCCTGGGTCACTGTCGCCGTTCCAACTTTTGCAACCACCACTCCTGCTGCAATATTAGCAAGTGTTGCGGCATCCGCATAAGATGCTCCCGCTGCAAGCCCCAGTGCCAGCGCTGCAATCACAGTATCACCTGCTCCTGTCACATCGAAAACTTCCCGGGCAGTGGTTGGAATAGTGAGTAATTGCCTGCCTTTTTCAAGGAGGGCCATGCCCTGCGCACCACGAGTGATAAGTACTGCCTGACAAGAAACTTTTTCAAGAAGAATTTCTGCAGATTTTTTCAGAGATTCATTACTGTCAATCACCATCCCGGTCATTTTTTCAGCTTCGAGCTGGTTGGGAGTAATCAGGGAGGTCGCATTAAAACGCTCGGGCTTACCGGGTTTTGGATCAACCACCACAGGGATCATTCGCCCTTCTTGCTTTTCAATGGCTTTCACCCGGGTCATCAGGTTTTCCATCAAATCCCTGCCGATAACTCCCTTGTAATAATCAGAGATAATAACACCATCAAAAGCAGCAAGATTTTCTGCAAAATAATCGATCATTTTCTGGATGGTGGCTGCTGCAGGAGAACCGGTCTGCTCCCGATCAAAGCGAACAATCTGTTGTCGCTGTGCAAGTACCCTTGTTTTCACGGTGGTTGGACGTTTGCCGGTGACGAGTCCTTCTGTGGATGCGCCAAGCTCATGCAATAAATCCTGCAGGCGATCGCCCATGGGATCAGCGCCGATAATTCCACATAAGACGGCTTCAGCACCAAGTGAGTAAATATTATGGAGTACGTTAGCGCCGCCTCCAAGGAGGTATTCTTCCCGATCCACATTCACAACAGGAACCGGTGCTTCGGGTGATATCCTGTTCACGGATCCGTGGACAAAGTGATCGACGATGATATCTCCAACCACCAATATCCGCTTACCGGAAATTTTACCTGTCAACGCTTCAAGTTCAGCTATCATTCTGCAAGCCCCACCCACCGTTCCGCCATACGTTCGCAGGCAAATACAAGTGACTCAATATCTAAATAATCCATAACCTTTTCATCAAAAAGGACTTTCACCTTTGCCGGGAAATTATCCTCTTTTTCCTCATCCCAGAACAGCACAAACATTGGTAAATGGGGAAGCACCGAAACGAGAAAAGCAGCACTGCAGCTCTGTTCAGGATTATCCTGCAGAACTGCACCCAGCGCCGGAGCATGCGCAACAAAACCTTCAGTATTTCCGGTGAAAAATGAGGCGAGGCGTTCCTCGCAATAGACCCTTAGTGTTCGCACTTTTGAGATGGAATTTGGCAAGGATTCCATGCCAATCCATTCTTGTGCAGGCTTCTCCCCCCCACCAAAATAAACATAGTTATAGAGTAAAATCTGATCTCTTGGATCTACAACTTCTTCTCCATCAATAAGCACCTGATCATGACAAAGTTCCACATCTCGTCCCAGAAACTGTAACAGCAGGCAATCCTTTTCGGCACCTGACCAGACACAGCCAATTTTTTCTGCTGCCTTACTAAAATCTATTCCACTGGTCTTTTTCTTCAGGTACGTAACCAGAGCCATATCTTTTTCGTCCAGGCGTTTTGCGACCCCATCCAGGCCATCCTGACCATGATCTGTCATGGCAAACGCATCTCCTAACGCGGCAACATCTACATAGGGACATTTTTCGGGATTTTCACCACCCTTGGTGACTGCTGCAGCGAAGGCCAGACATGCAGGATAACCGCATTCACCGCAATTATTTTTGGGGGTAAATTTTAGGAATTCCAGAGGTTGCATAAGATGTAGGTTATTAAAGTAGGGTACAAAGAAAAACGATGCAGGGAAAGATTCCCCTGCACCGTTTAGGACTTACTCAAAATTACAGAGCAATACGAATTACTTTAAACGCTTATCCAGTTCTTTCTTCACGGCTTCACTGATATCATTCTCGGGAGAAGCATAGAGTACAGCCACTTTAGAATCAAGGATCACACTATAACCTTCCTTTTCACCGTAAGTATCCACGACAGTCTGCAGCATTTTAAGGATGGGCTCTAATTCTTTATCCTGAAGCTGTCTCAGTTCCATCTTGGCGTCTTCACTCTTCACCTGCATCTCACGCTGCTTTGTCTGCAACTCACGAACCTTTTCAGCTTGCTTATCTTTACTCCAGGCAGAACTTTTCTTCTCAATTTCCTGCTGCAAGGCAACAATAGCATCCTGCTCATCTTGAAACTTTGTTTTCAACTCATTCATCCGTTTTTCAAAAATAGCCTTTGCCTTTTGACCAGCTATAGACTCAAGAAGAACCCTCTGGATATTCATCACACCAACTTTGGTTTCAGCAGCATTTGCGACACTGCTTTGAGCAGTAAAACCAGCCAGTACCACTAAACACACTACAACCATTAAACGTTTAAACATTAACTCTCTCCTGTTTCAATAAATTGAATACATGTTAAATAGTGCAGGAAAGCTTCCTCGCACCAAATTTTCCAACCTAAAAGTACCATTTCCAGTCTAAAAAAAAGTCCATAGCAACGTAGAAAGCAGTGCTTTTCTTCCGAGACTATCACTCTATAATAAAATCATCACGTCTGTTTTGCGCCCAAGCCATTTCATCATGCCCGTGAAGCAGCATTTTTTCCTCTCCCAGACTCACAGTAGTAATTCTACTGGAAGAGACACCAAGTGTAACAAGATATCGCCTGGCACTCAAGGCTCGTTTTTCACCAAGAGCTAAATTATATTCTCGCGTTCCCTTCGGATCACAATTCCCTTCAATTCGGATGGTTACCGTTTCATGGTCTTTCAGGAACTGAGCATTCACATTCATCCGCGGTTTCTGATCCGGGCTGATTGAGGAACTGTCAAAAGCAAAATAAACTGGCAACAAGGGGCCAGTAGTCCGCCCTTCCATAACACCCATGGCCGCGGATTCAAGGGACTCTTCCTGACCAAGTGCCTCTTTATTCTGTACCGGCTGCAAGGCCTGATTATCATCTTTTTTCCCACCACAGGCTGGCAGAAACAGCAATAAACTCAGCAACAAAATACTTATATATTTATTGTATTCCCAGCCCATTCACTTCTCCTGTAAGAAACAATCCATTTTTTTCCCGCAATTTACCGATTCTACTTTTTTTCTGAAAAAAATACCAGACGTTTTGCGTATCACATGATAAAGTCTCCTGAAGAAGATTTCCATAACAGTCCGACCCTTTTTTCGTTTGTAGGTAAACAGGCACGACCTTAGATACTCAGCAGATTTTACTCTTGGCCGGCACAACCCGTCACTACTGCCGTCCTTCATATATTGTCAAACTAAAATACTATTATGCAGCATAACAATTCAATAAACGGCAGTTTTTCTCTCAACGATTTAGTCGCAAGCAATCAGTTTGGTACTTTTTTTGGTGTTTCCCAATCGGTTTTTGACACTGTCTGGAAAAATCTCACGAACCCGGACGGCAATTCGGTGGTCTACATCTCCATGGAAATAGGAGCCGATCCTGATGTTTTCCACCCCATAAAAAGCAAACTGACCGATCTTGAAAAAACGGATTCTAAAGATACCCGCCTGAAAGCTTACATGAAAAAGCTTTTCAATGGTCCTGGGAAGATACCCTGTTACGGTGGAGGATTAGGTGTTCTGGCTGGCGACACCCTCAAAAGCTTTGCAGATTGCAAGATCCCTGTAATTGCCGTAAGTCTTCTTTATCGTCATGGCTATTTTTCCCAGATCGTAGATTCAAAGCTTGGTCAGATTTCTCAAATTGTAGCATGGCATCCCGAAGAGACCCCAGGCCTTTACCTCCTGCGCGATCCCGACAATCCCGACCAGCCACTACACATTCAAATTCCTTTTTTCAACGAGCATGACCACGAAACCATCGCTTCAGCCCAGGTCTGGATGAAAATGGAAGTAAATCACAGCCTGGATTTTTTCGTCCCGGAACTCCTCCTTGACTTTTCACTTCCCGATAATCCGAAAGCCATCACTGATGCAGCAGGACAACTCTACAATTCAGAGTCTTCGATTATCAAGGCAACCCAGCGCCGTATGCTGGGAACCGGGATACTACCAGTCCTGCAGGCCCTTGGTATAACTTCAAAGACCCTGCACCTTAATGAGCAGCATGGTGTTGTTGTTGCCCTGCAACTTATTGCAGAAGAATTACTCCAGACCATAGGACACAGTGACTTCACCCAGGCCAGCAACGAACAGATTGAGAACGCCGCTGAAAAGGTTTCACAAAAATTAGTCTACACCATCCATACTCCTGTGAAGGCTGGCCATGACCGATTTAACAAATCTGTCTATGCTGGAATCAGTCACAAATCATGCCGACATATCCTTGAACTTCTGGCCAATGACGACGACTCCCCTCATTCCTACAATTTTACCACCCTTGCCATGCGGGTCAACCGTACTGCCAACAGTGTCAGCAGATTGCACAGGGATGTCACACACAAACAATTCCCTTTCTTTGCAGACAAAATTTCGGCTATTACCAATGGCGTACATCATCTGACATGGATTAGTGATGCCAGAGCTGAGCTTTTCGACTCATTCCAGGAATTCAAAAATTGGCGCAATGATCCGGGTGTGCTACAAAAAGCCGCAGAGCTAAAAGACAACAGCCGATTCCGAACCTATCTGTCCCGTGCCTGGGAAAAAGATTCTGCCATCCTCTATGAGTATGTCAACAATATGCTTATGGAACACCGCAACCAGATGACCAGCACCTGGATTGATCCTCCCAACTATTACTCAAATATTATTGACAATAGCAACCGGCTCAGCCCCAAAGTATTCACTGTCGGCTTTGCCAGACGATTCTCCACCTACAAACGAGCAGATCTGATCTTTGATAATATCGATACCCTCTGTAAGATTGCCACAGATAATAACTGGCCCATCAACTTCCTCTTTTCCGGAAAAGCCCATCCCGCTGACGAACCAGGCAAGTCTGTGATCAAACTGATCCTTGACTACCAGCAGGAACTGCATGAAAAAAGCAATGGGCTTATCGACCTTATTTTTATTCCAAACTATGACATGCACATTGCCAAGTTGATGGTTGCAGGTGTGCATGTCTGGCTCAACAACCCCAAACGTCCCCTGGAAGCATCGGGAACCAGCGGCATGAAAGCCGCATTAAACGGTGTCCCCAACCTCTCCATTATGGATGGCTGGTGGGTGGAAGGATACCATGAGGGCCTCACTGGCTGGAAATTTGGTCATGAAGGCCCTGTGGATGAAGCCGATCTTTCAGAATCTCCTGAAGCTCTGCTCTACCCAGAGGATTCAGCATCTTTTTACAACATGCTGCCCGGAGTTCTTGAAGAATATTATAGCCCTGAGTTAAAATCTCACTTCCTTGACAAGGCAATCATGAACCTCTGCCTCAATGTCCCCATATTCAACACCCACCGCATGGCTGCAGAATATCTGCAAAAATATAAATTGAAACTTCCCAAGACCCTGCAAAACAGAATGGATGGTTTTGCAAAATTATACAACTCCAATGCGTAGATTTTGATTGGAAGATTTTCTTTTATGCAGTAAATTTTACTTATACAATTGACAATAGTATTACGATTCCACTGGAGAACGAAATGGCCAAAGCTCATATAAGCGCGACCAACACAACAGACAAAACAATCCGTACCATTGACAGAAAACGGGAAAGAGAACGTCGTTTCATCCTCAACAAAGCCAAAGAAAATGCCGAAGAATTTGCAACACGCCTCACCCAGAGACTGATCGACCGGGAGATTCTCGAGATTTCCTCTGTTTCAACAGTGCGTGAAGCATTCACCAGGCAGCTGCAGGAACTTCCCGGAATGGATGACTTTGACATTCAGCTGAAAATCGCCCCTAACCGCACCCTGATTCCTGACCCGAATATCATCAGTCTCTACCTGACCCAATATATCATTGAAGATCTCATCAACAATCCTGCCATTGAGGATATCTTTGGTGAAGATATTGATGTATATCGTGCTATTGATTCTATTTTTAAAGTTCTCAGACCTCCACAATGATCCATCCTGCGGGACAACCCTCTCTCGTTTTTGCTGACGAAGATGGAAATATTACAGACTTTCCCGATCTCCATGCTGCTGGCATGAGTGGTGGCAATTTTTCACTCCCCGCACAAGAGGATTTTATCCCCCTGCCTGAAGGGAGCGAAATGTTTGTACTACCTGGCCGTATCCCCATAGGCTGGGACCGGGAAACTGACGAAGCTGTTCTCCTTGAAGAAGACCCTTTCAGTCCCGGAAATCCAATTCAGGCTGTAGCTGCCTTTATGTCGCCAGCGCACACTACTGTGCTCAATGCTGCCTATCAAACCAATGACAATGCACCGCGTCTTCCACTCTTTGCCTATACGGCTGTTGGCTGGTATGACGGTCAGTTCTGGACCACCGCATTTCGAAGTGATAAGGATATCCGCCAGGACAGCAAGCAATTTGATCAGAAAAAAATAAATACAAAAACAGCAAAAAAACTCGAGCGACATAAAAACAACCGCCTGATACAACATCTTGGGAAATGCTGTCTTACCTATGCATGCCCGGCCGCCAGAAACTTCTTTTTAGGGCGCTGGGAAGCTCCCCTTCCAACATCGCCAACCTGTAACGCAAGGTGTGTTGGTTGTATTTCTCTTCAGGCTTCGGGAAAATGTTCTGCAACTCAGGACAGGATTCAATTTGTCCCCACAGCTGCAGAATTATGCGAAGTAGCCATTCCTCACCTGCAGAATGCCGACCAGGCCATTGTAAGTTTTGGTCAGGGTTGCGAAGGAGAACCCCTTCTCCAGACAGATACCATTGAAAGGGCAATCCGCGAAATCCGCAAAAACACAGACAGGGGAACCATCAATTTAAATTCAAACGCAAGCATACCCGAAGCGGTAAAACGACTTGCCGGAGCCGGACTCAATAGCCTGCGGGTAAGTTTAAATTCTGCTCAGGAAATTTACCACAACCGCTACTACCGTCCCCGGGGATTTAATTTGAAGGATGTGTGTCAGTCAATTCAGGTCATGAAGGAGGCAGGCGGGTTTGTCTCTTTAAACTATTTTATTCTGCCAGGAGTTACTGACTCCGTAGATGAAACAAACGCTCTCCGCTCGATTCTGAAAGAGTTCGAACCCGACAGGATTCAGTTGCGTAACCTGAACATGGATCCTGAATGGTATCTGCGCTGCATAGATTTTGATATAAACGTTGAAACAACAGGAATGAGAAGCTGGCTCGATCAAATAAAAACTGAGTTTCCTCAATTACAACTCGGTTACTACAACCCTTCAATTCGTTAGAGAAGAACGGATTTCACGGAATTCTTCTGCTCAGAAAGTTCCACAATCGTCTGCGTCCTTCAATTTTATTATGTTTTTCCTTGATTTCTCATTTTTTTGATCTATTATCAGTGTATCAGTAATAATTACCACTCATCTTTAAATTGTTAGCAAGAGGACACAATGCAACTTACTCCAGAAATGCGTTTAACTACACAACGTCAAATTATCTTAGAAGAGCTTGGAAAAGTAACTTCCCACCCAACAGCCAATGAAGTTTACGACATGGTACGTAAACGTCTTCCACGTATTGGTCTGGGTACCGTATACAGAAACCTTGAACTGATGTCAGAAACCGGCATTATTCTTAAGCTTGAAGTGGGTGGAACCCAGAAACGTTTTGATGCCACCATCGATCCTCACTATCATATCCGCTGCCTGAGCTGTGGTAAAGTTGATGATATCGAAATTCCGGTTATGGAGGATATCAACAAAACTGCTGCTGATATCAGCAAATATCAAGTACTTGGGCATCACATTGAGTTCTCCGGTATCTGCAGTGAATGTAATGATAATGCACAGGCTGTGAACTAAACTTCCCCCTGTTCAACCCAATAAAAAAAGGCCTGCCGGATTTTTCTCCGACAGGCCTTTTTTTTATTTAATTATTCTACCTTACTATTCAAAGACAACCTTACAAAAACGACGTTTCCCCACCTTCACCAGTATTTCCCCATGGGGTGAAACCGTTGCTTTCATATCAGTAATTTTCTTCCCATCCAGAGATACAGCATTCTGCTTAATCATGCGACGTCCATCCGATGTTGATTTCACCATTTCAAGATCAACAAGAAACTGGGGCAACCAGATATCCTCATCAGACTGTATCGTTTTCTCCGGGATATCATCAGGCACCCCGCCTTTCTGAAAGACTTTAGCGAAATTTTCTTCGGCTCGTATTGCTGCTTCATCGGAATGGAAGCGGGATGTGAGTTCCCTGGCAAGTTTCTGCTTCACCTCTTTAGGGTGTAATTTCCCTGATTCCATATCTGTTTTGAGTGCTGCAATTTCATCACGACTAAGATCACTGAGCAGGTCGAAATAACGGAACATAAGGTCATCGGATGCAGAGAGAACCTTGCCATAAATATCATTGGCCGATTCAGCAACCCCAATATAGTTGCCAAGGGACTTGCTCATCTTATTTACGCCATCAAGTCCTTCAAGGAGCGGTAAGGTCAAAACAACCTGTGGCTCCTGCCCATGAGATCTCTGCAAATCACGTCCCATCAGTAAATTAAACAACTGATCGGTGCCACCAAGCTCTACATCGGCCTTCAGTGCCACGGAATCATAACCCTGAATAAGAGGATACATAAACTCATGGATGGAGATGGGAGATCCTTCACGAAAACGAACCTTAAAGTCTTCCCGTTCCAGCATCCTGGCCACAGTCAGCTCCGAAGCCAGACGAATCATATCAAAAGAATCAAGTTTGGAGAGCCATTCTGAATTGAAAACAACTTTTGTTTTTTCAGGATCAAGGATTTTAAAAACCTGCTCTTTATAACTTTCTGCATTTCTGGCAACATCTTCACGGGTCAGAGCCTTTCGGGTTTCTGATTTCCCGGTGGGATCTCCAATCATCCCGGTAAAATCTCCAATCAGAAAGAGAACCTGATGCCCGAGATCCTGAAAATGCTTTAACTTCTGCAACAAAACCGTGTGTCCCAAATGAAGGTCGGGAGCCGTTGGATCAAAGCCCGCCTTTACCCTGAGCGGTACTCCGCTTTCCTCAGATTTTTTAAGCTTTTTAACAAGCTCGTCATGCGCAATGCAGTCAACTATACCCCTTTCCAGGAGTGCTATCTGTTCTTCAATTGTAGCCATTTTCATTCAAATAAGAAAAAGAGTTTATTTAGCGTACTGTACGGCACGGGTCTCGCGAATAACAGTCACTCGAATCTGTCCTGGGTAAGTCAGTTTCTCTTCAATGGCTTTAGCGATATCCTGACTTAACAGGGTTGCTTCACCATCTTTCACTTTCTGAGAATCAACAATAATCCGCAGGTCTCGTCCTGCCTGGATAGCGTATGATTTCTCTACACCGTCAAAATCTGTGGCAATGGCCTCCAGATCTTCAAGACGTTTAACATAAGACTGCAGCATCTCTTTACGTGCCCCAGGCCGTGCCCCGGAAAGGGCATCTGCAGCCTGGACAAGGACATCGAGAACAGACTGTGGCGGCTCATCTTCATGATGTGCCCCGATGGCATAGGCAACTTCTTCGCTTTCACCATATTTTCGTGCAAGATCCCGACCAATAACAGCATGGGAGCCTTCAACTTCATGATCCACTGCCTTTCCGATATCATGGAGCAATCCGGCACGCTTGGCCACTTTCACGTCGATACCAAGCTCTGCAGCCATAATGCCGCAAAGAAAAGCCACTTCAAGGGAATGCTGCAATACATTCTGGCCATAACTTGTGCGGTATTTTAAACGCCCCAGAATACTGATAAGATCCACATGGACACCATGGGCTCCCACATCAAAAGTCGCCTGTTCACCAGCCTCATTCATTACAGTGTCGAGTTCTTTGGTTACTTTTTCAACAACTTCTTCGATACGAGCGGGATGGATACGCCCATCAGTGATGAGCTGCAAAAGTGCCCGACGGGCAATCTCGCGACGGACAGGATTAAAGCCTGAAAGGATAACCGCTTCCGGAGTATCGTCGATGATGATATCAATACCGGTTGCAGCCTCAATGGCTCGGATATTCCGACCTTCACGGCCAATGATTCTTCCCTTCATCTCATCATTTGGCAAGGGCACCATGGAAACTGTCTTGTCAGCTACATAATCACCGGCATATCGGGAAATGGCCAGGGCCAGAATGTTCTTTCCCTTGCGATCAGCCTGCGACTTCATCTCATTCTCGATGCGTGCAAGACGTTTAGCAGCATCCATTCGAGCTTCACTCTCCAGGGAATCCATCAGCATCTTTTTAGCATCATCCTGGCTGATGCCTGCAATTTTTTCCAGTTCGTAACGCTGTTTGCCTATGAGTAACTCAACTTCCTTATTTTTTTCACTGATCACTTTTTCCTGCTGCTCCAAAGCGCCAGCATGTATCTCCTGCTCATCCCGGCGTTTATCACAGGCAAGCCACTCTTTTTTCAGTGCTCCCTTCTTTTGTCCGAGACGATTAATGTCTTCTTTAAGATCCTGTCTTTCTTTTTGTATTTCTTCCTGGGCAGTCAGCTTCAGTTTATGGGCATCTTCCTTGGTTTTTAAGACACTCTCTTTTTTTATCTGTCCAGCCTGGGCAATGGCCGTCTCAATGATTTTTTTCCCCTGAGACGCTATATTAGCCTTATGACCTTCAACAAAACGTTGACGTAAAATCACACCCGCGACAATACCGGCAACCAGCCCTCCAACGACAAACGCAACTATTTGAAAATCCATACGTACTCCCCCCACTACAGCAGGATAGGATACTACAGAAGAACAGAAGTATGGGAAAAAGGCAAAACGAACAAGGAGGGACTTATGTTACACAAGAGAAATGATTTTTAAAACAAACACATACCTGTTTACATAACCTATATATAAAATCGACCCACCTTTAACAAAGATGCATCGTTATCTTCCTTTTCACGCCTTCTTCCAGGAACCAAAATTCCACTGCAATTAACCCTGCAGGCTATTTCCGTGCACTTACCCCGTTCAAAACAAAGCCTGAACTACAACAACTACCCGGAATATAAAAACAGAATCGAATAGTGAGGAATCATCAGCAAATAACCTGCCCTTCGCCCAATATACAATTCTGAGAAAAAAATAAATCCCCCAACCTGCCGTGTCCTCAGGAAAGTAGAACCTATTAATATAGGTGGGCAGACCCATAAATCCGTCAGGAAATTCGCAAAGCGATCTTCCTTAAAGATCCAGAGAGGTTACCCTTTTCTTGAGAGTTGGCTCAACAACACTGAGAATCACCAACAGGCCAGGGAAAATTGTTTATTATTAACTAGTACCCAATATAGCAAATTTCATGATAAACGAAAACAATTATCCTGAAATCTCATCTTTTAGCAAAATCCAGTGACCGTCCTTACTTATTCATCAGTTGTCAATTGCCTGCCAATCTGTTCACCAAGTTTCAGGAGCCGCTCTTCAGTCTCTTTCTTATACCGGGAAAACTCTCCTTTCAATTCGACGTAACGTGAGGCAATATTCAAACTGGCAAGTACCGCGACTTTCCCCACAGCGATACTCCCGGAAGCACCGGGCGAACTGTTCTCAAGGACAAGATCTGTCACCAAAGAGATTATTTCAGCCACCTCTTCCTCTGGAGCAGCGGTATAAAAAGCAAATTCCTGCCCCAGGAGCTCAAAACGGACAAGTCGTTCCAAGAGAGCCTCCTTCTGTACTCATATGTTCTTTACTCATCCGCATTTTCTGCACTAAAAAGATTTCCCTGAACAGCAGAATCCTTTTTCTCATCTTCGGTATCGGCGTCAGCCTCGCCCATCTCACCTTCAGAACCATTGTCAGTCTCCCAGTCTTCGATCTGGCTAATCAGACTGCTCACCCGACTGGAGACCTCACTGCGGTCACCTTTCAGAGATGCAAGCTCATCCCGCAAATCTTCGATACTTATATCACGTCGCTGCAGACGTTCGGTCAGTGCTTTATGATCTGCCCGCAATGCGTTAAATTTATCAAGAAGAGTTGAAACAAATCCTTCCAGTCGTGCTAATTCTTTTTCCTCAGCCATATCAGACACTCCACAAATAAAAGAAGTTAAAATAGATACTAAATGTATTGATTCAAGTTCGCATAATTATACCCGTCATTTTTATTAATGCAAGAGCTCAGCCACGAGAACAAGTCCAGCCACAGGGACAACCATTTTTATACGGCATGGAGCCGTGGAAAGGACTGGGGTTCTTATCAAAAACAAGAGGAAGAAAATATTTATCCCCTTCCCACATGGGAAGTGTTTCAAGCTCTGCAATTGCTTTCCAGTGCAGATCCCCTTCCTCATTGTGAAGCACCGGAATTCCCTTGTATTTGTGTACCAGAAAAATAAAGCCAAACCAGTCTTCGCCATTTTTGCCAAATCCTGGCCAGCTAACAGTTCCGCGCAGCTCCACATTATCACAGATAATACCAGCTTCTTCCCGTACTTCTCTAGTTATACAGGCAAGAATATCTTCCCCCGCCTTCATCTTGCCGCCGAGCCCATTATACTTCCCAAGATGCTGATCATCATCCCGCTTATTACGATGCACCAGGAGAACGCTTTTCTTATCCTCAGAAAGAATAAAAGCAAGACTTGCCAAAATTGGTCTATACATCAACTACTCCTTGTGTTTAAATGGGAATAATACCTGAAACGAACTGATCATCTTCTTCTTTCTCACTATGTTGCTAATATTTTTCTGCCAAAGCATATTTTCTTGTTTTTTTTCAGCATCTGCCCCAGAAAAGACCGCCTTTTCAGGAAGTGCTGCTGCTACCCTACACACCTTCACCCTGCTCTGCTTGCTGATTCTTCCTTTTTTGCATGCAGCTCCCGTATCTGCTGCCACCCACTTTCCACGATATCCGGTAATAGAAAACAACGTTCGTTTCTGGGAAAAAATCTACTCCAGATACTCCACCAGTCAGGCAGTGGTACATGATTCAGAAAACCTTGCAATTATCTATGACGTAATCCCCATAGTCAACCATCGCCTGCCCGGATCTGCAAAAATCAACAAGCCAATCTTCAGGGGCATCAAAAATAAATATGTAACTATCCTCAGACGCCTGGCAAAAAATACTACTCCCCGTGGGTCCGAAGAAAAAAGGGTTTTAGCGCTCTTTGGCAAAACAAATCGTACCCGTCTGCAGACAGCTGCAAATTCAATCCGCATCCAGATTGGCCAAAAAGATCGTTTTGAGGAAGGTGTTATTCGCTCCGGTGCTTATATTGACCAAATCAAAAAGATATTCAAACAAAAGGGGCTCCCAGAAGATCTTGCCTACCTGCCCCATGTTGAATCATCTTTTAATCACCGGGCCTATTCAAAATTTGGTGCTTCCGGCATCTGGCAATTCACCCGCTCCACTGGAAAACAATTTCTAAGCATCAACTACGCGGTGGACGAGCGACAAGATCCCATTCTTGCAAGCTATGCGGCAGCCAGCTTCCTGCAGAACAATTACAAATCCCTGAAGAACTGGCCCCTTGCCGTCACCGCGTACAACTACGGCCCCGCCGGTATGCGCCGTGCTCAAAAAGCGCACGGAGGTTATGAACAGATCTTCCGCCATTACAGACAAGGTCATTTCAAATTTGCTTCCCGTAACTTTTATTCCGAATTTCTGGCTGCGCTCAGGGTCGCCAGGAAACTTGAGCAATCGGCCACGCTCAAAATAAAAAAACCACTCAAAACATTACGCCTTCAGTTACCAGCATTTATGGCTGCAAGTGATGTCAGTACGCACTTCAGAATCTCAATGGGCACTTTAAAAAAGCTTAACCCTGCCCTCAGGAAAGCAGTATTCCAGGGAAAAAAATATATCCCAAAAGGATACATCCTCCATCTGCCCAAGAACGGGCAGCAGCAACACCTGCTAACATCAATTCCTTCCCGGCTCTATCACAGTAAACAAAAACCCACCCGGTTTTACCGTGTTCGCAGTGGGGATACTGCAGGGAAAATTGCCGAAAAATTCGGTGTCAGCCTGCGTTCGCTCAGAAAAACCAACAACCTGAATAAACACGCGACGATCTTTGTCGGTCAAAACCTGCGCATTCCTGGTAATTCTGTATCCTCTGGCCGCTCCCGGAAAAATATCAGTCAGACGCAGAAAAAGACAAGCAGGCAATCAAGTGCTGCTGGAATTCCTGTTCTGGCCGACGGCAAGAAGAGCAAACCCAACTGGAAAAAAATTCAAACGGCTAGAAGTGTGGTGCTTGGCGAACTCAGCGTCAGAGAAATTCAACAAAAAGAAAATTCACGCAGTGGCACTATCACAATCCAGCCGGAAGAATCGGTGGAACTCCTTGCAGATTGGCTGAACGTCAAGCCCGATGCAATTCGCCGACTCAATTCTTTCCAGATAAAACGCTTACTACAACCCGACGAATCCATCCAGATTCCACTGAACAAGATTTCTGGTAAAAAGTTTGAAGAAAAACGATTTGACTTTCACCTCGAAACTGAGGAAGACTTCTTCAACGTCTATAAAATTGTTGGCGTCACTTCCTATACAGTAGAAAAAGGGGATACTGTCTGGGAAATTTGCCGGAGAAAATTTGATCTGCCCCTGTGGCTCTTAAAAAAATATAACACAAACCTTAATTTCAGTGGACTTCGTTCTTCTCAGCAACTCACTATTCCCATCGTCAAAACCATCTGAGATATTGAAGCTTCACTTGTCACCCAAAAACAACCCATGGAGTGTATTGAATGGATATTTCAAAACGTATTGCTGAAATGAAACAACAGCCAGGATTTAATGATAATGTCGGGATGATTCTCATCCACAATGGTACCGTCCGCAGCTGGTCTCGGATGGATAATAAAAAACAGGTTGTGGCACTTGAAGTGACACCGGATCTTCAAAAAATTGAAGCCATCCGTCAGGATTTTTTAAAACGTGATGGGATTTACGACATTGTTGCCGAAGCAAAAACAGGCACCTTTCAACCGGGTGAAGATCTCCTCTTTCTCATCGTTGCAGGAGACATTCGTGAGAATATCAAACCGGTACTGGCAGAACTCCTTGACCGTGTAAAAGCAGAGGCAATCAGCAAAAAGGAAATCATGGCAGCGTAACATTTCTATTCGAGACCTTGAGAGTCAGCCTTTTCGTTCAACGTTAAGGCATTTGATTTTTGTACCGCATGCGTTTATTCAATGAGTAGTGTGCGAGATCTGTACAGAGATTAACTGCTAACCAAGGAAAATATCATGGCCGCAAGCTTCGCAATTTTGGACACAGCAACCTCCTGTCAGCAGGAAATCGATACACTCCTGCAACTTCTCGACAGCTCTGCCCCTGAATCTTCTTGCCTGCTCATTGATCACAAGCAAAAGCTACACAGTATAACAGAGCAAGGCCCCGTACCCACGACAACTTGCCGTAAAGAACTCAAGGCTCTTCTGCAAAAAAGTGCTGCTGCGTATGCGTACACTCCGGTGTCTGCTGATGGGGAATGGTCTGCAATCGCCCTCCCTGAAATTCAGTCCACTCTCTTCTTTACCCCCCAAGACCAGTCCAGACTGCTGTCACTTGCCTGTTCACTCTTTGCCAGCAGACTGAAAACAGCGGCAGCACAAAAGAAACTGGATATTCAAAAAAAGCAGTTTGGCCAGGAGTTTTCAATTCTCGAAAAAAAATACCAGAAAACTCTGGAAGAAAATGAAAAAAACCACCTTATTATTCAAGAACATCAGGAGAATTACTCAAAAACACTCCAATCAGAAATAGAATTACAGACCAACGAGCTGCGCAAGGCAAAAGTTGCTGCAGAAGCTGCGTCCATCACCAAAAGCCAGTTCCTTGCCTCCATGAGCCATGAGATCAGAACGCCCATGAACGGAGTCATTGGCTTTACCGAGATGCTCCTTGCCACTGATCTTGATGAAGAGCAGCAAGACAGCGCCGAGACAATCAAAAGAAGCGGGGAAGCCCTTATAGAGCTGGTCAACGATATCCTTGATTTCTCTAAGGTTGAAGCCGGGCAGATGAGCCTTGAATATATTGATTTTGACCCTGAAATTACCGCCCATGATGTGTGTGAACTGGTTCGTCCACGGGTGATGGGAAAATCCATCGAAATCCTGTGCTCCATTGATGACAATCTTCCTGCCAATATCAGCGGAGATCCCGGCAGGTTCAGGCAGGTCCTTGTCAATCTTCTTGGCAATGCTGCCAAATTCACCGAGAAGGGCGAACTTGAACTCACCATTAACGTGGAAGAGGAAGACGACAGGAATATCACCCTGCATTGTCTTGTTCGCGATACTGGAATCGGTATTGCAGCCGACAAATGCGAGTCTATCTTTGAAGTTTTCAAACAGGAGGACGGCACCACCACCAGAAGATACGGCGGAACTGGCCTGGGACTTTCTATTTGTCGAAAAATTGCGAGCCTGATGGATGGGAAAGTCTGGGCTGAAAGCATACCGGGCAAAGGAACAACCTTCCATTTTATTGCAAAAATGCGAAAATCATCCGTCTCCCATGGGAAAAGCCTGAGCCAACTGAATCTGGAAGGGACCAGAATGCTCATCATTGATGACAATAAAGCCAACAATGATATTATTGAGCACATTCTCACCAAAGCTGGTATCGAGGTCACCCCCATTCTTGACGAAACAACAACAATGAGTATCCTTTCTCAGGCAGAAGAAGAGGGAAAAGCCTTTGATCTGGTTATTATTGATCTGCATATGCCTGTTACTTCCGGCTTTGAGCTGGCAACAATGATCAGGACCTCAAACCTGCAGTCAAAAAATATCCCCTTCCTTGCCTACACCTCCTCCACGGAGAAACTGGCGCATAAATGCAAAGAGGTCGGCTTCTCTGCTTTTTTAAGTAAACCGGCAAGACGTTCAATCCTGTTACGTACCCTGTCAAGAACCCTTGGCCACAAGGGTGACGACGATTTTTACAAAAAAGAGACGGAACTGGTTACCCAATATTCAGTGCGTGAAGAAATCAAGCAATCCATCTCCATCCTGCTTGTTGAGGACAATCTGGTAAATCAAAAGCTTGCAACAATGATTCTGACAAAAGCCGGGTACCAGGTTGAAGTCGCCAGTAATGGAAAGATTGCCGTGGAAATGTTCAACAGCACCCCTGAACAATTTGACACCATACTTATGGACATACAGATGCCGGAAATGGATGGTTATGAAGCCACACAACAAATCCGCAAACTTGGCTTCACAGACATCCCTATCCTGGCCATGACTGCTAATGCCATGAAAGGAGACAGAGAACTCTGCCTGAATGCTGGCATGAACGACTACATGACAAAACCAATAAAAAGAGATATTGTTTTCAATATGTTGGACAAATGGTTATATTCCCGTAACTGAGGTCATTCTTTTTACAGCACTCGTAAAAGCTACCATTCACCACTACAACTTTTCATTATCATGCTTCAACAAGAAAAAAAAACACACCCACTCAGCATTCATCGCCTTATGGACTGGGCCAGTGCACCCGCCTCGGTCGATTCTCTTTTTTTGCGAAAATTCCACAGTTTAATCCGTATAATTCTTATAACGTACAAGGAGTTTTCCCGTAACGAGCTCAATATACGAGCCAGTGCCCTCACCTACACTATTCTCTTGTCCCTGGTTCCCATGCTGGCCATGAGTACTGCTGTACTTAAAGGCATGGGGGGCAGTGACCAGTTACAAACCGTGGTCTACAGCTATATTGATACCCTGAGCAAAACAACACCACTCACCACCAGTGGTTTTGGCGTGTCACAGCATACTCTTGAGCAGTCTGCAGCCCTTGAAGCCGCAAAGGAGGATACCCATTCGGTGACAACACAGTTCCGTTCAGTTGCGGAACAGATTTTCAACTATGTTGACAGAACGAATTTTGCTGCTCTTGGTACCATCGGTGTACTTGGGGTTCTCTTCAGTGCCATTTTAGTCCTTGCCAACATTGAACTCTCTATGAATACGATCTGGCATGTCCCTTCCGGGAGATCACTTATGAGAAAAGTCACAGATTATCTGACCTTCCTCATCCTCATGCCCATCTCTATAAACGTTGGATTTTTTGCAAACACAATCCTGAAAAATGATAAGTTATTAAACAAGATTCTGAATATTCTTCCTGGTCCCCTGGTGCAAACCGGGCTCTTGCTTTTAGTGCCACTTTTTTTCATTATCCTTACCCTGTTTCTGATCTACATCTTTTTCCCTAACACCAAAGTCAAAACAGGCCCTGCTCTGATCGGGGCGATTTTTGCGGGAACATTCTGGTTTATCACTCAAAATCTCTATATTGGGCTTCAGATCGGGGTTTCCAAATACAACGCAATCTATGGCTCTGTTGCCACCCTGCCACTCTTCCTGGTCTGGATGTTTCTGGGCTGGGTCTTTATTCTCGCAGGTGCACAAGTGGCATTTGCCTGCCAGCGTCAGAGCAGCTATCCGCTGCGTAAACTCACACACACACCCACGGAACAGATCAGCGCTGCCTTTGACGTACTGCACATCATCTACGACTCATTCTCTAACAAATCAACATTAGTCAAAAAAGACCTCCCCTACCTCTGTCCAGCCTACTCAGCCGAACTGCTGCTTGACACTCTGAAACAGCTTAGCAACGCTCAACTTGTCGAAATAAGTAAAAAAGGACGTATCCTTCCTGCGGCCCCAGCCACTCAACTGCAACATAAGGAAGTCATTATCGCCATTCTTGGTGATTCCTTTCCAGACACAGAAGGGGGAAAAACTGCAGCAGCTCTCTTCCAGCAGACCCAGGCTCTTCTCTGTAAAAATATTTCAACAAATTAAAATCATATCGTAGAAAACATTGATTGTGAATCTCTTCGCTTGAACAATTTGTCAAAAAAATTGGATAAAAGCCTTGCTTTTATTTTCAGAACAAATATCATATGGGAATAGTTATTTATAACAATCCAACAAACTCAATTTAGGAGAATTACAATGGCGAAGTTTTCTTGTTCCGTATGTGGTTATGTTTATGAGGGTGATTCTGCACCAGCGAAGTGTCCTCAATGTGGTGCAACACAGGATAAATTCAAGGAGCAGGCTGAGGGGGAACTGGCCTGGGCCGATGAGCATGTTATCGGTGTTGCAAAAGGTATCGACCCTGAAATACTTGAAGGTCTTCGTGCCAATTTCAACGGCGAATGTACAGAAGTTGGAATGTATCTGGCCATGAGTCGTCAGGCAGATCGCGAAGGCTACCCTGAAGTGGCAGAGGCCTACAAGCGTATTGCCTGGGAAGAAGCAGAGCACGCATCCAGATTTGCCGAGATGCTCGGTGAAGTCGTTGTTGCTTCCACCAAAGAAAACCTTGAAGCTCGTGTCGCTGCAGAGCATGGCGCATGTCAGGGCAAAAAAGACATTGCGGTTGCTGCCAAAAAAGCAAATCTTGATGCCATCCATGACAGCGTTCATGAGATGTGCAAAGACGAAGCGCGTCACGGTATGGCATTCAAAGGCCTCCTTGACAGATACTTTGCATAAAACCTGATTATCTACTACTTACGATAATTGAAAGCCCCTGTGTTATACTCCACAGGGGCTTTTTTTATTTCATTTCTCCTCCACTTCCTGAGAATCAATGAAAATTGAAGACGCCCTTAAACTCCGTAAGTCTGTGCGTGCATTTCTTAACAAGGATGTTGAACCCGAGAAGATCAAAGCAATTCTGTCAGCCGCAAGGCACGCACCATCAGGTGCAAATATGCAGCCCTGGCAGGTTGCAGTTGTCGACGGAGAAACGAAAGTAGGATTGCAGAAAGAAATTGAAGAATGCTTTCGCAATGGAAAAAGAGGGCATGCTGACTTTCAATATTACCCGAAGACATGGACACCCCCATATAAACAACGACGGGTGAATTGTGGCCGCCAGATGTACAATGCCCTTGGCATACAACGTCATGACAAACAGAAGCGGCTGGATCAGTGGGCGAAAAATTATCGAGCCTTTGATGCACCCGTGATGCTACTCTTTTTTATGGATGGAACCATGCAGACGGGATCTTTTCTGGATTGCGGTATGTTTCTCCAATCAATTATGCTTACAGCACTGGATTACGGACTATCAACCTGCCCCCAGGCCTCCCTGTCTGATTACCCCGAGATTATTAAACGAACACTGGGCTATCCGCAGGATTCAACACTGGTCTGTGGCCTGGCTCTTGGATATGAGGATAGCGGGGCTGTTATTAATAATTACCGTACTCCCCGTGAAGACATTGAGGTATTTACACGTTTCTTTTCCTAATCTCCCTCAGCAGAATCTTCTTTCTCTCAAAAGACAGTACCCCCCCCTCAAGCTCAAAGGTGATTTAGCTGTGTCCCCTTTGCCTCAAAGGTATTACATTTGTTAATATCTCCGGATTGATACCCAACCTTGAACCAGTGAACACGCTGAGCTGAGCTGCCGTGGGTAAACGAATCCGGAGTCACATAGCCCCTGGATTGCTGCTGGAGACGGTCATCACCTATATTACTTGCTGCATTCAGGGCCTCCTCAATATCACCAGCCTCCAGAATTCCACGTATCTGATCTGCCCGATTTGTCCAGACACCTGCAAAACAATCGGCCTGCAGTTCCAGATGTACAGAAAGCTTATTATACTCCACCTTGGAAAGTTTCTGCCGCGCCTGCTGTACCTTATCACTGATACCGAGTAACTTCTGGACATGATGTCCTATCTCGTGGGCAACCACATAGGCACGGGCAAAGTCACCGGGGGAATTCAGCTTGTCCTGCAAGTCTTTATAAAACGAGAGATCAATATAAACTTTCTGGTCTCCAGGACAATAAAACGGGCCCATGGCAGCCTGAGCAAGTCCGCAGGCAGAGGAAACAGAACCACTGAAAAGAACAAGATTCGGTTCCTTGTAACTTCTGCCCATCTCTTTAAACAGTTGATTCCAGACATCTTCGGTATCGGCCAGGACCACAGATACAAACTCTGCCTGTTTCTGCTCTGCCGGACTGGCCTGATAGGTTTGTGCGCTCTGACTGGCGGGCCTGTTTTGCTCGACAGCATCCCCTAAATTCAAAACGACAGAAGGATCAATACCAAAATACATTCCCACCAGGGCCAGTAACAAAATACCAATACCGCCACCCTTGGCACCACCGGGAATCTTTCTGCCACGACGATCCTCTACATTCTGACTCCTGCGACCATTTTCCCAGCGCATTTGACTTCTCCTGTCTTTTTTAAAATCTATAACAATTAATAACCGTAGACTACGCACGAAAGCTGCACAACAGAGACATTTCTAAACGAGAATTTGTAAAAAATGGATATCAGGAAGGTGGTGATCCCGGTAGGATTCGAACCTACGACTTTCTCCTTAGGAGGGAGACGCTCTATCCAGCTGAGCTACGGGACCACAAAATAGCAGCTATTCTATACCAATAAGCTGCTGCAAATGCCATTTAATTTTCAACGAACACGTGACTGACAGACAAAGCGGGTTATGCAAGAAATCAGACTGTCTCACCATCTTCCACATCTGTAGACAAGTAGGTATCTTCCCGGGTATGGGAGTTGACAATACAGTTGCGTCCAATGGAGACTCCCGAAGGTACAAGTGCCTCCTTACCGATTAAGGAAATTCCGGTATATAAGTGGGTCGGATTTTCGATGTTCGGAAAATCATGTCTGCTGCCAACACCCACTTTCGCATCACCACTCACCCGGGCCCGCTTGTCGAAGATGGCAAGATCTACCTCACTGTTTTTTCCCACAATACAATCATCAAAGAGGATTGAATCCCTGACGACGGCTCCCTCTTCAACAACAACTCCGGGCGCCAGAATCGAATTTTCAACAGTCCCCCGGATAATACAACCAGCCGAAACCATAGAGGCACTCACTTGCGCATTATTGCCATACCTCGCCGGAGCACGATCAGCTGCAAGTCCTGCGGCTTCAACATTTGTCACGATGCCCCAGGCCTCGGGAGAAATGATACTGCCCTGACGGAGCACGTCCATATTGGTTTCCCAATAGGACTGAATGGTACCAACATCGCGCCAGTATCCGTAAAAAGGATAGGCAAAAACGTTGTCATTATCAATGGCCCGTGGCAGAATATGCATGCCAAAATCCACCTCGTCCCGGTCTTTGTAGAGAGAATCGAGCAGGTATTTATAATCAAAAACATAAATACCCATGGAGGCCAGATTTGTCTTCGGATGTTCCGGTTTTTCTTCCCAGTCAATGATGCGATTGTTCTTGTCAATTATCCCTGCACCAAACTGATGGATCTCACTTATGGGAACAACCATCATGCCAATGGTCACATCCGCTTTTTTGAAACGGTGGTATTCCAGCATGGCATGAAAATCCATATTGTAAATATGATCTCCTGAAAGTAAAACGACCTCATCCGATGGATTTTTCTCCAGGAAATCAATATTCTGACGTACGGCATCCGCCGTACCTTTATACCAGTCTGAATCCTTGAATCCGGTATGGGGTGGTAATATTTTCACCCCACGACTCCGGCCAGTGAAATCCCAGGCCTCACCTGTCCCCAGATGCCGCATCAGAGACATCGGCTTATACTGGGTAAGCACACCAATCTTTGTCAGCCCTGAATTCATCACATTGCTGAGGCTGAAATCAATAATACGATACATTCCGGCAAAAGGAACCGCTGGTTTTGCCCGACTCTGTACCAGAATATTTAATCTGCTGCCAACACCACCTGCAAGGAGCAGAACCAGAGCTTCATTCTGTGTTCTCATTTCAGCACCTCACCATTTGCAACATCTTTATGCTCTGTCCACTTTTCTTGCTGCAGATGGGGGTAAATGGTAGCACCCTCGCCGATGCAGACACCAGCGGGAACATGATTATCCCAGCCTACAACTGTGACTCTATCACCGCTGCTTCCAAGATCGGCACCGACAGAGACGCCTTCGGCAAAGGTGGAATTCACATCAACTATTACCTTATTGAAGCTACAATTTTCCCCGATTTTATTATTAAAGAAGAGCACAGAATTTTCAACAACAGCGCCTTTTGCCACATGGACTCCGGGAAAGAGGATTGAATTACGCACAATACCTTCCACCACACAGCCATTGTATACCAGGCTGTTATGAATACTTGCGCCATCACGAATAAGTGCCGGTTGCACATCACCGATCCCGCGATGCTCAAGGTTTGTCCGCAGCCCCCAAGACTCCATATCGATCAGTGGAGCATCACCCAGAAGATCCATATTGGACTGCCAGTATTCTTCAATCGTGCGGGTATATCCCCAATATCCCCTGTATTTATACGCATAGACTTTCTTACAAGCAGCCATAAGCTGTGGGATAATATCTCTGCCAAATTCATAGGATTCGGTCTGCTGGTTTTTTTCAAGGGCCTCATACAAGACTTCAGGTTTAAACACCAAAACTGTCAGCGATGCCCAGTCAGATTCGGGCTTTTCAGGTTTTTCCCAGTACGCCGTCACCCTACCACCCAACTCACCATCTTCATCATCAATGGCAGCGATACCGAAGCGGCTGGCACTCTCTTTTTCGACTTTCAGAAAGGCAATGGTGAGATCCGCATCTTTTTGATCATGGTAGTCTATAATGTCCTGATAATTCATATTATAGATATGATCACCGGAGAGGATAAGAATCTCCCGGGGCTGGTGGTAGCGCACAAAATCCAGATTCTTATACACCGCATCAGCAGTACCGCGATACCAGTCGGTCTGCTCTTCACGCGCCTCGTGTCCTTTTACCGGAGGCAGGATGGAAACGCCACGATTACGACCTATCATATCCCAGGCCGCACCGGTACCTATATGATTAATAAGAGAATAACTTCGATATTGGGAAAGGATGGCAACCTGTTCTATTCCTGAATGGAGAAGGTTGCTTAAGGAAAAATCAATTACTCTGGCAAAACCACCAAAGGGAATCGCTGATTTTGGACGATAATAGGTCAGGACATCCAATTCATCAACACGACTTCCGGCCAGAATCATAGCAAGTGTGGAAGATCTCAACATTATTCACCAATGTTTATTATTTCACAACAACCCCTGACTTCCGCTTTCACTGTTCGGGTTCAGTAACTGTTTAGACAGATACTCTTCCCGGTCTGCGAAACGGTTTCATTCTATTTCATTATCACTTCATATGCCGTGTTGCCATTCGTTTCAAAGCATTTGTTGTGAACTCTTTATCACCCAGGGAAAGGTTTTCCAGAGGAACTTCTGCACGCGCGGCTTCCTTGTGGCCTCCGGCAGAGCCAAGTTCAGCAAAAATCTGTTCGGCCAGTTTACCAGCATTTTTCCGATAGCCATCACAACGAAAAATAACCACCAGTTTTCCCTTGTGAATCCCGGAAACCAGTACCCAGTCGATCTTATCTACATGGTTCAGGAAATCTGCAATATTGACCAGGATATCAGGATTTCTCACCTTCCCTATATGGGTGTAAAACCGACCTTTTGAGTATGTAAGCTCGTTAAGGGCCACATTGAAGTTTTTCAGCTCAGAACGCCTGAGATCGGTCAACTCGAATTTCTTTACCAGGTTACGGTTTGCAACATTGAACAGATAGCGAAAAGAGATTCCATCAGCCAGCACAGACTGTTTTGAAAAATCCTGCGTATCAACTTTAATTGCATAAAAAAGAGCGGTGGCCAGAGCCACGGAGGGCTTCAGGTTTCCAGCTCGAAGATACTCAACCAGCATGGTTGAGCAGGCTCCGTACTGTGGCCTGATGTCGACAAAAGGTGCCTGAGGCTCCCCTTTTAAAGGGTGGTGATCAATAATGGCATCAAACGTAATTCGCTCAAAAACAGGAAGATGACTCGGTTGGGAATCCACCAGAACTTTTTTTGAAAAATCTCCAAGTTTGATATTGCCGAGACGTTCCAACGGGATTTTCAGGCGTTCAACCATGGCCACATTATTCAGACGCCGGATTTCGTTCGGGTGAGCAATGGTCAAAGACTTTACCCGGTACCGCAGCAGGCGTTTAATACCCATGGCACAGGCAATAGCATCCGGATCGGCATTGATACAGACCAGTACCTCATCTTCCTTCTCAAAAAGCGACCAGAATCTTTCCAGGCGTTCTTTGGCACTCTTTCCCGACTGAGCGTAGCAACACTTATTTTTGTTTTTTGAAGCCATACAGTAGTTTAGCGAACAGCACTGCACTCGCCATCCTTTTTGCCACCCGAACGAATAACGCTTCGACCAGACAACATTCATTTATAAAATATCGTGATAAATCAAGTGAAACTATAGCACATCATTTCACAAAATTGCAAGCGGCACCCGCTTCAATACTTATCCACTTTTGAAATCAAAAAGAGGGACCGACGGAAACAGGGCCGGATCTGTATGTGGAATAAATCGTGCACCGGAAAAACGAATCATAAACTCCTGATTCACATTCAATTCAAGATAGGTGATGTTTGACACGATTCGTTCACACTCCTGCCGGGCATCTTCATCAAGTAACACCTGTTCAGCGCCTGCCAGAGAACTGTTTCCTATTGGACGATATACAGACAGTGGCAGATCCGGCAACATCCCCAGCGTTATAGCAGACTGAGGGTTAATATGCCGGCCAAAGGCTCCTGCCACCGTAATCTCATCAAGGTCCGAGAAGTCAAGACCAACCTGATTGATCAGGGTTCTAAGAATGGCATACATGGCAGCCTTTGAACGAATCATGGCATCAAGATCTATCTGCTCAAGCACCACATCATCTTCCCCGGAGCCATCATCTGCAAAGACCAGTACAAAACAGATTTCTCCATTACGAGAGAGCAGGTGCCGATTCATAAATTCTTTTCGCATGGGATCCTGTTCGGCTGCCGGATCTCTGAACTTCCCGCGAATATCTATTATCCGGGTTAAGTACATTGCTGCCACAAGATCAATAAGACCGGAACCACACAATCCAATGGGTGCCACACCCCCTATGGTTCTAAAATCAATACCATAATTTTCAGGATCAATGGCGACATATTCAATGGCACCCGGACCTGCCCGCATCCCCATACGGGCAACGCCTCCTTCCAGAGCAGGACCGGCAGCACCTGCACAGGCAATAAGCCATTCGGAGTTTCCAAGTACTACCTCAGCATTGGTACCCACATCAATCAACATTCTTGTTTTCTCAGAATGTGCCATTCCCGATGCAAGGATTCCGGCAATCAGATCACCGCCAAAATAGCTTCCAATGGACGGCATGATAAAAAGAGGAGCCACTGGACTGATACGAAGGTGCAACTGGGAAGCTTCAATTCCCTGAGCCCTGTTAAAAAGGGGGATATACGGTTCTCTGCAGAGCGTGTAGGGATCAACACCTAAAAACAGGTGGGTCATGGTGGTGTTGCCGGAAACGGATAATGCCCTTATATCATGTGCTGCCATGCCTGCTTTCTTTGCCAGTTCGCAGGCCAGCCCATTTATTGAACCAATAATTGTATCCTGCAATTCATCCAGGCCCGGATCCTGAAAATCAGAAGTCACAGGTTTCTGCTGCCTGCGCCTGGCGGTAGCATGATGTATCCGGCTGAGAATATCGGCACCATACACAATCTGCGCATTTTCAAGATTTGCGGATGCCAGTGTTTTTCCGTTACGCAGATTAACCAGAGTTGCCTCAAGGTGAGTGGTGCCAAGATCAAGGGCCATGGCTGCGATAACCCTTGGTTCTTCAGCAGAAAAAGCAACGACAGCCCATCCGGTTTCCAGATTATTCAACAGGGCATACCCACGAAACCCTGCATCGCGAAAAGCCCTTGCCACAGAAGTCATACACCTGAGTGGAACAGAAAGTGACCGCCCATCCTGAAGTTTACGTGCCAGAGCCTGTTGCAAACGATCCAGATCAGCGGTGTTGTCACTGAGATCTGGAGCTATAGCCTCCACCTGCACTGTAATTACAATAGCTTTCATTTTTTCTCTATCTTTCCATTTTCTTGACGTTCAAGGGTTATAATGTTACCTAATACCTGGGTGGAAACATACATTATTTCAATCAAATCTCAAACAGAATGGAAAAAATTATTGCCATAGCCCTGGGTGGAGCAATCGGCTCTGTGGGAAGATATCTTATCACTCTGGCCGCTGGTGAATATCACAGTCACTCGTTCCCCACCGGGACCTTCCTCGCTAACCTGCTGGGCTGCCTGATGATTGGGATTTTCTGGTCGCTGTTTGATAGAATGCATATCAACAATGAATTCCGCCTTTTTCTCTTTACCGGTTTCCTCGGTGGCTTCACCACGTTCTCAACTTTTGCCCGGGAAACAGTTCAGCTCTTTAAAATGGGTGAACACATTCAGGCATTCACCTACCTGGCAGTTTCTAACTTTTTCGGAATAGCTATGGTTGCAGCTGGTTTTATGCTGAGCCATAGATTCCTGCGCTGGTAAAACAACACGTGAACCTTCTTAACCGCTATATTCTGCTCCAATTCCTCCGCAGCTTTGTAATTGTGGCCGCCGCCTTTGTAGCAATCTACATCCTGGTCGATTTCTTTGAGAAAATTGATAAATTCATGTCCACTGGTAAAACCATAGGACTTGCCCTGCAATTCTTCCTGCTCTCCATCCCTTTTATTCTTGATATGCTGGGTCCTGTGCTGATCCTGCTTGCGGGAGTGATCAGCCTTGGGATACTGAGCCATAACAATGAACTTACTGCCATGATGGCTGGTGGCATCCACCTGCGTTCCATCATTAACCCCATCCTGATTGGCGGAATACTTCTCACCATGCTCTTTCTTTCCATGGCGCAATGGGTACTGCCGCGCACCATTGAGGCAACCAACACCATCTGGTACGAGAATGTCAAAGGTATGGTTCCACTGGGTATTTACCGAAACGGACGTTACTACTACAAAGGTAAGGAAGGATTTTTCTCCTTTGCCAGACCCTGGCCGAAAAAAGATATCTTTTTGGATTTTTCCTATTCCAGCTGGACTCCTGACCACACCCTTGAGACACAAGTCTCCGCCCAGAAAGCCGAATGGACGGCAGCAGATGGCTGGCAACTCAGCCAGGGACAAATTCAAAGAAGCACCCCACCTGAAGGCTTTGTGACCACCCTCTTTGATACACAGAATTTTGCCTTCCCGGAAAGCCCGGAATTCTTTTTCATACCCAAATATCAATCGGCAGAACTCTCACTCACAGAGCTGTTTCAGGATATGCACAACAAGAATACTGCAAGTGAAACGGCCCTCGCCCAGACCAACTTCTACAGTCGCATCTCATACACACTCCTGGGCATTCCTCTGCTTTTCCTCGGCCTGCCTGTACTCATGATTTCCTATCGTAAATGGGGAAAAGATCTTTCCGTTGCCATCCCGGTGAGCTGTGGCATGGCCTTTGTCGCCTGGGGACTATGGGGTGCACTGCAATCCCTTGCCAAAGCCGGATATCTTTCGCCTCTTATTGCCGCAATGCTTATCCATATCATCTTTGGATTCAGCGGCTTTCTGCTCCTCCACAGACAGGGCAGCAATTGATGCCAGCACACAGGCAACTGGCTGGCATTGTCGGTGTGCCACCCCTTGCGGTCATGAAGGAGCTGAACAATCCAGCAATTACAATCGTTGACCTTGATGAACCACAGGGCAGAATTGATCTTGAATCAGCCTCGCCCTTTCTCCCTCGTGTCTATTGCGGAATCTTAAGAACAGTCATCGCCAACAGCCTCTCACTCAAACCGGATATCATCTACATAGACACCGGGCCTGGCAAGTGTGACTGCGCAATTCATACCGCAACAGTTCTGGAAGATATTCTGCCAGATACGCAGATTGTACGGTGTAAAAATCAGGATTCTGCTGACTTTGGTGTTTCACTCTGCCGTACACGAATGGATCTTGTGGAGAAAATGTCTGCCATCACCTCTGCTGTTCAGGATGTAAATCCCCTCCGGGAGCACACGCCCTGCCAGGCAACCGCCGGTTTCTGGGGAGTTCCGCCCCGGGACTTCTCACTACTCAGCCTTTTTCCAGACACCACCCATATTTATGGCTGGACGCGTTGTATGGAAAACAAAACACCGGACAACATGAGCATGGAAAGCCACTATAATCCCGATATTCCCACGGTCTTTTTTGCCCAGTCATTCTGTGCCAAAACTGCCCTTGCCAGACATCTGGCAGCCAGACATCCCCACGGCCTCTATCTTGATTGCGATGTCACGGCTGGCAACAGTGCCAAGGCAAAAATCCAGGCATTTCTCGAACTCTCCGGAGTGTAAACCATGCTGCTCGCTGATTTTGGCACATCCTACTGTAAACTGCTGGACACCAGTTCAGGAGAACCTCCCCGCCTGATTCCCACCCGCGAATTTGATCGCAGCATACAGGTAGACATTGCCACAGGGCACAATGGCAAACGCTATGCCCAGCAATACGTAAACGAGCTCACAGCGCTTGCCAGGGGCGGGCTCAGTTTAATTCAAGAATCCTCATTCACCCTTCTCGACTGTGGAAGCCGCGATATTAAATATGTGATTTATGAAGACGGGAAGATTAAAGATATGGGCTGGAACGCTGAATGTGGTGCTTCCATGGGATTTACTATAGAGCTTCTTGAAAGATACTACACCCTTGATTTTACAAAGCTCGAAGTCCCCAAGACTTCTTTTTCCATCACCTGTGGCGTCCTGGGCATGAGCCATATATTTGATGCGGTCATAACAGGCGAAAGTGAAGCCGAGGCTGTGGCAAAATTTGTCAAAGGCATAGCCATAAATGCCTACAACTTTGCCAAACGTCCACAAAATCTTTATCTCTCCGGCGGACTCTGTGACAACCCGCTTTTTATCGGCTCTTTTCCCTGTTCTGTTGTCAGTCTCGGGCGTTTTGTTCTCCTTGAGGGCCTGCAACCTAACGCCAGGTAACCCTCGCATCATCACGCTGTGGAATATGGCGATAGTTGAATTTTGGATAGCCGAGCATCAGGGCCGTATAGACAGTATGGCTCTCGGGAAGTGCCAGGGCATCAATCAGGGGCTGATAGAGTTTAAAAGCCTGGACAAGAAATCCGGCCCAGCAACTGCCCAGGCCATGACTGTTCGCGCTTAAATCAAGATAGGCTGTGGCCAGGGTACAATCCTCAACGGGATGTTCACTTTTCCCCGGATCTGCGTGACAGATGGCAAGGTGGGGAGCACCGCGTAACACCTTATCCACTCCCTGATCCCAGGCACGAATCAAACCGGGGAATACTTTTATTTCCCGCATATACTCCACAACCAGTCCGGCAAGTTTCTGTACTTCCGCAGGATCCTCAACCATTACCCAGTGCACGGACTGACAATTGTGAGCACTTGGGGCATAACGGCTTACATCAAGAATTTTGGCAAGAACAGCGTGGTCCACAGGTCGTTTTTTATAGGTTCTGATGGACCTGCGACTCTTGAGCAACTGCTCAACAGCCTGTGAGGATGGCAGCACATTTTTATCCACCAGTGCACTGCTTGCCAGTGGGGAAATTGTTATATCCAATGCATCAGCACCACATACTGCCATACAGTGTCCGCAACGAATACACCTTCTCAGTGCCGCCTTCCGTAATTGAGGAAATCCTTCCTTGTCCTCATTAATAAGGTCAAAGGGACATTCTGCTATACAGGAATAACATTTTATACATTTTTCCTGATCAACGCTGAGATTGATTTTCATAAAAACTCCAAATAGTAATAAATCGCCATGTGATACTGCAGGTTTTTTATATTATAATAGCAACAGTATGTAAAGAGAGTAAATTTATCCAAGCATTCTATTAAACCTTAAAAAAGTTATCCCATGAAAGGCAAAGAACTCTACAGCACCACAATAACAACCCTTGCAGATGCACTCTCTTCAGTACTTGATGCTGCAGCACTCGCCGATCTCATACCCACAGGCAGAACAATACTCATCAAACCGAACCTGGTGGAAGCGCTTGCTCCTCCAATCACCACTCCCGTTAGTCTTGTCGAACTCCTTACAGAGTACTTACGTGAGAGAATTACAGATACTGAGATAATCATCGCTGAGGGAACGGGATCCCTGCAATATAATACCCACCACCCTTTTCAGATGCTCGGCTATACACAACTTGCCGCAGAGAAGAAGATCAAACTTCTGGATCTCAACGAAGAAGTTTTAATAAAAAAAGTAAACCCTGCCTGCAGACGATGGCCAACCATGCATCTGCCGGTCATTCTGGATGAGGTTTTCCTGTTATCCGTTCCAGTGCTGAAAGCCCATACTCTCGCAGGAGTAACGATAAGTATGAAGAATATGATGGGCTGTGCTCCACCCTCTCATTTCCAGGGAAACGGTGGCTGGAGGAAATCAGCCTTCCACGAGCAGATCCATGAGGCTATTTTTGACCTCAATCGGTACCGTACTCCGGATTTCACACTGCTGGACGCATCCATAGGCATGGCCGAAGCACATCTCTGGGGGGCACACTGCGACCCACCTGTGAATCGGCTCATTGCTTCTGCCGACCCTGTGGCCATTGATGCTTACGGCGCCTCTCTCTTAGGACATGAGTGGCAAAGCATCGAGTATATTCGACTGGCAGACACTCTTCTGGGATCAGCCGAAACAGATGTCCAGAAGCCCCCTGCCTGAATGATTTGCCTGTACGCCTGGGTCCTCTTTAGTTATAGACAGAACATCCTGTCATTTTATAACACAGTATGATATTATACTTCTTCAAATTCTCACAGTTACGCTCACATGTCGTGACTATATGTTTTTTAAATGAACCAATTTTACAACCTCAACAAAAAGGATTCTGCCATGAAACACACGATTAAAGTCATCACCCTGCTCTCTATCATTGGCCTTGCCGGCTGCGCCAGCAACGGTGATCTCGAAACTATCCAGGCCCAGGTTCGCCAGGCAAATGAAACAGCTGATGCCGCACTTAAAACTGCCAATGCTGCCAAAGCTGAAGCAAACAATGCTACTGAAATCGCTGAAGCAGCCAGAGCATCAGCAGATACCACAGAAAACAAAGTTGAATATCTGTTAAAAAAACAGAAGCCTGTACGGAAATAATCCCCGTACTGCGATGCAAAAAAAAAGACCCTGAAGCATCTGCCTCAGGGTCTTTAAAGAAAAGAGTTATTTCTTAGCTTTTTTCTTCTGTTTTTTCTTTCCTTTCTTTTTCTTAGTGGATTTTTTCTGTTTCTCCACTTTCGAAGCATCGTACAGAGGACAACTCTTACAGCATTTCCCCTTTTTCTTTATCTTATTGCAACATTTTTTTTTGGTTTTTGCCATTACGATCCTCCGCAAAGGGCTACTGAGCTCCAGCTCCCATCAATGCTTTTGCAGCCCTTTCTTTGTCAAGTTCTTTAGTTCCAATGGAGATCAACTCAACCTCAAACACAAGGACAGCATTCGGTTCAATCATTGGGGGTACACCTCGTTGCCCATATGCAAGAGCCGGTGGAATAACGACTTTATATTTTGCACCTTCATTCATAAGCTGCAAGACCTCTGTCCATCCTTTAATAACCTGATTAACCCCAAAGACCGAAGGCTCACCACGTTTGACTGAGGAATCAAAGACAACTCCTTCAATATTTGTTCCCGTATAGTGAACAACCACAGTCTCTTCTGCTTTGGGAGAGTCGCCTTTTCCAGGCGTTATGATTTCATACTGCAAACCACTCTCGGTGACAACAACGCCATCTTTCTTTTTATTGGCTGCCAGAAATTCATCGCCTACCTTCTTATTTGTTTCCTGCAGAGCTACCATTTCTGCTTCTCGATTGGCCTGCATTTTCTGGGCAAATTCTTTTTGCACCTCCTGCGTCTCTTCTGGAGACAAAAGGGACTCGCCTCCATCATAAGCAGTCTTCAAACCCTGCAGGAGATTGTCATAATCAAGGTCATCACCGAGACTGTTCAAATAGGTACCCATATCATGGCCCATGCTGTAGCTCAGTTTATCTTTGAAAGTTTTAAGTTCTTTTGTGTCTGCAGCCTGCATGGTGCCTGGGACGGCTAAACATGCGAATAATACTATCCCTACAACTCGTTTCATTGATGCACTCCTTGTTTATCTGAATTATGAACGGTCCTCTCCCCAAATCACTGCCTACTTGAATAAACATTTTCCAGGTTTTAAGCAAGTTACATTCACGTAATACAATAAAAAGAATGTCTTCCCCAAAACAGAAATTTCGGCAGCTATCAATACAACTGCACCAGAGTAATCCCCTTATTCTTATGGTTTAAATGGGGATGCCTGTACAATTCCGGAAAACAACTGAGAACATGCTTCGTAGAACCCTGACGCCGATGAAAATCTTCACCACGAATGACGGTATGAATTTCCCCACAACGACGAAGGTAATCCAGGGTCTTTCTGCATTCCTGGCGAATCACCCCACCTTTGCCACTGGAACCATATCCATGAATAAGGGTCACAATACGAATTTTTTCCTGCCGGGCTGCCACCAGTTCACGCTTCAACCGTGCAAGTGCCTGCTCCACAGTGGGACGTCCCTGTTCAAGATTCACCGTCTTCTGATAGAATTTTGTTCGAAGGTCCGCCGGTCTTTCTGTTTCTTCCTGAATACTGTTACAATATGGACAACGTTTGGCTCCGGCAGCAATGCCATTGCCACAAACCTGACAGATTTCCTTTTTTGCAGACACTGTTGCGAGCTCTCCCTGCCTGCCCTGATCAGGCTCTTCTTGCCACAATAACCTGTTTCATCTGACGTAAATGCTGTAATATCTGCTGTAAATGTTCAAGGCTGTCAACCTCAAGAGCAATATGGAAATCCGCTGTATCTGTGGGTGTTGTGTGTGCTGATATTTCTACAATATTAGCATCATCACTGCTTATTGAGGCACTGATGGCCGCAAAAACACCCTTACCATTTTCAGCACTCACCCGTATTTCCACCCTGTGCCCGACTCCATGCTGTCCAGCGGACCACTCAACATCAATCCAACGCCTGGGATCGGTGGCATGTAAATTTACACACTGTTTTTTGTGCACGGAAATTCCACGGCCACTGGTTATAAATCCCATAACGGCATCTCCGGGAACCGGATTGCAACAGCGACTTATCTTGACCAGCATATCATCCACACCTTCGATAACAATTCCAGAAGAACTGGAGGGTGGCGTTTTTTGTTCAGCAAAAGAGTCCGGCCCGCTGAGCTCGGTGATATCTTTCTCTTTTTGTACCTCAGGCGGCTGCAACACTTTCACAAGATGAGGAATAGTGATCATACCACTGCCAACCTTGGCCAGCATATCTTCTAAAGAGTTGCAGTGCAGGTCTTTTAACAGATGTTTGACATGCCCGCTCTTCACCATCTTTTTCAAAGTGGTGTCGTAATTCTTCAGTTCCCTCTCGCAAATTTCGCGACCGAGATTAAGCGCCTTCTCCCGTTCTTCCTTACGCAACCAGGAACGGATACGAGACCTGGCACGGCTGGTTTTCACCAGTTCAAGCCAGCCCCTGCGCGGACGCTGTTTTCTGGAGGTGACGATTTCCAGAATATCTCCATTCTGGATCTGGTATTTTAAGGGCACCAGTTTCCCGCTTACCTTTGCTCCCACACAATGATCGCCGACCTCAGTATGGATGGCATAGGCAAAATCGATGGGACTTGCCTCTTCCGGAAGCTCTTTTACCTCACCTGCGGGAGTCAGGGCATACACAGCGTTGGCATACAGTTCTCCACGAACTGAGTCCAGAAACTCCCTTGGATCCTCAACTTCCTGCAGATTCTTAACAAGCTCTTTCAGCTCCTTGAACAATCTTGTATCGCTATCACTGGCCCTCTCTCCTTCTTTATAGGCCCAATGCGCAGCAACGCCTTCCTGAGCAATACGATCCATATTTTCTGTACGGATCTGAATTTCAATAAAATGATCTCTTGGCCCCATCACTGTGGTATGCATGGACTGGTAGTTGTTGGCCTTGGGTACAGAGATAAAGTCCTTAATACGTCCGGGAACCGGAGACCAGTTGGCATGCACCACGCCCAGGGCCTCGTAGCATTCCTTCACCGTATTGACAATGATACGAAATGCGACCTTGTCATACACGCGTTCCAGGGGAATCTGCTGTACTACCAGTTTTTTATAAATTGAATAGAGGTGTTTGGGTCGACCAATAATTCGAGTGGGTACAATATTACTTGCCTGTAATTTACCGTGGAGGATGGAAATCACTTCATCAACGTAGAGTTGCCTTTCAGCAAGGGAGCTTTCCAGGTTTGAAACAAGTTCTGCATATTCGTCGGGATAAAGAAACTGAAAAGAGAGATCCTCAAGCTCACGTTTGAGCCAGTCAATACCAAGACGCGAGGCAAGGGGTGAGTAAAGATCTTTTGTTTCACGGGCAATTTCTTTTCTGGTCAGCGGCTCAACAGTATCGAGCACACACATATCCTGAAGCCTGTCGGCAAGTTTAACCAGCAGAACCCGAACATCACTTGCTATGGCAAGGAGCATCTTGCGGACGTTCTCGGCCTGATGAGCCAGTTTTGAATTATAATGCACATTGGCGATACGGGTACAGCCATTGACAATATTGGCAACACTGTCGCCGAACTCTTTGCGCAAAGCTTTGAGTTCTACCCCTTCTTTCAAAACACCATGCAGAAGCCCGGCGACGATGGTATCGAGATCCAGATGCATGGAGGCAAGAGTCGAGGCCACCTGTAAAATGTGCTCCAGGTAGGGGGTGCCGGAGAAATGTTTTTTGTCAGCATGAACAGAAACGGCAAGCTTCCAGGCATCATCAATGGCCTGCAAGTCTGTCCCATGCATATAACTCCGGGTCAGGGTTTTTAAACCTTCCGGATTTACCGTGACGAGAAGTTCTTTATCCATGACCCATTTCAGTCTGAATGAGTTCAAGAACTCTTTCAATTATTTTTTCAGGGGAAAGCTCTTCCGTTGTACCATCTTTTCTCTGGCGCAGCTCTATCACACCATCCTTGGTCAGGCGCTTGCCCACCGTGATACGTAATGGAATGCCAAGAAGATCAGCATCTTTAAATTTAAATCCCGGACGCTCATCCCGGTCGTCAAACAAGACTTCTACACCTTGAGACTGCATATCCTTATAAAGGGATTCTGCAGCTGCCGTGATCTCCGCATCTTTTAAGCCCAAGTTCAGCAAAACGACCTGCACAGGAGCCAGGGCCATGGGGAAGATCATTCCATTTTCATCATGATTCTGCTCAATGGCAGCTGCCACAATTCGACTGACCCCGATACCATAACAACCCATTACCATATGTTTATCCTGGCCATCTGCATCCTGGAAAACGGCGTTCATGGATTCGGAATATCCGGTGCCAAGTTTAAACACGTGGCCAACTTCAATGCCTTCCTTCAAGGTCAATGTCGCCCCGCACGAGGGGCATGGATCTTCAGGACTTATCTGGCGCAGATCTGCAACTTCTGCAGCCTCAAAATCACGGCCGATATTCACATTTCTCATATGGAAGTTTTTTTCATTGGCACCCACCACAAAGTTCTTCATGGCTGCCACTTCCTGATCGACCAGTAATTTCACTTTGATACCAACGGGTCCCAGATAACCGGTGGGTACGCCCGTTGCATCATACACTTCCTTATCGTCTGCCATCTCAACATCGGCCACACCAAGGATATTCTTTAGTTTGACTTCCTGCACTTCACGGTCACCACGGACAAGCACTGCCACGGTTCCGCCGTCTACTTTGTAGACCATGGTCTTCACCAACTCACTGGCCTTGATGTCCATAAATTCACAAACAGCATTCACCTTTCGTTTCCCTGGTGTTTCGACCTTTTCAAGATCCTGCATGGGACTTTCATCAACTGCAGGTGCAGCAACTGCAGCCTTTTCACTGTTTGCCGCGTAATCACAGGATGAGCAAATCACAAGGGTATCTTCACCGGTATCGGCAAGCACCATAAATTCGTGGGAAAAACTGCCGCCAATGGATCCGGAGTCGGCTTCAACCGGTCGGAATTCAAGACCACATCGACTGAATATTTTCTTGTAGGTCTCATACATGATCTCATAAGACTTCGTTGCCGCGTCATCATCGGCATCAAAAGAATAGGCATCCTTCATGATAAATTCCCGCCCTCGCATCAAGCCAAAACGGGGACGAATCTCATCACGGAATTTAGTCTGAATCTGATACATGTTTATGGGCAGGTCCCTATAGGATCTGATTTCACGTCGTGCAAGATCCGTAATCACCTCTTCATGTGTAGGCCCCAGGCAGGATTCCCGGCCATGTCGATCGTGAAAACGCAACAATTCCGGGCCATATTTTTCATAGCGTCCGGTTTCACTCCACAGATCTGCCGGCTGCACCATTGGCATAAGCAGCTCCTGTGCTCCAGCCCGGTTCATCTCTTCGCGTACTATCTGTTCTACTTTACGTACTGCAGCAAGCCCCATGGGCAGGTATGTGTAAATACCCGCTGTCAGTTTGCGGATAAAACCAGCACGGAGCAACAAACGATGGCTTACAACTTCAGCCTCTGCAGGGGTTTCTTTCAGGGTGGGGATCAGTGTCTGTGAGTATCTCATAGTAAATTACAATTCAAAATTATTGTTAATGGCGTCCTATTACCCGGTAGTTAGGGTGAAAACTCTTCATCTTCTTCGTCACTACAAATTTACTGTCATTACGACGTACCTAAGTACGCCTCATTCCACTAAATTTATATTCCTCGAATATGAAGTTTTGTACTTAGCCATCAAAGAGTTTACTTTTTACAAGTCCATCATTGTTAAGCATTTCAAACATGGCATGTTTCATGCTAGCCTGCTGACACACAATCAACAGCTGAAAATACTTTCCTACAACGCTTCCATTTTCTTAAGTTCGTCTAAAAAGGTCTCCAGTAAATCCTCTTCCTTCACCTTCTTATACAACTCACCTTTTTTAAAAATTATACCAACACCATTGCCGCCGGCAAGGCCAATATCGGCCTCTTTCGCCTCTCCCGGGCCATTGACAACACAACCCATAACAGCAACCTTGATTTTTTTCTTCATGGTCTGCACATAGCGCTCGACTTCCTCGGCAATGGAGAAGAGATCAATCTGCGTTCTGCCGCATGTTGGACAGGAGATAAGCTCGGGGCCTCGCTCTCTGATCTTTAAGGAACGCAAGAGCTCAAAACCAACCCGGATCTCTTCCACCGGATCACGAGTTAGGGAAATCCGAAAAGTATCGCCAATCCCCTGATGGAGCAGGATACCAAGGGCGACACTTGACTTGACAGTTCCTGCTATCAATCCACCGGCCTCGGTCACGCCTAAATGCAGGGGATAGTCTGTAAGGGTGGAAAGTTGCTGATATCCGCTGATACAGGTCAAGGTATCTGAAGACTTGATGGATATTTTAATTTCTTCAAATCCCTGTTTTTCAAGGAGCCGAACATTTCTTAAAGCACTCTCAATCAAAGACCTTGGATTCTCCTGGCTGGGATAACCGAACTCTTTTAACAGATCCTTTTCAATGGATCCTGAATTGACCCCCACACGAATGGGAACCTTATGGGCCTTGGCGGCATCCACAACTTTACTGAGCTTCTCTGCCCCACCCAGATTTCCAGGATTTATACGAATTCCCTGTGCTCCATTTTCCATGGCAGCAACTGCCAGACGATGATCAAAGTGGATATCGGCAATCAATGGGATCAGAATTTTTTCGCGTATCTGACGCAACGCAAGAGCGGCCTCCTGGTCCAGCACCGCCACCCTGATAATTTCGCAACCGGCATCCTGCAATGCAGTAATCTGTTGCAGAGTGGCATCCACATCCCTTGTATCCGTATTGGTCATGGACTGTACAGAAATGGGGCTGTTCCCACCTATGGGAACATTACCTATGTGAATGGTTCGTGTCTGTTTTCTAAGTATCATTGCTCACCCTTCTCTTTCTGCAACAAACTGAGTTCCGCGTCTGAGGCTCGTACATACAGTGGGACGGCGGATTCCAAATCCATAATTTCATTTTTTGCTAACTGTTCAGCGCAGAGAAAGGCGATGGTGGACGCATTAATATACTGCAGGGGAAGGGGGGCCATTTCTATCAATCCTTCAACACTTCCCTTCAGCGCAGTAGCGCAGGCAAGAACCCCGTCCCCTACCAGTTGACACGGTTCGGTTATTTCTGCAGTAAAAGCACCGGGACTGAGCGCTTCTATGGAACCATTCCCTCGATAAATTCCCCTGCTGTCTTTTTTATACCACCTGCGATAGACCTCTTTTTTTCGTGCATCCAAAAGAGCACACAAGGGCGTACTGCCGGAACAGGAAACAGCCAGTCCGTCAAGGGTTGAAACACCCAGAAGGGGCTTCTCCATAGCTGTGGCCAGACCTTTCATGGTGGCCATTCCTATGCGCAGCCCTGTGAATGACCCCGGGCCAAGCCCGACTGCAAGACCATCAATTTCTGAGAACTCAACTCCATTTTCTGTTAAGAGCCAGTCTATCCCAGTGAGTAGGCGGCGGGAATGGGTGACCTTCGAATTCAGGCTAAGCGTTGCCAGTAAGCTGCCGCCATGTACACCACCTCTGGTAAGTGCCACCGAACTGCAGGAACTTGCCGTATCTACGGCAAGAATAAGGGGATCGCTCTCACTCACGAGCTGAAAATCCGTAACAGATCATTGTAAAAAACAAAAATCATGGCCACACCCAGAAAGGCCATACCGAACTGCTGGGCCATTATCTGAATTTTTTCGGTGAGTGGTTTGCGGCGGATGGCCTCTATGCTTAAAAACACAAGATGTCCACCATCCAGCACAGGAATGGGCAAAAGATTCAGGATACCAAGGTTGACGCTGAGCAGGCCCATAAAAAAAAGATAATTTACCCATCCTGCCTGCATCTGTTTTCCGGCTATCTGAGCAATAAGAATCGGCCCTCCCAGTTCGGAAACCGGGACTACCTGCTGAATAAGTTTTACAAAACCAAGCACGGTAAGACTGATATAGAGCCAGGTCTGTGAGCATGCTGCCAGAAAAGCTCCCACGAGACCTGTGGGTGCGTAGAAAAGTTCCTCGGCCTTGACGATACCGATCATAAAACGTTCTTCAACTTCCTCGCCAAAGATATTCTTGACCGGTAGTCTTTCAGGAGTGACCAGAAGCTGTATTTCTTCACTACCGCGAGCCACATAAAAAATCAATTCCTTACCACCGGAATCTTTCACCAGGTTGAGAACGTCCATCCACTCTTGCGTAGGCTCACCATTAATGGAAAGAATAGTGTCATCAACCAGTACCCCGGCAAGGGCCGCGGGAGAATCAGCATTCACCTGGCCGATGCGTGTTGTATCACGGCTATCAGGTAGCCCAACAAACAAAAAAATCATAAAGAAGAGGCCAAGGGTGAAGAGCAGGTTAAAAAGAGGACCTGCAAAAACTATCAAAAAACGCTGCCAGACCTTTTTGTGGGCAAAAGAGGCCTCGCGGTCTCCACTGGCATCTTCCTGCTCATCGGGATTCTCACCAAACATTTTCACATATCCGCCGAGGGGAAAGGCAGAGATAAGATATTCAGTGTCGCCAACGGTCTTGCTGAATATTTTTGGGCCAAAGCCCAAAGAAAATTTCAACACCCGAACCTTAAAGAGTTTGGCAAAAAGAAAATGCCCAAGTTCATGGACAAAAATCAGGATACCGAGAACGACGATAAAAGAAACAACAGTATTCATAGGATAAACCTTAACGATTCATGATATTTTAGGAGTAGCTGCCGGCAATAATTGACATTGCCTCCTCCCTTGCGAGGGAATCGGCGTGGAGAATATCTTCAATGGAATCTTCACTGCCGTCCCGAACCTTTTCCATAACTTTAGCCACGGTTGCGGCAATATCAAGAAAAGAAATTTCTTCGGCCAGGAATGCGGCAACGGCAACTTCATTGGCAGCATTTAATACGGCCGGCAATACCCCACCATGTTCAATGGCTGTAAAGGCAAGTGAGAGTGCAGGAAACCGTTCATAGTCAGGTTCGTGGAACTCAAGATTTGAACACTGGGCAAGATTGAGGCCCGGAAGATCCATCTTCAGACGCCGGGGATAGGAGAGAGCGTAGGCTATGGGGATACGCATATCAGGAATGCCAAGCTGGGCAATAACAGATCCGTCCTGAAATTCAACAAGAGAGTGGACAATGGACTGCGGATGAACAACCACGTCAATGGTATCAACGGACATATCAAAGAGCCATTTGGCTTCTATAACTTCAAGCCCCTTGTTCATAAGGGTGGCCGAATCTATGGAGATTTTCTGTCCCATATCCCAGTTGGGATGATCAAGAGCCTGGGACGGAGTGACAGTTGTTAACTCTTCATAGCTCTTCTGCCTGAAAGGTCCACCGGATGCTGTGAGAATAATTTTAGCAACATCATCCCGACGTCCTGCTTCAAGGGACTGAAAGATTGCACTGTGTTCAGAGTCCACAGGCAATAATTTCACCTTTTTGCGACGGCATAAGTCCATGACCAGCTTCCCGGCCATAACCAGGGTTTCTTTATTGGCAAGACCAATGTCCTTACCCGCTTCAATGGCGGCAAGGGTTGGCAAAAGGCCTGCTGCTCCAACAATGGCGGAGATTGTCATGTCTGCAGAATGAAAGGCGGCGACTTCCTGGCTCCCTTCCGTTCCAGACAAAATGTTATCACGAAATTTGCCGGGTAATTCTTTGCGAAGTGCTTCGGCGTCCTCCTCTTCTGCAACAGAAATACATTCGGGGTTGAACTCTAATACCTGCTCACAAAGCTTACTGATATTTCGTCCGGCGGCAAGGCCGCAAATCCGGTAACGATCTGGAAAAGTACGAACGACATCCAGCACATTACAACCAATTGAGCCTGTTGAGCCAAGAAGAGAGAGAGTTTTCATAGCTAAGTGAGGGGAAAAATGAGTAACAGATAGTAAAGCACAGGAGCGGCAAAAAGCATAGAATCAGCACGATCAAGAATACCACCATGACCACCGAGGATTGTCCCAGAATCCTTGGTACCTGTGGCTCGTTTTACAATAGATTCACAAAGGTCTCCGCATATCCCTATGATCCCGAGAACAAAAGCTGCAAAAAGAATAAATATCCAGGGAACCGTTTCAAGGAGCAGGAAGGCAAGCAGTGCTGCTACCATCAGACCGGTGAAAATCCCACCGACAGCACCCTCGATGGTTTTATTAGGGCTGATCAAAGGACTCAGCTTATGTTTACCAAAAGCGCGTCCAACATAGTAGGCTCCTGAATCGGATCCTGCAGTAATACCAGTTAAGATCAACAACCATGCATTCCCTTCAGGGAGAACGCGAATCAAATAGAGATGCGCCCCCATAAAACCAATCCATACAAGCCCAAAAGTACATCGGGTAAAGAAGCCGTAGCTGTCAAATCCATCACGGTAAATGGCAAGGCTCCACAAAGCAAGGAGCAGAAAACCAAGCACAAAACCAGCATCCAGCCCAAATTCGGGGGAGAATATTTGAAAAGATAACGGGAGAATAGCCAGGAATGCAAGCAAAACAGATTGCTGAAAAGAGTCTTCGCACAGCGACATCCTGCCGTACTCATATGCACCAATGCCAAGGGCTGGAACAAGCACAAGAGCAAACAAAACTGCAGAACCTTTCAAGAGGAGAAAAAGCCAGCAGCCTGCAAGCATAAGACCTGGAAGAACTCTGTTCATCAGTTTATCCGCCTTCTACCTGAGCACTGGTTTTACCAAAACGTCTTTCCCGCCCCTGAAATTCATCAATGGCACTGGCAAAAGCCTGTTCACGAAAATCAGGCCACATGGTATCGGTAAAGTAGATCTCTGCATAGGATGCCTGCCAGAGAAGAAAGTTCGACAAACGCGCTTCACCACCAGTGCGAATAAGAAGATCAGGATCGGGTAGCTCCGCTGTGTACAAATGTGAATCAATAAGCCTTTCATCGATGGCAGAGACATCAAGGACGCCCTTGCTGACATCCTCTGCTATTTTTCGAATAGCCTGAATCAGCTCTGCCCGACCGCCATAACTGAGAGCCAGATTGAGGGTCAGCCGACTATTTGCAGCAGTTTCACGCATGGTATCCTCAAGGACCTGGCGAACGTCTCCCGGAAGTTTTGCAATGTCACCAATACAGGTGAGACGAATGGAGTTCTTCACCATTTTGGCCAATTCTTTGAGAAGGTAGTTCTTGAGCAGGCCCATAAGCCCGCCAACTTCATCGACAGGTCGTTTCCAGTTCTCAGTAGAGAAGGCATACAAGGTCAGCACCTCAACACCCCATTCAGTGGCACACTCAACAATTTCCTGAACTGAAACGACTCCTACACCATGGCCATACAGACGAGGCTTCCCCTGCTGTTTGGCCCAGCGGCCATTGCCATCCATAATAATGGCAACATGACGGGGAATACGATCTGGGTCAATTGAGTCTGGAATTGGCATAATCAAGAATAGTGGTGATGAAAATATTACAACAACATCCCAAAAAGAGCGTAAAAAGTTTTACAACGGCGTTACACTTCCATCATCTCTACTTCTTTATGATCTGTAACCGTATCAATCTCTTTTACATACTTATCTGTCTCAGCCTGGGCGTCATCCTGAAGTTTAAACAGATCATCTTCAGAGATTTCCTTATCTTTTTTCTGTTTCTTCAAAATATCTATGGCTTCACGACGAATATTACGAATGGCAACCTTGAATTCCTCTGATACCTTACGTACCTGTTTAACGAGTTCTTTTCTTCGCTCTTCGGTGAGTTGGGGAATATTCAGACGTATAACTTTTCCATCATTGGCTGGTGCAAGGCCGATATTGGATTTCAAAATTGCCTTCTCAATGGCTGGAATCATCTGAGGATCCCAAGGCTGAACGGCAATCATTCGACTCTCGGGGATAGTAACAGTAGCAACCTGATTCATAGGCAACATCGAACCATAGGCATCTACGGATATTCCATCAAGAAGGGACACGGAGGCTCTGCCGGTTCGAACTTTAGAGAGTTCCCCTTTAAAGGTTTCCACGCTCTTCTGCATTTTGCCCGATAACTCTGTAATCACTTCACTCATCTTCAAGTCTCCTTAGATGCTTCTATGGTCCGTAACAATATCCTCCAGCGCTTACTGCGGCTAGCGAATAACAGTCCCTACTTTCTCACCCTTAACCGCTTTTTTGATATTTCCTGAGGTGGTCATATTGAGTACCATTATGGGTTTAGCGTCTTCCTTGGCGAGAGCGATACCTGCAGCGTCCATAACACGCAAATTCTTTGTCAGGACATCGTCATAGCTCAGTGTTTCATACTTCACCGCATCACTATGCTGAACGGGGTCTTTATCATAAACGCCATCAACCTTAGTCGCCTTGATAATGATATCCGCATCGATCTCAAGAGCACGAAGAACACCGGCAGAATCAGTGGTAAAATAGGGATTACCAGTCCCTGCAGCAAAGATAACAGCCCTTCCTTTTTCAAGATGCCTAGTTGCACGGCGCCTGATATACGGTTCACAAACGAGACGCATGGGGATAGCGGACATCACCCTGGTTACAACGCCTGCTCGTTCAAGGGCGTCCTGCAGTGCCAGTGAGTTTATAACTGTGGCAAGCATACCCATGTTGTCAGCAGCAGTTCTATCCATCCCCTGACTGGCACCTTTTACACCACGAAAGATATTGCCGGCACCTATAACGATTCCCATCTCGACGCCAAGATCAACAATCTCTTTAATCTCTGCAGAGATACCATCAAGAACCGTAGTATTGATACCGAATAAGTCTTCACCCATAAGGGCTTCACCACTTAATTTTAAGAGTATCCTCTTATACTTTAGTTCCATACTATCTCCTGAAATGAGGGGGTTGGAAAGACGCACAGCAGAGAAACTAGTCTGCTGCGCAAAAGAAAATCATGCACCTACCTGAAAACGTGAAAAACGCTTCACAGCGATTGACTCACCCATTTTACCAACTATATCGGTGATCAGTTGCTGAATAGTAAAATCGGGGTCCTTAACATAGGGCTGATCGAGAAGACAAATTTCCTTGAGAAACTTATCCATTTTTCCACCAACCATCTTTTCAACAATGTTTTCGGGCTTACCTGAATCAAGTGCCTGCTGAACATAAATTTCTTTTTCCCGAGCAATAATATCTTCAGGAACATCTTCTTTGCTAATAGCGACAGGATTAATTGCGGCTACGTGCAGGGCAAGATTACGGGCAAATTCTTTAAACTCATCGGTTTTTGCAACAAAATCACTTTCACAGGAAAGTTCAACCATTGCAGCAATTTTACCGCCTGCGTGGATATAACATTCTATGGTACCTTCAGATGTTTCGCGTCCAGCACGTTTTGCAGCAACGGCTAGCCCCTTTTGACGTAAAAGATCAACCGCTTTATCGAAATCACCATCGGTTTCCCCAAGGGCTTTTTTACAATCCATCATTCCGGCAGCTGTTGTATCACGCAGATCCTTAACCATTTTAGCTGTAATTTTCATAACAAACCTCTAAACATTAATTCAAATTTTAATGATAGCTGCCTCTTTTCATTGCTGTAGAACAAGTATCTCAGGCAGACATACCAAAGGGGCCTTTCAAGCCCCTTTGGTAAAAATTCAGACAGATGACGCCAGTTGCGTCAGAAATGCTTTACGCTTCTGCACCATCTTCAGTGGTGGCTTCGGTGGTAGCTTCAGTGGTAGCATCAGCTGCAGCTGCATCATTGGCAGCCTGACCATCTCCTGCGTCAGACATGGCTGCCATCATAGCTTCATCGGTTGCATCTTCACCATCTTTTGCTGCCTGACCAGCAAGTACACACTCGCTGATCTGATTACAAATCAGGCGAATGGAACGAAGGGCATCATCGTTACCGGGGATCAGGAAATCAATACCATCCGGATCACAGTTGGTATCAATAAGAGCAACTATGGGAATATGAAGTTTTTTAGCTTCATTAATGGCAATACTCTCATTCTTAGGATCAATAACGAGAATGGCACTTGGGGTATTTCGCATATGTTTAATACCGCCAACATTCCTCTCAAGCTTGATTCGTTCTTTCTCCATAAGCATAATTTCTTTTTTAGGAAAACGACTAATGGAACCGTCTTCCTGCATTGCTTCAATGGACTTGAGGCGATCGATGGAATTTTTGATGGTCTGAAAGTTCGTCATCATACCACCAAGCCAGCGATGATCAACATAGGGCATGCCGCAGCGTTTGGCTTCTTCTTTAATAATATTACGTGCCTGACGTTTGGTTCCTACAAAAAGGACACTTCCACCTTTGGCAACATCATCCTGAATAAAATCGGAGGCAACATCAAACATCTTTTTACTTTTATCAAGATTGATAATGTAAATACCGTTACGCGGTCCATAGATATATGGTTTCATCTTTGGATTCCAACGTCGGGTCTGATGACCAAAATGCAGGCCAGCCTTGAGCATTTCTTTAACTGTTACTTTTGCCATTGTATATCTCCAGTTCCGGTTAAGCGTCCATCCCTCCTTCATTACGTCAATCCTGTAAACAGAAATGGAGTAACACCGGAATACGGTGGGATGTGTGTATTATGTCTTTTCCCGTCCAATACGGATTAAGACGATTTCAAATGCAAACAAACTTCTCTTATTACCATAGCACATTCACTTACGCAAGTTATTGCACAATGAATCCAGTGAAAACAATTTTTATAATTAGACAAGAGATGATGGCGCTCCAAGGAAATTTTTCAACCATTCAAAGCCAAATTTTAACAGTTCGGTATCTGACTCCTTGATCCTGCGTCTTTGATTTTTGGGAATGGTGAAACGCTCTAACAGGGAATGTTTTGCCACCATCACGCGAAAATTATCAATATCGTAACAAACGGTAAAAGCTACCTGCTGTTTAGGCCCGCCACTCCCTTCTCCTGCCCATGGGTTGCTGCCAAAAACTGTGTCGACCTCAGCCCACAAATCATTCATCATGTTATAATCATCGAGTCGTTGATCTCTAGTCCATTTTTTAACGGTGTACTGCTTTTCCTCACAGTGTCCATGGCAATAGTCATGGTTAGTCATAAGATAAAACTCGCTATTCATCCCCTTTTCCGGTGATCTATCGACCCCTCGTTCAAGTGGATATGTTCTACAGGCAGACGGCCTGTCCTTATAAACGCCACATCCGTCTTCTGTGAGAAAGGGACAGGATTTGTTCTCGTCGTCAACAAGTCTCAGCATGACCGCAGGAAAATAAGGATGACTTACCCCCTTGACCAGAGCCGTATAATTCTCCATAAACTCCTGAGATGGGATGTTCAGATATCCTTTCAGTCGCAGGATGTCATAGGGATAGAGAAACATATCAACATTTCGACAACAGCTCATATAGCAATCGACACCTGGATGACAATCAAATGAGAATTTTTCTTTTTTTCCTAAAGGGTGCATTCCTTCCGGAAAATCTTTTTGTGTTTTCATTAAATCTCACATTTTGGTTAGCAAAAAAAAGGAAAAAAAAAGCTGATATGACAGAATCATATCAGCTTGATAACTACAGAAAAGAGCTTTGACTAATTTTCGGTCTCTTCTCCAAAATCTTCTTCATAACCAACCAGCTCGAGAATTGCCATTGGAGCAGCATCTCCGCGACGTTGACCAGTTTTAATGATACGGGTATATCCACCGTTACGATCCGCAAATTGCTCCTGAATCTCAGTAAAAAGCTTGGCAACAACATCACGACTCTGAATAAAGCTGAAAGCCTGACGTTTGGCGTGAAGATCACCTCGTTTTGCAAGGGTAATCATTTTTTCAGCGACCTTCCGTACTTCCTTAGCTTTGGGAGTGGTAGTAACGATACGTTCATGTTCAAAGAGAGAGGTGACCATGTTACGTACCATTGCTCTTTTGTGAGTACCTGTACGACTTAGGGCCTTTCCAGATTTTCTATGTCTCATAATTCTTTCCTCAACTCAATTTTAAATTAAAATTGATATATAATAATCATTTTTTCTATAATTCTTTATCGTCTTCTTCTTCAGTGACTTCCGGTGGTGTCCAGTTCTCAATTTTCATACCAAGCGTAAGATCCATATCAGCAAGAAGTGTTTTAATCTCATTGAGAGATTTACGTCCAAAGTTTTTGGTTTTTAACATTTCCTGGTCTGTTCTATGGGCAAGCTCTCCGATAAAATTAATATCGGCATTTTTTAAACAATTGGCCGAACGTACGGAAAGTTCAAGGTCTTCAACAGGTTTATTCAGGTGAGGATTAAGGGGAGGTAAATCTTCACCCTCATCTTCCTTCACTTCAGGCTCAACCGCCTTTTCATCAAAATTAATAAAGGTAGTTAACTGAAATTTAAGAATTTTAGCTGCATAAGCGAGAGCATTTTCAGGCTTAACACTACCGTCAGTCTCTACCTCGATTATTAACTTATCATAATCAGTCTGCATGCCAACACGTGCATTGGACACCTTAAACTGAATTTGGCGAATGGGAGTGAAAATTGCGTCTATTGGTATTTGCCCAATGGCAAGGGTTTCTTTGTCCTGTTTTTCAGCAGGCTGATAGCCCTTTCCCCATTCAACAGTCAGCTCTGCATGAAAGTCAATATCACCTGTTAATGTACAGATAGGTTGATCTTCATTCATCACTTCAATTGCAGAGTTTCCGGAAATATCAGCAGCAGTGATAGTACCGGGACCCTTTTTCTCAATTGTAACAACCTGCTTCTCATCAGAATGTAACTGGAGACGTACCTGCTTAAGGTTTATGAGAATTTCACTCACATCCTCTTTTACATTCTCCATGGAGGTAAACTCATGAAGAGCACCTTCAATTTTAACACTGGTAATAGCAGTGCCCTGTATTGAAGAAAGCAGAATGCGTCTTAGTGAATTACCAATCGTTGCAGCAAATCCTCTTTCAAGGGGCTGGCAAACAAATTTTCCATAAGAACTGGTATGCTTTGCTTTATCAACTTCTAGTGCTTTGGGTTGAATAAGCTCGTGCCAATTACGATAAATAGGGAGAGTCTCTTCAGCTGTTTCTTCAACAGGCTCTTCAACAGTTTCAGTCATGAGTATCCTACTTTCGGTTTCCAATAACAATATGCCTGTTACGGGACCATACGAAGATTATTTAGAATAAAGCTCTACAATGAGCTGTTCCTGAATCGGCATTGTAATTTCATCTCTGTTCGGCAGGGCCTTAACAGTAGCCTTGAATGCATCCTTATCCAGCTCTAGCCAGGTTGGAATTCCACGTCTGGCAACTGCTTCCATGGATTCAACGAGATATTTATTTGTTCTGCTCTTTTCCTTGATACTGATCACATCATTTACAGAGATAAGAAAAGAGGGAATATTAACCTTCTTTCCATTTACCTGTACATGATTATGAAGAACAAGCTGTCTTGCCTGTTTTCTGGATGAGGCAAAACCGAGTCGAAAGATAGTATTATCGAGTCTGCTTTCCAGCAATATCAACAGATTGACACCGGTAATGCCTTTTTGCAGATCAGCCTTGTGGAAATAATTACGGAACTGTCCTTCAAGCATTCCATAAATATTCTTAACTTTTTGCTTCTCTCTAAGCTGAATTGCATAATCTGATACTTTTCTAAATCGAGCCTGACCGTGCTGACCTGGTCCAAAAGCTCTTCTCTCAAATGAACACTTGTCTGAATAACAGCGATCACCTTTGAGATATAATTTCAGATTCTCTCGTCTGCAACGACGACATGCAGCTCCTGTATATCTAGCCACTTAGTTCTCCGATTAATGTATTGTAGTCTAAAAATAGATACTTATTATCTGACAAGATAAATCAAACCCTACGACGCTTTGGCGGCTTACAGCCATTATGCGGTACGGGGGTTACATCAACAATTTTACTGACTTCAAATCTTGTATTAATTAAGGCTCTAAGGGCGGCTTCACGACCGGGACCAGGCCCTTTGACTCGAATCTCAACCTTTCTCATCCCCATATCCATCGCCTTGTCAGCTGCTTCAGCCATGGCTTTCTGCGCTGCAAAAGGTGTGGATTTACGAGACCCCTTAAAACCAAGGACACCTGACGAACACCAGGAGACAACATTTCCCTGTTTGTCGGATATCGTTACAATTGTATTATTAAATGTGGAGTAAATATAAATGATCCCTTCGGGGACATTCTTTTTCACTCTTCGCTTTGACGTACCAGCACGTTTTGCTCCAGCCATTCTTTACACCTGTTTCAATATATTATTTACGACCAGCAGCACCACGACGGGGGCCTTTACGAGTCCTGGAATTGTTCTTGGTATTCTGTCCACGACAAGGAAGTCCCATCCTGTGGCGTCTGCCACGATAGGATCCTGAATCAGTCAGACGTTTAATATCCATAGAAACTTCACGACGACGATCACCTTCCACAACATATTCGTTTTCAATGATCTTTCTGATACGGGTGATATCATCACCACCAAGATCATCACTGTTCATTGTGTAAGGCAAATCAACTTTATCGAGAATTTGCCGTGCAGATGTAAGTCCGATACCATGAATATAGGTAAGCGAACGATCCATGTGTTTGTTTTTTGGAAGATCTACTCCCGCTATACGTGCCAAAATACGTGCTCCTTAATAGATGACTTAGTATAATACTATAGCCTGTATGAGATGTTTATCCCTGACGCTGTTTATGTTTCTTAACTTTACAGCTGACCCGAACGACACCTTTACGTTTATATATCTTACAATCACTACACATTTTCTTGACAGATGACCTGACTTTCATGTGATTACTCTCTTATTTGTTCTTTTTATTGTTCTTTGCCCTGAATGTAACCCTTCCCCTGGTCAAATCGTAAGGAGAGAGTTCAATGGTGACACGGTCACCTGGCAGGATCTTTATAAAATGCATCCGCATCTTACCTGAAATATGAGCAAGAACCTTATGCCCGTTATCCAATTCAACACGAAACATTGCGTTGGGTAATGGCTCAACAATCGTTCCTTCAACTTCAATGGCTTCTTCTTTGGCCATAATCTACTCCTGAGACGAATACAATCAGATCACAAAACGGATCAATATAATATATCTCACCACAAAAGAGAAGTAATATTTTACTATTTGTGTGAGAATTAATTCCTGGTGCTTAGGACCAGGGGCCCATCAGCTGTCACTGCTACAGAATGCTCAAAATGAGCAGATACTTTTTTGTCGGCTGTTATAACGGTCCAGCCATCACGTAAAACCTTCACCTTATGCGTACCCATATTAATCATAGGTTCAATGGCTATAACCATTCCCTCAATCAAACGCGGAGACTGGCCTTTACTGACGAAATTAGGTACTTCAGGGCCTTCATGAAGGGATGCTCCAATGCCATGTCCAACAAACTGGCGGACGATGGAATAGCCACCTGCTTCGCCATGATCTTGTACGGCTCTTGAAATATCCGAGATTCTGTTGCCTATTACCACCTGTTTTATACCTAGCTCAAGTGATTCTCTGGTTACACGTAAAAGATCATGTACCGGCTTTTTGATCTTGCCAACCGGAATTGTAACTGCTGAATCACCAAAAAATCCTTTATAACAAACGCCAAAATCTACGGATAAGATATCACCCTTTTTCAGTTTACGCTTGCGACTGGGAATACCATGAACGACTTCCTCATTCACAGAGACACAAAGACTATTTGGGAAACCATGGTACCCTTTAAACGCAGGAACCGAATTTCTTTTCCGACAGAGTTCCTCTGCCATTTTATCGAGATCAAAGGTCGAAATGCCTGGTTCGGTAACCCGGAGTAACATGGAAAGTACTTCAGCTACTATCTGGTTCGCGTCCTGCATGATTTTAATCTCATCAGGAGTTTTAACCAAAATGGGCTTGGAAGATTGTTGTCCACCTGCAGCCATCATAAAATAGTGCCCTTATCCCTACTTCTTGCCCGTCTTCATAAAACCTTCATAATTGGTCATTACCATCTGCGATTGAACCTGTGAAATAGTATCGATGGCTACACCAACTATAATAAGCAGAGCTGTACCGCCAAAATAAAATGGCAGGTTAAATTTCGAAATAAGGATTGTTGGAAGTACACAAACTGCACTTAAGTATATAGCGCCGACAACAGTCAGCCTGGTCAGCACTTTATCTATAAAATCGGCAGTCTTTCTTCCCGGACGAATACCTGGAACAAAACCACCATTTTTCTTCAGATTCTCAGCAACGTCATCTGGTTTAAATGTTACTGCCGTATAGAAAAAACAGAAGAAAACGATCATTACAATATACAGAGCATAATAATAAATCGTACCAGGCGACATTGCCGCAGAAACAACCTGTACCCAATCGACCTGGATAAATCCGCCAATTGTTGCAGGAAACATCATAATGGATGAGGCGAAAATCGGAGGTATAACACCAGCGATATTAATTTTCAGAGGCAGATGCGAGCTCTGACCGCCATACACTTTCCGGCCAACAACGCGCTTAGCGTATTGGATTGGAATTCGTCGTTGAGCGGTTTCAAAGAAAACAATGACTGCAACAACAGCGACCATAAAAGCAATAATCAGGGGGATGAAAAAGAGAGTGATCTCTCCTGCCTTCACCAACTGAATGGAGTTTACCAGGGCAGATGGCCCCCGGGCTACAATACCAGCAAAAATGATCAAAGAGATACCGTTACCGATACCACGTTCTGTCATTTGCTCGCCAAGCCACATAATAAAAGATGTGCCGGCAGTGAGTGTTATCATCGTCATTAGAACGAATGGCGTGCCGGGATTAAGAACAATCGGCTCTCCACCGGGACCAACCATTGACTGGAGTCCGGTGGCAATAAAGGTACCCTGGATAATACTCAAGCCCACAGTGCCATAGCGGGTGTACTGGGTAATTTTACGCTGTCCTGCCTGACCTTCTTTCTTTAAGGTCTCCAGCTGGGGAATGACAACTGTAAGCAACTGAATAATAATAGATGCGGAGATATAGGGCATGATTCCCAGGGCAAAGATGGAGAAATTCTCCAACGCACCACCGGAAAACATATTAAACATGCCAAAAATATTCCCTGCATTTTTAGCAAAAAATGCGGCAAGTGCCTCTCCATTGATACCAGGAGTAGGTACCTGCACGCCCATTCGATACACAGCCAGCATGGCGAGTGTAAAGAATATCTTCTTACGTAACTCAGGTGTTTTGGCAGCGTTCTGCAATCCGCTCATAATCTATTCCGTTGTGGCTTCGACTACTTTACCACCAGCAGCTTCAATTTTTGCTTTTGCCCCGGCGCTCACTTTATCAACTGTTACGGTAACCGCCTTCGTGATCTCACCATTGGCAAGTATTTTCACAGGCAGTCCCTTATCAGCAACTCCAGATTCAATAAGTGATGCTGTGGTTACATTGCTTAGGTCGTCAAGTTTGTCTAGTTGAGACAGAGAAACAAGACTGAACTTAATTTTATTGATATTGACAAATCCGCGTTTTGGCAGACGACGTTGCAAAGGCATCTGACCACCCTCAAAGCCTGGTTTAATACCAGACCCTGAACGTGACTTAAAACCTTTATGTCCTCGACCAGCAGTCTTACCATGACCACTTCCTGGTCCACGGCCAAGACGTTTTCGTTGTTTTCTTGCTCCCTTAACGGGGGAAAGATTTCCTAAATTTATCATGTTATGCCTCCTCGAGACGGACAAGATGTGAAACTTTGTTCAGCATCCCACGTAGTGCCGGGGTATCTTTACGCGTTACACGCTTTTGCATTTTCGTCAATCCAAGACCTGTCAAGGTGGCGTTGATTTTTTTTGTACTGCCTATTCCGCTCTTGACGAGAGTAAATGTGATTGTATCGGACATTTGACTACCCTTTACTCAAAATAAATGAAAAAAAGCACAGCTTATCCAATACTATTGGAAAGAGACCGTGCCTTTAATTAAGCCTGAATTTCTTCGACTGTTTTACCGCGCATCGCTGCAATTTTTTCGGCAGAACGTAAAGACTGAAGACCTTCAAGTGTTGCTTTTACCATATTATGTGGATTGTGAGAACCAAGGCATTTAGTAAGGATATTCTTCACCCCTACAGCCTCAAGAACTGCACGAACAGGTCCGCCAGCAATAACTCCGGTACCTTCTGAGGCAGGCTTTAAAAGAACCTTACCAGCTCCATAATGGCCAATTACCTGGTGGGGTATAGAGATATCGGTAATGGATACGGAAGACATATCCTTCCTTGCCTTCTCAACACCTTTACGGATAGCCTCGGGTACAAGATTGGCCTTACCAAGCCCATATCCTATTTTACCCTTTCCGTCACCAACGACAACAATGGCACTAAAACTAAATCGACGACCACCTTTTACAACTTTGGCAACGCGATTAATAAATACAATTTTTTCTATAAATTCGTCGGAACCTTCATTCCTGGAACGTTTAAAATCTGCCAAGGGACACCCCCGTAATTATCATTAAAATTGAAGTCCGCCTTCCCGAGCTCCTTCGGAAAGTGCTTTTATTCTACCGTGATAAATAAACCCACCACGATCAAAGGTCACCTTGCTGACACCAGCATCTTTTGCTGCTGCTGCAAGTAAGAGTCCTACCTTTTTGGCACTTCCGGTTTTATCAGTTTTTTCATCTTCAAAAGCCTTATCAATAGTCGACATGGAGACAAGTGTTTTGCCTACTGAGTCATCAATGATTTGTGCGTAAATATGTTTATTGCTTTTAAAGACCCGCAGACGCGGCCGATCACTGCTGCCAACAATCTTTTTGCGAATGCGTCGAACTCTTTTGGCCCTGGCAGTAGCCTTAGGATTAGTCTTAGCCATTTTTCCTTACCATAATTTTAGAAATAACAATCAGTAGAATGATTATTAATTAATTAGCTCGCGGCTCCTGCCTTACCAACTTTACGTACAATATGCTCGTCTTCGTAGCGTATACCTTTTCCTTTATAAGGTTCAGGTTTACGAATTTCACGAATCTTTGCACTGGTGAGGCCAAGCAACTCTTTATCGTTAGATTCAACAATTATTTTATTATTGCCATCAACATTGATCTGTATACCTTCTGGTACAGGGAACTCAATGGGGTTTGAATAGCCAACATTTAGAGTCAATGTTTTACCGGCCATGTTAACTTTATATCCGACACCTTCGACAACAAGTGTTTTTTTGAACCCTTCGCTGACTCCAATAACCATGTTATTCACAAGGCTTCTGGTCATACCGCGAAAAGCATTGGTTCTTTTACTATTATCCCTGTTTTCAACAATGATTTCCTGATCTTTCATTGATATTTCAAGTTCTGGCAGGATTTCACGTTCCAGTTTGCCATTTTTTCCGGAAACTGTAATGATCTGTCCTTTAATATCAATTTTGATATCACCAGGCACAGGAATAGGCTGTTTTCCAATTCGAGACATGATTACCTCCGTTATTTGCTGGTCTTACCAGACCTCGCAAAGAATTTCACCGCCTACATTACTGGCCCTTGCGGTTCTATCAGTAATAACGCCCTTTGAACTTGAAAGGATGGCGATGCCAAGTCCATTAAGAACTTTAGGAATACCGTCAACACCAGTATACTTACGCAGACCGGGTTTACTAACACGTTTAATTCCGGAAATAACCGGTGTGTTATCCGCACCATATTTCAGCTCAATACTCAAGGTCCCCTGAGGTCCCCCTTCTTTGATTGAAAATGCGGTGATATAGCCTTCCTCTTTGAGGACTTTGGCAATATTTGTTTTTGTGTTGGATGAAGGCATTTCAACTGTATCAAACTTAGCCTTCAAACCATTTCGTATCCTGGTCAGCATGTCTGCCAGGGGATCGCTCATGGACATGGCGAACTCTCCTTCTAATTATATATTTTTGATCGAGTGGGTTTACGACTACCAGGATGACTTAGTCACACCGGTAACCTGACCACTGGATGCCAACTTACGAAAACAGATACGGCAGATACCGAACTTACGAATAAATGCTTTTGGGCGTCCACAGAGCGGACATCTGTTGTACTTTCTTACCCCAAATTTTGGCGTTCTTTTTGCTTTCGCAATGAGAGATTTCTTTGCCAAACTGACCTCCAGTTTACTTAAAACTTACTTAAATGAGAACTTATAAAGTCAAGCCTGAATTACAGGAATTGAAAAAAGTCCTTATACCAGCTGTCACAAGATAGCCAGTGTTAATTAATTATCAATCAGTGCTTAAATGGCATACCGAGAAGTTTTAAAAGGCTTCTGCCCTCGTCATCAGTCGGAGCAGTTGTCACAATGCTGATATTTAGTCCCTTGATCTTATCGATTTTATCGAAGTCAATCTCTGGGAATATAATTTGTTCTTTGACACCCATGGAGAAGTTACCACGTCCATCAAATGATTTAGCTGATATTCCGCGAAAATCTCGAACACGAGGTAGTGCGATATTTACAAGTTTACTGTAAAACTCATACATCACATCACCGCGAAGGGTCACACGACAACCGATGGGCATACCTTCACGCAGCTTAAAGCCGGCAATGGATTTCTTTGCCTTTGTCACGACAGCTTTACGCCCTGCAATTCGTGTTAGTTCATCCACTGCTCCATCCACAATCTTTGGATTTTGAACAGCCTCGCCTAGTCCCATATTGAGGACAATCTTATCGAGTTTTGGAATCTGCATGGAGTTTGTATAACCAAACTCTTCCTGCAGTGCAGGTTTGCATTCTTTATTATAATGGTCTTTTAACGAACCCATTTGATACTCCTGGCAATTGCCTATTTACTATTTACTTTCGATGGATTCGCCGCAGCTCTTACAAAATCGAACTTTAGTGCCATCTTCTAAGAATTTTTTGCCAATTTTACCGGTCTTAGTACACTCCGGACATATCAACTGAAGGTTAGACACGTGAATAGAGGCTTCACGGCTAACTATCTGTCCCTGCTGGTTCATTTCAGTGGGCTTGGTATGACGTTTAACCATGTTAATACGTTCAACCAATGCTCTATCTTTATCAGGGAACACCTGCAGAATTTTTCCTACGCGTCCCTTATCTTTTCCTATTGTTACTTCAACCTGATCATCTTTCTTCAGGTATGTCATTCCCTTTGCCATTTCAGCACCTTTTGTTCAAACTCGCACAAAGCGGGTTTACTTGCTTAACTCGTATTATAATGCTTCGGGTGCCAGGGAGATAATTTTCATAAATCCCTGGTTACGCAGCTCTCTTGCAACCGGTCCGAAAATACGTGTACCTACCGGTTCACCGTTTGCCGCGAGTATTACTGCAGCATTATCGTCAAATTTAACCCAGGTATCATCCATACGCTTCATTTCTTTAGCGGTACGTACGACAACTGCCTTCATGACATCACCCTTTTTTACTTTCGCATTAGGAAGGGCTTCCTTAACGGTAACAACAATAACATCACCAATGGATGCATATCGTCTTCTGGTTCCGCCAAGAACTCTGATGCAGAGTACCTTTTTTGCTCCTGAATTATCTGCAACATTCAGTACTGTTTCACTTTGTATCATAATTTCACCTGATCAAGAATCAGTGGGTAATCAATAAATAATGGTGTAGTCGGGGAGCGCTTAAACAGCTTCCCGAATGATGTTGCGCAAGCGCCATCTTTTCTTCTTACTTAGAGGACGACATTCTTCAATGGAAACGATGTCACCTATTTTGCAGGTATTCTCTGGATCATCTGCAAGATACTTGACACTTTTTTTGATGTACTTGCCGTAGAACTTATGCTTAACAGTTCTTTCTACACGAACAACAATACTTTTTTCCATCTTATTGCTGACTACTGTACCAGTCCTGCTCTTCTTAATTTTTTTTGTCTCACTCATAATTCACTCAATTTGAGTAATAATAACATTGTATGTCTGTTATTAATTATTTTGTATTGTACTCTATTTTTCGTTAAAAAGAGTATTTATACGCGCAATATCTTTACGAAGCTCTGTAATACTTGCAGTGTTTTCAAGGGGTCTGATTTTGTGCTGAAAACTAAGGTTAGACACCTCGTCTTTCAAACTTACCAGCTTTTTTTGAAGATCATCTGTAGACATTGAGCGCATCTCTGACATTTTCATAGTGTGCTCCTCTTGGTAATAACCTTTGTTTTGAAAGGTAATTTTGCACCCGCCAATGTAAGTGCACGGATAGCCAGCGATTCTTCAACACCGGCAAGCTCATAAATGATCTTCCCTGGCTTGGTAATGGCGACCCAGTGATCTGGTGCACCTTTACCTTTACCCATACGAGTCTCGGCAGGTTTTTTCGTAATTGGCTTATCAGGAAAAACTCGAATCCACACCTTTCCACCACGTTTAATCTTCCTGTTAATGGCAATACGGGCTGCTTCTATCTGTTGAGAGGTCAGCTTCCCACTCTCAACGGCCTTTAAGGCATAGTCGCCAAAAGAGATGGTGGAACCCCTATGGGCCTTGCCACGCACCTTACCCTTAAAGACTTTTCTATGTTTGACCTTTTTAGGACTTAACATTTTTAAACTCCGATATAGTTATATAAATCTTCTTCAAGCAGAAAGCGTATTAATCAAGCTTCCTGGGCATCGTTCTTTTTCAGAACTTCACCCTTAAAGATCCATACTTTAATTCCGATAATGCCATATGTGGTATTCGCTTCCGCCAGAGCATAATCAACATCTGCCCGAAGGGTGTGCAGTGGCACACGACCTTCACGAACCCATTCACAGCGAGACATCTCTGCACCGCCAAGGCGACCTGAACAGGAAATCTTGATACCCTTGACCCCGAATCGCTGTGCTGAACTTACTGCTTTTTTCATAGCCCGTCTAAACGCTACGCGTCTGACCAGCTGTTGAGCAATATTTTCAGCTACGAGCTGAGCATCGGCTTCAGGGCGACGTACTTCCTGAATGTCGATAACAGCTTTTCGGTTAATGAGCTTTTCAAGATCCTTTTTCAGGAGCTCGATCTCAGATCCTTTCTTGCCAATAACGATCCCTGGACGCGCAGTGAAAAGTTTTACACGAACCTTTTCACCTGTACGTTCAAGGATGATTTTTGAAAGACCAGCGTGTGAGAGTCTGTTTTTCAGAAATTTTCTAATTTTCTGATCTTCAATCAGATTCTTCGAGTAGTCCTTATCGGCATACCAAATTGAATCCCATGTCCGAGTAATATTAAGTCTGATCCCTAACGGGTTAACTTTTTGCCCCAAAATAATCCTCCAGCAAATCGCTTATTCTATATAAAATAAAAAAAATTGAGAGTCATACCCTTTACAGTGAAACTTGTAAAGAATTATTCTTCATCCAGTATTACTGTAATATGACTAGTACGTTTAATTATCGAAGTGGCACGTCCCATTGCACGGGGACGAATTCTTTTAAAAGATGGGCCACCATCAATAAAGACTGTCTTTACATAAAGGTTATCAACATCGATCTGATCGTCTTGTGTTGCATTGGCAACGGCAGATTCAATGACCTTACGTAAAATCCCTGCCCCTTTTTTCGGCATGAATTTTAAGGTGATGATCGCTTTATCAGCGCTCATTCCCCTAACCACGTCGGCAACAAGTCTTGCTTTTTGAGGGGAGATCCTGATACGTCTCCCTACGGCGCGAGCTTCCATATTATATACTCCTGATAATTCCAACCGTGAAAAAAATGTTAACGAGATTTTCTGTCAGAGCTGTGACCGTAATAGGTCCTGGTTGGTGAAAACTCACCAAGCTTATGACCAACCATATTCTCTGATACAAATACCGGGATAAATTTTCTCCCGTTATGTACTGCAAAGGTTAAACCAACCATCTCAGGTGAGATGTCGGATCGCCTGGACCAGGTTTTAATTACCTTACGAGAACCATTTTCTATGGCAACATCTACCTTCTTCTGAAGATGATCATCGATAAAAGGTCCCTTTTTGACTGAACGAGCCATGATTTACTCCCTTTAATTAACGTCTTTTCTTGACGATGTATTTGTCAGACTGGGTGTTACTTCTTGTCTTGTAACCTTTTGTTGGCATGCCCCATGGTGTACACGGATGACGACCACCGGAACTCTTACCTTCACCACCACCCATTGGATGATCAACTGGGTTCATAGCAACACCACGAACGTGAGGGCGTTTACCCATCCATCGTTTTCGTCCTGCTTTACCAAGTTTCTGGGTTTCATGCTCGCGATTTCCAACCTGGCCAATACAGGCACGACAAAGTTTATGAAATTTTCGAACCTCACCAGAGGGAAGACGCAAAAGGACATAGGTTCCTTCTTTTGCCATAAGTTGTGCGGATACACCTGCACTTCTTACAAGCTGTCCACCTTTGCCAATCTTCATCTCAATATTATGAATATGAGTACCAAGTGGGATATTCATCAGTGGTAAACAGTTACCAGGCTTAATATCAACATTGTCACCAGCCAGTACCTGATCACCAACCGCAATACCTGCAGGAGCAAGAATATAAGTTTTTTCGCCATCAATATATGATAACAGAGCAATGTTTGCGCTTCTGTTAGGATCATATTCAATGGATACTACCTTGGCACTGATGTCAGTCTTATTACGTTTGAAATCAATGATACGGTATTTACGTTTATGACCACCACCAATGTGACGAGAGGTAATTCGTCCATAGTTATTACGGCCACCTGTTTTAGAAAGACTTCGAAGAAGGCTTTTTTCAGGATCACCCTTTGACAGCTCAGGGTTCTTGATCGACACATGATGCCGTTTACCCGGTGATGTGGGTTTATATTTTTTTATTGTAATCATTATCTAATCGCTCCATCAAGGCTAATTGGATTGAGAGCTCTACTGAATCGTTTACTGAAATCTTTGCTGACTGTTATTTATAATTCATCAACAAAGCTGATTTCGCCTTCAGACAGGGTCACGTATGCTTTTTTCCAATCATTGGTAAAGCCTGTGAAGCGTCCTACACGTTTCTGTTTGCCATGCATATTCGCAGTATGAACATGTTTAACTTTTACATCAAACATTTTTTCCACTGCATTCTTTATTTCGATCTTATTAGCCTGAGGATCTACTTTGAAAACAACTTTATTATCAACTTCAAGTTGCATATTTGCTTTCTCAGTAAGACAGGGGCCTTTCAGAATTCTATGTGTACTTTTCATGCCGTCAACCTCTTTTCAAGACTCTCTACTGCAGGCTTTACCAACATAAGTTTCTTGTGCAAAAGAATATCATAAACATTCAAACCGTCTGTGCTCAGAACCTTAAATCCGTGAACGTTTCTGGCCGATTTATTTACAATTTCATTCTTTTCGTCAGTGATTACCAGGCAATTCTCAAAATCAAAACCTTTCATTATGGAAACGAAATCTTTAGTTTTGATAGCATCCATAACAAATTCATCAACAATCACAAGATTACCTTCCTGCAACCGTGCACTTATTGCCATGGCAAGAGCCTGTTTTTTGACCTTACGATTCAGTTTAAAACTGTAATCACGTGGTTTGGGGCCAAAAGTTACACCACCGCCTCTCCATATAGGAGAATTGTTAGTACCAGCACGAGCTCGCCCGGTGCCTTTCTGACGCCATGGTTTAGCACCACCGCCACGTACTTCTACTCTTGTTTTGGTACAGGCATTGCCTGCGCGCTTAGCAGCACGTTGTTGTCTGACAACATCGTGAAGCAAATGCTGCTTGACGTCAAGATCGAAAACTTTCTCAGAAAGCTCAATCTCACCAACTTTTTCGTTTTTTGTATTTACTATATCTACGGTAGACATTGTTTACTCCTTCAACCGATAACTCATTTGCAAGCCAGTTCAGTAATTACTTACTGAAAAGCTTCAGAAGAGATTGTTTAGCTCCTGGTATCGGTCCTTTAACAAGGATGATATTATCATCCTCTCGAACATCGATAACAAGTACATTTTTTCTCAGAACGGTGTCTGTACCCATCCTTCCAGGAAGCTTCTTACCCTTCACGACCCTTGCAGGCCAGGCACTGCAACCAATAGAACCGGGAGCACGATGAAATCCGGAGCCATGACCACCAGGACCACCACTAAATCCATGACGCTTCATGACGCCCTGAAATCCTTTACCCTGAGAGATACCCTGTACATCGATAACATCTCCGGTCTTAAAGAGTTCTGCAAGACTAATACTCTGTCCGGCCTCGTACTCTTCGGGATTTTGAATTCTAAATTCACGCACGTGGTAAAAACCATCTGATTCAGATTTTTTGAAGTGACCAGCAAGGGCCTTCTTGACCCGCTTAGCTTTTTTGTCACCAAATCCAACCTGAATAGCGTTATATCCTTCTTTGGCCTGCGATTTTACCTGAAGTACTTTGCAGGGACCTGCTTCTATAACGGTTACAGGGATAACAGCTCCCATCTCGTTATAGACACGAGTCATACCAATTTTTTTTCCTAATAAGCCCATTGTCTTCGGCATAATCTTACCTATACATCTTCAAATTAAGCGAATAAATTCGCTATGGCAGTTTAATCTCAACATCAACACCAGCAGACAACTCAAGTTTCATCAACATATCAATTGTCTGTTGAGTAGGCTCAAGGATGTCAATCAGTCGACGATGGGTTCTCATCTCAAATTGTTCACGAGATTTCTTGTCAACGTGAGGTGAACGCAAAACACAAAACTTTTTAATAGAAGTCGGCAGTGGAATAGGCCCGGCAACAGCGGCTCCAGTTCTACGTGCAGTCTCTACAATTTCATGTGTGGACAGATCAAGGAGTTTATGATCATACGCCTTGAGACGAATACGAATTTTATCTGTAGGTATCATGTTCCTTCCTTATTCGATGATCTCACTGATTACACCAGCACCAACTGTTCGTCCACCTTCGCGAATAGCAAAGCGAAGACCAACATCCATGGCGATTGGGGTAATAAGCTCAGCGTCAACATGCAGGTTATCACCTGGCATTACCATCTCTACAC
>JAOZKN010000072.1 GCA_029935315.1 Desulfocapsa sp. | reverse complement strand
ATAAGACCAATAGGTTTATCGATGGTATACTTGTTCCCTGACGCTGAAACCTGCCGACTGGCAGCTACGGTACTATCTCCTTCCTCATCGACAGCTGGAGCCTGGGTGGCGGCAGAGGTTGACCATGTATCAAGAATAGCATCCATATTGTCCTGGATATTTTTCCAGATATCAAACTCATTTCCTTTTGAATCAAGGCGTATGGTACCTTCAATATTACTGGCAGAATCATTACTCCCTAAAACGTTGCCACCAGTTCCAGTCTCGAAAAGAGATTTAGTAAAGGGCATGGCAACATGAAATTGCCGTGTTTCCTTATAATGAACAACGATGGTCGACCCTTGCATATCATGATAATAATCGACCTGACGAAGAAGATTGTCAACTGCAGAATAAAAATCATCATCTGCATTGATATCGACATCAACAAGTACATTCTGGTCAACATCACTTGCCCAGGAAACACTCATTTTCTTCAATGCAGCAACACGCTTGAGTATATCCCAGAGTGGTTGAGGACCTTGTGTAGACCGGATTGATGCTCCAACTTTAATGGCAACATCTGCAGCAACTTCGTCAAGATCATCTACATCTCCAGTGGAGACCATATAAGATGGTGTCTGATACTGTACAGGAAGCTGATTTTGTTTTTCAACTTTTTGTACAGGAGCCACTGGCTCAGCGGGTGGCTCAATTTCAGTCTCAGTATCCTGGGAAACACAAGAGACAAGGAAAAACAGAGTGAAAAAAAGGCTGCTTAGCTTAGCACCTGATATTGGAAGCTTCATGGAAAACCCCTTGCGCAATGAAAAGAATAGCATTGGTTGTTAATTTGACAGTTGATTACTATTCATGGATAACCTGCCACGAATATATTTTTTCAAACCGGGAACCAGTTGGTACCCTGAGTAAAGTAGTGTTTTGTATTGTTCAGTAGCTTTTTCAGTCTGCCCGATAGTATCGTATAAGCGAGCTTTGGAAATCATAGTATTTACATTATCGCTGTACACATCAGCATACCGATCAAGAAGCTTAAGCGCAGCCTCAGGCTGATTCTTTTGTTCGCTGAATGCCGCATAACTTACAAGGGCCTCTTTCAATGGCGGTTCGCCATTGATACTCTGTGAGAAGAAGTCCATAGCGTCGGCAACTTTATCCATATTAGCAGACGCTATTGCAGCATAGAGGGCTGCCTGATAATTGGTTTTATCAAGGGATAGAGTTTCTTTTGCAAAATGCACTGCCTTTGCATTCAATCCCAAATCTACAAGATAAAGAGATGCAAGTTTATTGGAAATTTTTTCATTTTTGGGCCAGAGTTTAAATGCCTCCTCATACAAAGCGGCAGCATCTTCTATATCGTCATTCTTGGCTTCAATGGCAGCACGCCTAAGGAGTTCTTTCGCCTGCATTACCTCAGCTGGCAGATTAGTTGATTGCTGGATAATGAGAGCCTCTTCCGCAATAACTTCGACATCTGCCTCAAAAGAAAGATTGTCATCAGCACGTTGTGGCCAGGCAAACACTTTTTTGGCTGGATATATTACAATCGTGTTGTGACGTTCTTCTTTTTTAAGATCTTTAAGGTTCAAAATGATATCCAGAGCAAAATCCCAGGGAACATCACTCAAAGCAAGTGTCAATGATCCTTTCACACTTTCGTCTACGATGAGGTTAACATCACTGATCTGACGGAACAGTCTAAAAACATTATGGAGATCTATTTTGTAAAAATCAACACTTATACGCTTTGCCTTGTAACCGGCAAAACCGAATGAATCCTGCATGTCTTCAGCCACTGCCGCACTGCCTGTTGGAACTTGCGATTCACTGTTAATCACAGCCTCCGAGGAATCAATAAGTGCATCAAGTGTCGGATCAGAAGCAACGGTGGCTACGGGCTCTTTAGTCGCGGGAGTTAAAGTAGCTACTGCTGAATCATCTTCTATGGTTACAAGTAAACCCTGTGGCACAGTCTTAATGTCGTACGTGAACAGCTCCTGTTTTGCTGAGTCAAAGACGATACGTACTCCAGATCCCCTGGTGGCAACCCTTATTTTATCAACACTTAACCCGACTTCTTTTTCACGAACCAGCTCAGAGCCATCAACATCATTAATGTCGATATACATAGAATCATGGACATTTCCACGCCCAGTTGCAGTGTCCTGTCTAAAATCGTTGATGGGCTTACTGGCTTGCAAGAGAATTTCTGTCTGCTTATTTTTGTTGCGAACAACAATATCATGCAATGTATTCTGCTCTGGCGCAGTAACAGCAGTTTCCTCATTTTTAGGGATGAGGCGTATTGCAAGATTGTTTTCAATTCTATCGATTTTATACGTATGGCTTTCTGCTAACGTTATCTCCAATCGGGTGATTTGCGGCACCTTATCCCTGAGCATCGTAACCTGAAGAACTGCAAAATCATTTTCAGGTAAAACGGAAGGGATGTCAATACTGTCTGCTAACTCTGCGTCAGCAATATCTACAACAAGACGAGTGGGAGAAAACAGTTCATATTGTGTGTAGGCTGGCGCACTGTCACCTTTCAAAACAAGCAGTATACTGTTGTCCTGGAGGTTCGCCTCAATATTCTGTACCGTGTAGGTCCCTGTTTTTTCATCAACGGCATATGCAGCAGTAGCCCACATTAAAAATAAGGACATGATGATTGCCAGAGAACATTTGGAGTGCTTATTATACATTGTTTATTCTTCTCCCTCTTTCTTTAGGAGCATTACGATATTGCTTGTTAGTTTTTTACCCGCTCGGGTAAAAGCTGTTTCTTCAATTATTACTTCATTGGACTTAATGGCAGTGATAATACCACGTCTCCCAATTTCCATCCCGGTACGTAAAATATAGCCCTTCCCTGTGGTATCTTCGACCATTGCAAAATCATTACTTTCTACCATGACAATAGCAACCAGATTCAACTGACCAGGCTCAAAAAGCTGCATCCCTGAAAGCTGATCCTCAACCGGCATGATCTCATCCATCTTTGCAGATGTTGCTCGTGCAGAGATAAACGGAACAAAAGGATCATTTCGACCTTCAATGGTATATTCAAACAACTTTGTAATGGCTTTTTCTGCAAAGGCGGTGGAGTCTTGTGATTGAGCTGGAGTTTGCAGACAATATGCATCCTGACCAAGACCTATAAGCCCGCAAAAAACCAGAGCCGATAAAATCAGCTTGCTCCCTTGCCTGTTTTGTAAATTTAGTATTTTCATAAATTTTGGCTTAAACTATTATTTCTTTGGGGGTGGGGGAAGTTTTTTGTTTGTAAATCTGTATGTAACAAGACGACAACTGGAATTTAACAACATCTCACCGGCCTCCTTTTTGGGGCCACCCATGGAAATATTGGACACAGTTACTATACGGTTGAGTTTACTGACCTGGTCAAGGAAAACACCCATGTTATGATATGGGCCTCTCACCTTAATCTCCACTGGAATTTCAGAATAAAAATCCTTGGGCACGTCTGCCATTGGCTTAAAAGCCAGGAAATCAAGACCTGCGCCACGCCCAAGTGCTGAAATATTAGTCAGCAAAGCCGGAATTTCTTTTTCTTTAGGGAGCAACAAAGCCGCCTCCGCAAAACGCTCTTCTATTGCTTTCAACTCAGCCTGTAACTTGCCACGATTAGCAGCCTTAGCTTTTGCTTTTTGTAAATCAGTGGTTAAAGTTGCCCGCTGAGATGTTAACTGAGCCATCTTTTCCTGTTGCGGCTGAAAAAGGAGAAAATAAAAGAGGATACCAGGCAGCAGAAAAAGAACCACAGCTATCACCCACTTGAATCTTGTATCAAGGGGGACGTACTTATCATCTATAAATGTCGCAAATGCGTTATTCTGTTTCATATGCTAATGCGCTCAGAGGGGTTCTATTTTGTTGTTTCCGGAGTTTCTTCTTTTGGTTGTGGGCCTGTGATGGCACAAGACAAAGAAAAACTCTTTAAATTTCGTCCAGAAACCTTCGTCAATGATGCATTGGAAAGATTCACTGAAGTCACATATGGTGATTCCTTTAAAGCATCCATAAATTGGGCAACAGTTCTATTGTCCAGTGCAACCCCTGTTAATGAAAGACTCGCACCTTGCTGTTTCAACGACTTCAACCACATACGTTTCGAGTCAACCGTGTTAGCCACTTCATCGAGAATATGGACTGTCGTTGATGAATCTCTTTTCAGTTTTTTGATAATAACGATCTTATTTTCAAGGTCCACCTTAGCCTTTTCAAGCTGTTCGATCTCCTTGAGAATGGGTTCGTACTTCTGCCTTTCTTTCTTCAGCTCGACAATTTGTGACTCGACGCTCCCTATTCTTGTATTCTGCAGAAGCCCCACCGCACCCAAAATAAGGAGCAGGAAAATCAGAACCGTGACAAAACTGAATATCTGATTACGTGCCTTTGCGCGTTTCTTCAGCTGACGTATAGGAAGGAGATTAATTCTTAGCATATTTTCAGCCTATATCACCGATGGACGGATGGCTATTCCTGTGGCAATCGCCATTTCCGGCCCAACATTTTTCAGATAATCAGGATCAATTTTCTTTTCATTCACTGTCATGTTACTAAAGGGATTAAAGAGTTCTACCTCTGTATCCGTCTCACTGGCTAAATACTCAACAAGCCCACTCACTTTGGATCCGCCACCACTTAATACCAGGCGGCTGAGTGGTGCTTCCGGATGGTTAGCATGATAAAGATCTATGGCCTTTTTGATCTCAAGAACCCACTGGGTGCATGTAGATAAGAAAATTTCTTCCATCTCTTCCTGTTTCTCTTCTGCAGGAATATGCCCAAGCTTCAGGGCTTCAGCCTCTTCAAATTCAATATCAAATGCTGATTCGATCTGTTCGGTCAACTGCCGACTACCCACAACTATATCCCGGGCAACAACAGAAACACCCTCAGAAATTATATTGATGTTCATTTTGGAAGCACCAATATCCACCAGAGCTACATTTCCTTCTTTCGGATAATTATATTCGTAGGTATTTTCCAGAGCAAATCCATCCACATCTACTATAACCGGATTCAACCCCAACCCTTCCAGCATTTCCAGGTACTCATCAACGACTTCCTGTTTGGCCGCAACAAGCATTACATCCGTACGGTCTTCATCGCCCACGTTCGTTTTCAGATCCTGAAAATCGAGATAGACATCGTCCAGATCAAAGGGGATGTACTGTTCGGCCTCAGACTGGATATGCTCTTCCAATTCCTGGTCACTCATCACAGCAAGATTAACCTTCTTCACAATTACGGAGTAACCAGAGATAGAAAAACCTACTTTCTTTTTCTTAATCTTGAGGTTTTTGAAAAGTTCGCTGATTATTTCACCCACGATTTCAGGCTCATTCAACGTCCCATCATCTACTGCTCCGTCAGGAAGGGTTGCACTGCCCAGGTTGACAATAGCATACGCCTTATCAGTTCTTTTGAGCTGACAGACCTTAACGGCGTGAGAGCCGATATCGACTCCAACAACAAGGTCTTCTCTTGAAAGGAAAGGCAGATTCATGAGTTATTTTTATATATCCTGTAGTTGAGAACAATAATTACCGCCTGAAATCACACCATCGGTGCAAATTACAAGCGCTGAACAGTTACCCCATATTAAGGACACAAAAAAAAGTGTTTGTCAAGGAATCGGCTCATAAATAATGTTTTTTCTTACTGCTAAAACAAGACTTTAAGAACTGCCTGTAAAATTATTGCCGTCATTTTGCACTATATATAGCAGTCAAGAGGGTTGGCTCCGCTTCATATAGTATGGACACTTCGATCTTAGCTGCGCCTTAGAACATGCTGATTTTATTTTATTTTCATCAACTTTTTATTGAGCGTCTTGAAATTGATCCTGGTTTAAGGTAGATTGCTTCTCGTTTGGATGTCCTAATTATTTCTTGTCTGATTATTAAGTGGAGCATTGTGTGGTGAGTAACAAAAAATCTAATAAATCTGTAGTTCGTGAATATACTGAAGCGATCGTAATTGCAGTTATTCTTGCCCTTTTTATTCGTAGCTTTGTCGTTCAGGCTTTTAAGATCCCCTCCGGTTCCATGCTTTCCACTTTGCAAATAGGTGACCATCTCCTGGTCAATAAATTTATTTATGGTATAAAATTTCCCATGAACGGGAAGGTTCTTATTCCACTGAAAAGCCCAAAACGTGACGATATCGTCGTTTTTAGATTTCCAAAGGACCGCGCCATCGACTATATAAAGAGAGTAGTTGCTGTGGCAGGCGATACAGTAGAAATAATAGACAAACAACTCTATATAAATGGGGAAGCAACAACCAACCCTCATGCTCAGTTTACTACTGACAATATAATGAAGGCCACCGCTGGTCCCCGTGACAATATGGGGCCCGTTAAAGTTCCGGAAGGAAAAATATTTGTGATGGGTGACAATCGTGACAACAGTTACGACAGTCGGTTTTGGGGATTTGTGCCCCTTAAAGATGTTCTTGGCAAAGCGTTTATTTTATATTGGTCGTGGGATCTTGAGAAACCATTGATGTCCGTAGATCGTTTTACTTCCGTTCGCTGGAGTCGCATAGGTGATATTGTCCATTAATTTGATTTAACAGGAAAACGTGAAAGATCCATATCTGTTTCAACACAAGCATATCCTCAGCATTGAACAGTTGTCACCTGCTGATATCTTTCATATCTTTGACACAGCTACCTCCTTCAAAGAAATCTCAAATCGTCCCGTAAAAAAAGTTCCCACCCTGAAGGGGAAAACGATCATTAATTTCTTCTTTGAGCCGTCCACCAGAACACGCCTCTCTTTCGAAATTGCCGCCAAGCGTATGAGCGCTGATACCTTCAATATTTCCGCCTCAACCAGCTCCGCCCAGAAGGGTGAGACCCTTATTGATACTGCCTTAAATCTTGAAGCCATGAATCCTGATATTATTATTATCAGACATGGCAGCTCTGGCGCTCCTGCACTCCTTACCCGCTACGTAAACGCTGGAATTATAAATGCCGGTGATGGAACCCACGAGCACCCAAGTCAGGCATTGCTTGATATGATGACAGTACAAGAGCACAAAGGTACAATAGAGGGCTTAAAAGTTGCCATTGTGGGGGACATTGCCCATAGCAGGGTTGCCCACTCTGATATTCTGGGGTTCAGCAAAATGGGTGCAGATGTTCGTGTTGCTGGACCAGCTACCTTCATGCCACCACACATTGATACGTTGGGCGCCACTGTTTGTTCATCCGTTGCTGAGGCAATTACTGACGCCGATGTAGTCATGGCACTCAGAATCCAGAAAGAGCGACAAGATGATCCACTGATTCCCTCTCTCCGGGAATATGCACAATTTTATGGCATTAACAAATCAATATTGCGTCATGCACGGCCCGATGCACTTATCATGCATCCCGGCCCCATAAATCGTGGAGTTGAAATGAATCCAGACGTTGCTGACGGCAGCGGTTCAGTCATACTCGAACAGGTGACAAATGGCGTAGCCATTCGCATGGCACTTCTCTATTTAATAATGGGAACCCAGGGAGTGTAAGTCATGAGTGATTTACTTATTTTACAAAATGGACGCATTCTTGACCCGGTCACTGGCGTTGACGAAACTGGTGATCTCTGGATAAAGGACGGCCGCATTGTTCAGGGCGATAAACAGATTCCTGAAACTGCAAACATTATCGATGTCCAGGGAAAATGGATTGTCCCCGGACTCATTGATATGCACGTTCACCTCCGGGAGCCAGGCGAGGAATATAAGGAAACTGTCGAATCCGGAACGCGGGCAGCAGCAGCTGGTGGATTCACCGCCGTTGCCTGTATGCCAAACACCAGGCCAGTCAATGACGAAGCGTCAGTTACCAGATTTTTGCTTAGCGACGAACGAAATGCCAGCACCAGAGTCTATCCTGCAGCCGCAATAAGCAGGGGCAGCCAGGGCACGAACCTGGCAGAATATGGTGAGTTAAAAGAGGCCGGCGCTGTGGCTGTCACCGATGACGGCCTTCCGGTTCTTGACAGCCAGCTTATGCGGCGTGCCATGGAGTATGCCGGCAGCCACGACCTGCTCGTTATTTCCCATTCCGAAGAAATGGCACTCAGCAAAAATGGCTCCATGAATGAAGGTGTTGTCTCCACCCGCCTGGGACTTCGTGGGATCCCTGCAGCAGCTGAGGCAATCATGGTATATCGTGAAATCGCCCTTGCAGAACTCACCGGACAACGCACTCATATTGCCCATGTAAGTACTCTGGCAGCCACCGACCTTATCCGCCAGGCAAAGGCTCGTGGAGTACAGGTAACAGCAGAAACAACTCCCCATTATTTCACCCTCACCGAGGAAGCTGTTGCTGACTACAATACCAACGCCAAAATGAATCCCCCGCTCCGCACTGAAAAAGACAGACAGGCTATTCGTGAAGGATTGAAGGATGGTACTTATGATTGCATCGCCACTGACCATGCCCCCCATTCGGTACTGGAAAAAGAGTGTGAATTTGATCAGGCGGCCTACGGGATTATCGGGCTTGAAACTTCCCTCCCACTCTCCTTAAACCTGGTACGGGAGGGAGTTATTGAACCGTTACGTCTTTTTGAGTTAATGTCTTCAAATCCAGCAAAAGTCCTTAAGGTGACAGGCGGAACGCTTGCCGTTGGAAGTAACGCTGATGTGACCGTCATTGATCCAGAAAAAGAATTTATATTCAGCAGAGAATCCATCCTCTCAAAGGGGAAGAATTCTCCTTTTCTAGACTGGAAGCTTCAGGGTAAAGCCGTGCTCACCATCATGGGCGGGCGTTTTACCTATGACGAACTCACGTAAACTGCCGGATCTATAAGCCCGGCCTCCCGAAATCCCTGCAAACGCAGCAAACAGGCATCACACCTGCCACAGGCTTTATCACCCACCGGATCATAACAACTGTGGGTTTGTGCATAATCCACCCCCAGGGAGATTCCTTTTACTACGATCTCTGCTTTACTCATCTCCAGCAGGGGTGCTTGGATACGAAATCCGCCCTCCCCGCTTACCCCAGCTTTTGTGCCAAGATTTGCCATTACACTGAAGGCTTCAAGAAATTCCGGCCGACAATCGGGATAGCCTGAATAATCAACGGCATTTACCCCTATAAAAATGTCATGTACTCCGAGAACTTCTGCCCAGGCAACCGCATGAGAGAGAAAGATTGTATTTCTTGCGGGCACATAGGTGATGGGAATTTCTTCACCGCCGATATTGCCGTCTTTTGGCACCTCAATATCATCAGTCAAAGCTGAACCACCTATCTTATCCAGATCAAGATTGAGAACAAGATGTCTGGCAACTTGATTTTCCCTGGCAATCCGGCATGCTTTATCAAGCTCCACGGTCTGTTTCTGTCCATACTGAAAACTGAGGCAGTAGCAGCTGTAGCCAGCATCCCTGGCAATGGCAAGAACTGTTGTTGAATCCAGCCCGCCACTAAATAATATGACTGCTTTTTTGTTTTTCACAGCGTTCATTGAAGTTCCTTATCTTCAAGAAAAACAGGGATAAACTTTCCAATCTCAATAGATTCCGGGGTAACCTGAGCCTGATACGCAAGTATCTGCACCCCTTTCCCTGCAACTTTAGTCAAGGTTTCTGCATAAAGCGGATCAATATCAGCCGCAGGTTTAAAGCGTTCCACATCCGTTCGCTGAATACAGAAAAACAGCACTCCCTGATACCCCTTGGCTACAAGGGATGCCAGCTCATTTAAATGCTTTGTTCCCCGTGCTGTCACCGCGTCGGGAAACATTGCCCAGCCATCCTGTGCAAGAGAACAGTTTTTTATTTCCACATAAATTTTTTCCTCACCCCGCTCAAGGAGCAGGTCAAGCCTGCTGGATTTGGATGTCTTTACTTCACGGGTAAGCTTCTCAATACCTGCCAGCTCCTTTACCCGACCATCCATAATGGCCTCAGCCACAATAGCATTGGTCAGCATGGTGTTCACCCCAATCCACACTTCACCTTCCTGCACCATCTCCAGTGTCTGCGGATACTTTCGCTTGGGATTAGGCGACGTAGAGAGCATCACCCTGCTTCCCGGGGTAGAACATCCCCGCATGGAACCGGAATTCGGACAATGAACCGTCACCTCTTCTCCGTCATCAGTAATGACATCAGCAAGAAATCGTTTATAGCGCTTAACAAGAGTGGCAGCTTGTAATGGGTTTGGAAATTGCATCTTTCAAAAGTAGTGAAAATTGATATCAATTCTGGTTAATCTTTGAAGAATTATTTAAAATACAGTATAAGAAATACAATTTGAAAGGGAAAGGATAAAGTAATTTTCCCACTCACGTTCTTTCTGTCTGCCCAAACGGATGACAGGTCAACATATTCCAACCTTTTACAGGAGAAAAGCTGACATGATACTAGGCATTAACGGCATGGGACGCATTGGTAAACTCTCTCTCTGGCACCACGTCTCGAGAAAACATTTTTCAGAAATTGTGGTTAATGTCGGCCGCGAAATCGGTCAGGGCCTTGAGGATCTTGCCGCATCTGTAGAGCGTGATTCCTCATTTGGACGACTCGGCACCTACCTTCACGGCCACAAGGGCGGTCGGGTGATTGAGGAGTTGAACAACGAAGCCGGAACCATGGTCATCAATGGTGTACCTGTAAAATTTCTGCGTACTGCCCGAAACCCAAAAGATATTGCCTGGCAGGAAAATAATGTAAAGCTGGTAGTTGATACCACTGGTGCATTTACTGACCCAACAGCTGATGCAGATGAAGGCTGGGGTGCTCTGCGAGGTCATCTGCAGGCGGGTGCTGAAAAAGTAATGCTCTCTGCGCCCTTTAAGATCAAATCCAAAGGTCTGGATATGCCTGATGATGCCATAACAACAGTTATGGGTATCAATGAGGAAGATTATGTTGCGTCAAAACATGCCCTCATATCCGCCGCATCCTGCACCACAACCTGCCTCTCCTACATGATCAAGCCAATAATGGAGGCCGTTGGGGCTGAGAATTTTTTAAGTGCATCCATGGTCACCGTCCATGCGGCAACGGGAAGCCAGAAGGTTCTCGACAGCTTGCCTAAAACCGGCGCTGCAGATTTGCGTAAAAACCGTTCTATCCTGAACAACATTATCCTCACCACCACTGGGGCCGCCAAGGCATTGGTACTGGTCATACCTGAGATGAAATCAATCGGTTTTATTGCAGAATCTGTCCGTGTTCCAACCTCCACAGGTTCTTTGATTGTGCTGGTCTTGAATGTACAGGACGACCTTGATTCTCCGTTAAAAAGAGACAAAATCAATTCTATCTATAAAGAATACGCTGCAAACAGTAAATACCTTGAATACAGCGAAGCACAAAATGTCTCTTCTGATATCATTGGTGTTCCTGAAGCGGCTGCAGTTATTGAAAGTACCGAAACGCACACCCGTACGGCATCAATTCCTGTGAATCTGAGCAAAATCAAAAGTTGTGCCATTGACGCAGGTGCTGACCATATTCTCAACGTGCCCATCACCCAGGCTGTTATTTATGGCTGGTATGACAATGAACTGGGAAGCTATACCAATACACTTGGCGACCTGACCGTTGAGGTTGCAGGAACCATGTTGTAGAGGCTGCCCACTACAGAATCGCAGGCTTACAATAAGAATTCATTACAAAAGGATGGATATGAATACAATTCGTGACCTTGAGTTACAGGGAAAACGAGTACTGGTTCGGGTGGATTTTAATGTTCCCATGGATGATGCGAAAAATATCACCGACGATATTCGCATCCAGAGGGCCTTACCCACCATCCAGCATATCCTGGAACAGAAAGGAAAACTGATACTCTGTTCCCATATGGGACGTCCGAAAGGACAGCGCATGGAAGAGTACAGCCTTGCCCCTGTTGCCGCACATCTTGGTAAAATACTTGGGCGTGAGGTCAGCCTTGCCCCTGATTGCATCGGAGAAGCATCTGAAGCGATGGTGGCTGCAATGCAGCCAGGTGATGTGGTGATGCTGGAAAATCTTCGTTTTTATAATGAAGAAACAGAAAATGATGCGAATTTTGCAGCACAGATCGCTCGAATGGCAGACGTCTATGTCAACGATGCCTTTGCTGTTTCTCATCGTGCCCACGCTTCTGTAGTTGGCATTCCCGCAAATGTTGCCGAAAAAGCAGCTGGGTTCCTCCTGCAGACAGAAATGGATTTCTTCCACAAAGCCATGGACACACCTGTCCGCCCCCTGGTTGCCCTTGTTGGAGGCGCGAAAGTTTCATCCAAACTCGGTGCCTTAACAAACATGTTGGATAAGGTTGACAGTATGATCATCGGCGGTGCCATGGCCAACACCTTCTTGAAAAGTCAGGGCATAGCAATGGGCGCATCAAAGACAGAAGATGATCTCCTTGACACCGCCCGTGCTTTTATAGAAAATGCCGAAAAAAAAGGCGTGAAACTCTATTTCCCTGTCGATTTTGTGGCCGCAGACCGCTTTGCTGCTGATGCGGTGACCAAAAATGTTACCTTCCGTGATATTCCCGATGGATGGATGGCGTTAGATATCGGCCCCGCCAGTACAGTCTTTTTCCAGGAAGCATTGACGGACGCCAGAACAATAGTCTGGAACGGCCCCATGGGAGCCTTTGAAATGGACGCATTTGCCAGAGGAACCATGGCCATGTGTCAGTCTGTTGCCTCGTCACACGCCTTATCCATAACAGGTGGAGGAGATTCCAATGCAGCAGTAAAAAAATCCGGTGAATCTGCCAATATTTCCTATATGTCCACAGGCGGTGGAGCGTTTCTCACCCTTATGGAAGGAAAAACGTTACCGGGCGTTGAAGCTCTGTCAGCCGGTTAACAGTAAGTAAGGCCAGTACTATTTTCAGTACCCTCTTGAGGGGTGCTCAGCAGTGTGCCCGTATGGGTAAAAGTGCCTTGCGGGCGCGTATAGGGTTTTGATTTAAAATTAGAGACAGAACTTCTTTGTTTATTGCTGCTTTCATAAAGTAAGGCACTATAAATCGTAAGCATATATCAAGAGGATAAAAATGCGCAGACCATTGCTCGTCGGAAACTGGAAGATGCATACAACCATACTTGAGGCCTATCTCCTGGTCTCTGAGATTGGAAAATGTGCCGCCGGACTGGATGATCGTGATGTTTTACTGGCCCCACCCCAGATAGCCCTTCACGAGGTAGCTCGAGTGCTGCAGAACAGTGATGTTTCCATCGCCTCTCAGAATGTCTGCTGGAAAGGCGAAGGTGCCTTCACCGGAGAAATTTCACCAACGATGGTAAAAGCAGCCGGGGGGGTAGCGGCCATTATTGGTCATTCAGAAAGACGTCAGATATTTCATGAAGACAATGAAATGATCAATAAGCGTGTGCTGGGGGCATTGAAATATGACCTCATGCCTATTCTTTGTATTGGTGAAACCCTGGAAGAAAGAGAGTCTGACAAAACGTTCAGCGTCCTGGAAGACCAGATCCGCCAGGGACTCGCCGGTGTCACTGCAGAAAACATGGAAAAGACAGTTGTCGCCTATGAACCTGTCTGGGCAATTGGCACAGGAAAAACAGCCACTAAAGAACAGGCTCAGGAAGTTCACGCCTTTATCAGAAAACTATTAGCAGAAATGTATGAAAAAGATATTGCCGAGTCTGTAAGAATATTGTATGGTGGCTCGGTTAAACCTGACAATGTTGACGAACTCATGGCGCAGACCGATATTGATGGCGCCCTGGTTGGCGGAGCAGCACTGAAAGCTGACTCCTTTTGTCGAATTATAAATTTTATCTGAGACCGATTATTTCATGACAACTATACTGACAGTTGCTCATATTGCAGTTTGCCTCTTTCTGGTTATTATCGTCCTCCTCCAGCATGGAAAGGGCGCAGATGCCGGTGCTGCTTTTGGTGGTGGGGGTTCCAGCCAGTCACTCCTGGGTACTGAAGGAGCTGTGCCGCTGTTAAACAAAATAACGACTTTTGCAGCGATTGTTTTTATGGTAACTTCTGTGAGCTTAGCGTATATGTCATCCTCATCCAGTACCGGATCCGTGATGAGCTCTACAGTAACTGTTCCGGCAGCAAATACAGAACAAGTGATACCTGCTGATCCAAAAGTAATTCCAATGCCCACCGAGGCAACGGAAGAAGCAGTACCTGCTCCAGAGGCCCCAGAAGCCAAAGAGTAGAACAAAAGAAACACATAATTGTGTGCCGAAGTGGTGGAACTGGTAGACACGCTGTCTTGAGGGGGCAGTGGCCCACGGTCGTGCGAGTTCGATTCTCGCCTTCGGCACCATTAACAACAAAGCCGTAAGTCGCTTGTATAAAGCGATTTGCGGCTTTCTTGCGTTTAGGGGATGTTGGCTACGTTTATCATTAATTAGCACCGATTTACGCTGGTTTTCAAAAAAGTGCGCCCAGAAAAATA
>JAOZKN010000071.1 GCA_029935315.1 Desulfocapsa sp. | reverse complement strand
GGTAATGGCAGGCATGAGCATAGGCCAGGAGAATTTGTAAAATTCTGCTGATACCGTTTGCTCCACGGGCATGTGTACGATGCAGGAGGCAGTTCCGGTACAGGGATCCGACCATCCCGTAAAGATTGAACCGTTTTTCGGATTAGCGATAAGTGTCACCACAGATCCTCCTGCAAATTCTGTTGTACAGGTATCACCGCAGTCGATACCAGCGGGGTTACTGGTCACTGTTCCCCGGCCGGAACCTTTTTGAATGACTGCAACAGTTAAAGTGCGCTTGGTATTGATAAAGGTACAGGTCACGACTTCGCGGTAATCCAACGTGATCTCCCCGGGAGCACTGCCGTCATCACATACGGCGGACTTCCGCTCCCAGCCATCGGGAGGAGAGGTCTCGGACAGGTTGTAAGTCCCAGGCTTAATCGGGCCGCTATTGTGGGGATCGGTACCATGGGTGAGTGCAAAGCTCTGGCTGACATTGTCCGGTCCGCCAGTCAGAATAAAATTGAAGGATTGGGGATCTCCGGCAGGTTCGGTCACCTTATGCACAATGATCCCGCTACTACTGACAAAACGGGCAGTGTCACTACTGCTGTCAGACGCATCATCGGGATCGATATAGGAGGCAGTGAGTAGTGTATTATCGGCCACTTGCAGAGTACCGTCACCCACTGTTATTTTATCTGTCTCTGAGGCCATGGAACCACGGAAAATTCCGGTATTTACGCCCGTTTCGGTGAGAGTAAGAGATTCGTTATCGCCACCATCTGATAAAAGTGTGGCCGTAATCGTGTCTGCAGCATCAGGATCTTCGTTCTGGTCATCATCTGTAAGACGAAGCCACACATCTTCTGCTCCAATAAAGTATTCACTTTTCGTTGCATCAGTATTATCCACAAAACCTGCAGTGGAAGCGGTGGGATGTTTTTTCAAAAAAACAGCTTCGAACCAATGATCATAATCATTATAAGAAAAAACGAGTTTATCGCCTACCTTGCCCTGCACAGCACCATCACCTTCAGTGGGGGTGCCAAAAGTTATGGGGAGACCACCCGCAGGGCCAAAGTATTGTGCACTACCAGAGGGGACTTCAGTGAGTATTACAATTTCCCTTTCAATAACATTGTTGGCTGGAGGCCTCTCCACATAGACGATGGCGTTGATAGTCTCATCCCCATCTTGTTCCCAAACTCTTACGTAAACTTCGTTCCCTGGAGCAGTAAAGTAATACTCTGTCACTGGCTTTTCAGCACTGTCTGTAAAACCTTGCTCCCACTTGGAAAAAGCCGGACAGGAACAGACTGACAGCAGAAGCCAGGAAATGAAAACAGTAAAAAATGTGTGTCGCATGGGGAAACCTTTGCACGCAATGCTCTATATTTATGACCAGGAATAATTGGGATTCGGAGTCGTTTTAACTAATGCCTGCCTTTAGTTTTTAATAAGAACCAGCCAGTGGCAATCTTTCTCATTGAAAACAATCCGTAACTATAGATTATTTCATTCAAAACCCGGAATTACGGTGTACCACATTTGGTAAAATGTTACTGTGGTAAATGTAAAATGGCAAGGTCCAGCACTTGGAGAAATAGTAAAGTTTACCTTTTTCCTGAATATACGTAACAAATTCTGTCTGCCAAAAGTCAACATATTACTGGAATGGTTCAGGGCTGCGCAATAGATATGTTGACTTTGTTCATACAAGATGTTGCTCTATAACGAAATTGATTGAGATGGTCTCCAGAAATTGACCTTACTAGCTCATTCTGCCATCATCACTCACAAAAAACACTGGAGGAAATGATTTGGATATAGCCGATCAGGATATCAACGTCATTATGGAAACGGTGCACCACACCCTGGGAACACTCCAGGATATGGATAGTGCGAAGCGAGCGGATAAAATCCAAGCCATTCTGGAAGTTACCCGTAGTACATTGGAAACACTGCGTGATAATGAGAAATCTGCACATACCTTTCATGCCATTGAATCCAAAATCCTTTCGGTGCTGAATTTCAGGGATCTGTTCGTTGTGCTTCTTTCCGAGATCAAAGATCAGTTCAAGGTTCCCTTTGTATGGGTTACCACCCTTCAGGACACGGAAGTTTCCAGCATGATCACTGATGCGCTGGACGGCTCCGAAACGCTGAAACAGGATCTGAACTTCATCGATAAGGCCACATTCCTGCGGCTTATCGAAAACAATGTCGCCCCCCTGCTGGTCAATAACAATTTACACCATTACAGCAAACTGTTTCCCGAAGGACGTTATCTTCTGGTGAAATCAATGACTATTGCGCCCATAACCCTGGACGGTGAAATCATCGGCAGCCTGAATCTGGCAGACATCAACCCCGAACGTTACACTCCGGATCTGGACTCAAGCCTGATCCGCAGACTTGCAATGAAAATGTCCCTGTGCCTGTCCAATGTAGTTGCTCATGAGAAAACAAAATTCCTGGCCTATAACGATACGCTCACTAATCTGCCCAATCGAAGATCCACAGAAAACAGCCTGGAACAGGAATATCTTCGGGCACAGCGTTACGATAATCCATTGTCGGTGGTCTTCATAGACCTTGATTATTTCAAACGCGTGAATGACACCTACGGACATGAGCAGGGAGATGAACTCCTGAAGTATCTGGCCCGAAATCTGAGCCGAATGATCCGCCAGTCGGACATCATCGGACGTTTTGCCGGAGATGAATTTGTGGCAATTCTACCGGAAACGGAGATTGATGAAGCTCACCTGCAAATGAATCGTATCCAAAAATGGTTCAGTGAGAACCACCTGCATTCCGGGAAGAACAGTATTCCTATATCCATCAGCTTCGGTATCGCCTCCACTAAAAATGACGAATCCAACAGTGCAAAAAGCTTGCTGAAAATAGCAGACAAACGCTTATATAAAATCAAGCATTCGAGAGTGGTGGCGGGTGATTCATCCTCATAATATCAGGATACTACTCGCTCATTTTCCAGAAAAAATGACAACTTAATTTATAGAGTATTTCCATATTAGACAAACCAGACCACCCACCTTAAGTGCAACAATGTTTTATACAAAAACTTTGCAGGCGATCCTTCCAGGAACCACTGCCAAAATCCAGACAAATTTTTCTCGCAAGATTTTGCTCTATGGTCATTTTCAGTAACAGACGGGATTCAGGAATAAGATCCCCTGCGCGTGCAGACCATTCAATTACTGTTACCCCGGAAAAATAAAAGAATTCTTCAAACCCAAGGTCTTCAACTTCAACCTCACCGGAAAGGCGATAGAAATCCATATGGTACAACGGAATTCGCCCTGGATATTCCTGGAGGATGGAAAATGTTGGGCTGGTGACATAGCAGGAATCCGGAACCTGAAGTCCCCTGGCAATTTCCTGGGTCAGGGCAGTTTTCCCTGCTCCCAGATCACCGTCAAGGCAAATAACATCTCCTGGCTGGGCAAGCTTTCCCAGGAGATGTCCAAATGCCGAAGTTGCAGCTAAATCACGAAGCGTGAAAGTACAATTACTCATTATTCAGATTCGTTGATTGCCATGGTGAAAACTACAGATGTACCTTCCCGTAATTTAGAGTGAATCTCCATTCGTCCATCGAGTAATTTGACCCGTTCATCCATGGATTGAAGCCCCATTCCACGTGTCTTACCAGTGTATTTTGCCACAGCCTCGGTATCAAAGCCGCACCCATTATCATGGATAGCCAGCAGAACATCACTTTCAACCTGTCGTGCAATTATCTGTATGGAAGTAGCCTCTGCATGCTTCACTATATTGTTAAGCGATTCCTGCAGGATTCGATACAGGTGCCTTTGATCTTCAGTGGAAAAAAATTGACCCACCGCTTCCATATTAAGATCAAAATGAATCTCAGCATGCCCCAAAAAGCTTGAGATAAGGTTATCAAAGGCTGCGTCAACGCCCAGATCATCAACAATCATGGGCCAGAGTTCATGGGAAAGACTGCGAACATTTTCAATCTGCATATTCACATATTGACGTAACTGGCGAAGCTCTTCTACTGTATCGTCCGGACCGTATTCATTTTTATCATTAATCTTGTTCTCCATAGCACGTAACTGAAGTTTCAGTGCAGCCAGAGACTGTCCGAATTCATCGTGGAGTTCCATGGATATTCGCCTGCGTTCATCATCCTGCGCCTTAATCAACATGGCTGACAGGTCACCCATCCGTTCTTCCGACAGACGCAGTTGCTCCCGGATAATCTTTCGTTTGGTTATATCGCGTATAATGGAACCAATTATACGTTCACCGCTTTCAAGATTAATACAGAAAAAGTTGAGTTCCACATCGAGAAATTCTTTGTTTTTTTTCTCTATTTTTACTTCCCTTGCATGGGGTGAATGATTGGTGGCAAGGAGCATTAAAATATCTTTTTTTACAGCTGTACGATAATCCCGATGAAGAGCCACAAGAAGTGGCTTGTGCATAAATTCTTGTTCTGAATAGCCGAGAAGTCTATCTGCTGCAGGATTAGAGTAAATCCCATTACCATCTATATCAAACAGAATGATAATATCCTGTGATGCCTTGGTGAACTTTCTAAAACGCTCTTCACTTTCACGCAGAGATCTTTCAAGTTTTTTTCGTCGCCGGACATCAGCTTTCAGTTGTTTGTTTACTTTTTGTAAATTTTCATTGGCCAGCTCAAGAATCCGGTTCTTTTCAGCCAATTCATTACTCAGAGAGCTGTTGAGTGTTTTCAATTGATAGAGGTATTTTGCTCTATCAATAACACGGTTCAGTTCACTGGTATCCCATGGTTTTAAAAGGTACTGGTAGATCTGTCCCCGATTAATGGCATCGAGCACATACTCTACCTGACTGTGCGCTGTGAGTAATATTCGAATGGGGTCCGGATCAATTTCATAAATGGTACTCAGCAGTTCAACGCCGCTGATACCGGACATTATCTGATCGGAAATAACCAGCCCAATACCTTCTGTATCCTTAAAAACTTCCAGTGCTTCTTCACCGGACAGCGCGGTGAATATTTCATATTTGTCTTGAAAAATCATCCGGAAATTCAGGAGATTGATTTCTTCATCATCAACAAATAGTATTTTGAATGCTTCCATTTTTACCCTTTTATTTGCTGTCGCTGTTCTCAATAGTATCCATCCACCATGTCATCAACAAATCGATATGATTATAGTAGAGGGGAAGCGTATCCGGCCTGGCGAATTTTTTATGAAAGGCAAGACGGTGGACATTTAAAAACCAGTTTGGAACAACATAATACCCATACCACAAGACCCTATCGAGGGCTTTACAGGCTGCAGCTAACTCTTCCTGCGTTTTGGCGTAGATAATCTTTTCAACCAGATTATCAATCACCGGATCCTGTATACCGGCAAGATTCTTGGAGCCAGGACGATTTGCCGCTTCCGAATGCCAGTAGTTTTTCTGCTCATTGCCAGGCGACAATGACTGTCCGTACACGTGCACCACCATATCAAAATCAAAATTCTGCACCCTGTCAGTGTAAAGGGCCGGATCTATGGTGCGATAATCAACCTGCATCCCCAGTTTTTCAAGATTTGCCACATAGGGAGCCATAACCCGTTCAAAGGACGGGGATACCAATAAAATTTCAAATCGAAAAACCTTGTTGTCCGCGTCTTTTAATTGTCCGTCTTTGATCGTCCAGCCGGCAGCAGCAAGGAGTTTAAGCGCCTGGCGCAGATTGCCACGCATTCCTCCCTTGGCCTTGTAAGTTGGAGCATGAAGTGGAGTGCTGAACACCTCTTTTGGCAGGTTCTTGCGAAAAGGTTCAAGATACGTGAGTTCAAGTCCTTCCGGCAGGCCTGTGGCTGCAAGGTGTGAATTACTAAAGAAGGAATTACTTCTGGTGTACTGATCATAAAACAATGATTTGTTCGTCCATTTAAAATCAAAAGCCAGTCCTAAAGCCTGTCGCACACGAACATCTGAAAAGATTTCTTTCCTGGTATTCATCAGAAAACCCTGCATACCAGCGTTATTCTGATGGGGGAAGCGTTCTTTGAGGAGGGAACCTTCTTCAAAGCCCTTTCCTTTCATATCCCTGGCCCACTGCTTGGCAATATTGACCATCATAAAGTCAAATTCACCGGCCTTAAATGCCTCGACCGCAACGATCTGATCTTTGTAATAGTTGACCTTAATGGTTTCAAAATTATACATACCTGTTCGCACGGGATGGTTTTCTGCCCAGTATTTCGGGTTTTTGCTGTAGGTAATGGATTTGCCCTGGGTTAAATCACTGACAATGTACGGACCGCTGCCAACAGGCGGGACTAAATGCCCGGAATCATCACTACCGGTAAAGGAATGATCTGTGTAAAAGGATTTTGACATCACCGGGATTTGGGCAGCAACCATATGTAACTCTCTGTTTGGCCGCTCAAACAAAAATGTAACTCGGTGTTTATCAAGTATTTTAGACCCCTTGATGTCCTGATAATAATAGGGATAAAACGGGTGTACTTTGTCGCTTTTCAAGGTCTCCAGTGAAAATGCTACATCCTCAGGGGTAACAGGACTTCCATCGGAAAATCTGGCATTGGAGTTGATGGTAAAGGTGACTGACATCTTGTCTTCTGCCACTTTGATATCGCTTGCAATAAGCCCATATTGGGCAAAAGGTTCATCGAGACTTCCAACAGCAAGAGGTTCAAAGACAAACATCTCAAGGCCAAAAGGAGCAGTTCCCTTCAGGGTGAAAGGATTCATCTTATCAAAACTGCCGTTGTCATGCAGCTGAAGATTACCGCCTTTTTTTGCTTCAAGGGAAACATAATCAAAATGGGTGAACCCCATTTGATATTTTAGTTTCCCGTCAATTGAAACACCGTGAGCAGCAAACAGGTGAGCTGGATATACAAGTAAAACAAGAGTTAAAACGAATAGAATACGACAGAGGGACATTCTTCAGTGCTCCGCAAATTTTATAAATGAGATATTAGGGTCTTATGAACTATTCAAGCTTGATGACTCGTAAAAACCTAAAACTAAGATGGCTAAGTAAAAAACTTCATATTCGAGGAACGCAAATTTAATGGAATGAGGCGTACTTAGGTACGTCGTAATGACAGTAAATTTGTAGTGACGAAGAAGATGAAGAATTTTCACCCTAACTACCGGGCATAAATACGACGCCATCAAACTTATCCATAGCAACAGTATCATTTTTCAGTTATTATGTCAGTTTTTCCTGTCAAATTATACAGGTATTAACAATTAGACATCGTTTTATCATATCAGGAGTAAACCATGGGGAAAACCATAACAGAAAAAATATTTGATGCTCATTTACGTGACAGCCCAACGCCTGAAAATATGGTGCTCGATCTGGATGTTATTTTATGTCACGAAATTACCACCCCCATAGCCATTATGGATCTTATGGAAAAGGGTATGGACAGAGTTTTTGATCCAACAAAAATTAAAGCAGTCATTGACCATGTCACACCTGCCAAAGATTCAAAAACAGCCGCGCAGGGAAAAATAATGCGAGACTGGGCAAAGCGCCAGAACATAAAAGATTTCTTTGATGTTGGGGCTAATGGTGTCTGCCATGCCCTGTTCCCGGAGAAAGGTTTTATACGACCCGGTTACACAGTTATCATGGGTGATTCACACACTTGTACCCACGGTGCATTTGGTGCCTTTGCCGCTGGTGTCGGTACAACTGACCTTGAAGTTGGTATTTTAAAGGGAGTCTGTACATTTCGTAAGCCTGTTTCCATGAAAGTTGAACTCACTGGAGAATTACAAACAGGTGTTTATGCCAAGGATGTCATCCTTGCAGTGATTAAAAAACTCACTGTAAATGGTGCAACAGACAGAATTATCGAGTTTGTCGGCCCCCTTGTTGAACAGATGAACATGGCGTCAAGAATGACCCTTTGTAATATGGCCGTTGAAGCTGGTGCCACATCAGGACTCTGTTATCCTGACCGTGTGACAGCAGAGTATCTCTGGCCTTTCATTAAAGATGATTACACAACAATAGATGCAGCCGTTGAGGAATTTCAGAAGTGGCACTCAGATCCTGATGCAGAATATGTTGAAATCCTCACAATTGATGTTGCAGACCTTGTCCCCCAGGTCACTTTTGGCTACAAGCCTGATCATGTCAAAGACATCGGAGAGATGAAAGGGAGTAAGGTTGATCAGATTTACATTGGTTCCTGCACAAATGGACGCATTGAAGATTTGCGTGAGGCAGCAAACATATTAAAAGACAGAAAACTCGCAGAGGGTGTGCGCGGTATTGTAACACCAGCTACCCCTGCTATTTACTCTCAGGCGCTGGATGAGGGTATTATTAAAATTTTTATGGATTGTGGTTTTTGTGTGCTCAATCCAACCTGTGGTGCATGCCTGGGCATGAGTTCCGGAGTACTTGCTGAAGACGAGGTATGCGCTTCAACCACCAATAGAAATTTTAATGGCAGAATGGGTAAGGGAGGCATGGTTCATCTTATGAGTCCGGCATCCGCTGCTGCAGCTGCTATCACCGGCACAATCAGCGATCCAAGACAATTCCTCGCTTAATATTAAGAGGTTCAAGACTATGAAAACATTTGGCGGTCCTGCAATATTGCTGGACAGAAACGATATAAATACCGACGAGATCATTCCTGCAAAATACCTTACGGAAATAACAAAAGCGGCCTTAAAGCCACACCTGTTAGAAGACCTGCTCCTTGACGGTAAGCCCTTCGACTCTCAAAGTGAAAGTATGCAACAGGCAAAGGTGGTTATCACCAGAGCCAATTTCGGTTGCGGATCCTCGCGAGAGCATGCAGTCTGGGCATTTGAGGTTAATGATATCAATGTTGTTATTGCAGAAAGCTTTGCCAGAATTTTCCGGCAAAATATGTTCAATTGCGGCATCCTTGCCATGGAATTATCGGCAGATAACATCAGTGGGCTCTTTGCCATGAAGGGTGAGCTGGAGCTTGATGTAGATGTGAATGCGGGGAAGCTGGTGGCCACATCAAATGATGCTTCCCAGGAAGAACTGCAATGTTCTTTTACCTTGAATGAATATGACAGGAATCTGGTTAGTGCCGGTGGCTGGTTGGCTTATGCTGACGCCAATTATTAATCCTGCTGGGCCTGATGTTTGACGAGCTTGTCAATTATACGATGTGCTTGTAAAAACCTTCCCTAAGAAGGCTTTTACAAGCCCGTCAACTACAAACCACATTCCTGCAGCTTGGCCAGTGTTTCCCGTTGGGCATCGTCCAGTTCTTTAGGGATATCTACTCCGACCTTGACAAAAAGGTCACCACGCCCGTTTTTAGGGCCGCCAGGCAAGCCGTATCCCTTAAGCCTCAGCTTGGCTCCTCCCCGGGTACCTGCCGGCACATTTACCTTAAACTTCTTACCTTCCAGGGTTTGCACATCAACTTTTGCGCCAAGACATGCCTGACTAAAGGGGATATTTTTTTCATAAACGAGATTGTTTCCATCCCTTTTATATTGCGCATGGGGCAAAATATCTATTTTCAAAAACAGATCGCCGGGCATACCACCTGGAGGAGCCTCACCACCCTTTCCTTTTAAGCGTAATTTTTTCCCGGCCTCAATACCCTTGGGCACTTTCACACTAACGTTCTTGTTTCCACCATTATTACGTAAGGTGATATTTTTTTCCGTTCCGTGTAAAACATCTTCCAGACTCACTGAAAGCTGGTAGGTCATATCCTGTCCTTTCTGTGGAGGCTGTTGCTGATGACAGGAACCGCCACAACCACCCCCTGCTCCACCAGCCTGAGCAAAGATATCTGCGAAAGGACTTCCTCCGCCCCCTCCCATATTCATTCGGTAGCTCGAACCACCTCCTCCGCCGCCACCAAAACCAAACTGCCTGAGGATATCATCCATCTTAAAATTTCGGAAAATATCCTCCTGAGAATAGCGCTGATGAAAATCAGCGGAACCGTAGGTATCGTATTGTTTCTTCTTTTCAGGATCAGAGAGAACGGCATATGCCTCACTCATACCTTTAAATTTTTCTTCGGCTTCCTTATCACCCGGATTTTTATCAGGATGATATTTAAGAGCAAGCTTACGATACGCTTTTTTAATCTCTTCGGCAGAAGCGCCTTTGTTTAAACCCAGACTTTGATAATATTCCATTTAACAATCCCTGCTTTTTTTGGTAATACTCTGAAATATATAATAAAAAAACATCAGCGCTGTCATCCGTACATTGGGGACGATCAGCAGAAACGACAATGGTGCTTATTTTTTTCTGATGATTTTACTTATAAAATGAACTGTGTCTTACAATAGGAATCGTAGTAAGCACAGTCAAGGGGAAGAGGCGTGGGTGTGGCAGCTTTTCTTTATCTGAAGGTTGTTCCTTACATTTATTTCTTAATCAAGGCCATTATCTATAATTCCACCATCCTGGAATAGTGCTGAATTTTTAAAACATTCCCAGCCTGGAATTTTATTGAAAAGCTTTTTCCTCATTGTAAAACTATACTCTGCACAGGATTTGAATAAACTAGAAAAAAGAAAACACAAAAACATATTAATGTACATGAATAGCAATGAAACCATTGAGCTTCTGGCACCTGGGGGAGATGTTGACTCGATAAAAGCAGCAATTCTTGCCGGAGCCAATGCAATTTACTGCGGCCTGGACAGATTTAATGCCAGAAATCGTGCCAAAAATATTTCATTTGCTGATCTCAATGGAATATTAGGCCTTGCCCACAGGAACAATTGTAAGCTATTCCTTGTCCTCAATATCATCATCGTAGAAAGTGAGATACCAGCCCTCACAAACCTGCTGAACAAACTTGTAAACACGAGTATTGATGGTGTTATCATCCAGGATCTTGGTTTATTCCTTATCCTCTCCACCCATTTCAGGCATCTTCAGATTCACGCATCAACACAGCTCACGACACACAATAGAGGGCAGATACATTTCCTGCATAAACTTGGTGCCAGGCGTGTTAATCTTTCACGTGAATTAAGCCTTACAGAAATAGAACAACTTTCAGAAACCGCGCACCAGAACGACATGCTGACCGAGGTCTTTGTCCACGGTTCTAACTGTATCTCATTTTCAGGACTCTGTTATATGAGCTCCGTGAACAGTGGAAACTCCGGAAATCGTGGCAGATGCAGCCAACCCTGCAGAGACCAATATGTCACTACCTCTCAAGGAGTACAGTATCCCCTGAATCTCAAGGATAACTCCGCATTTTGTGACCTTCCAGAACTTATTAGGGCCGGTGTGGATTCATTAAAAATAGAAGGCAGAATAAAGAAATATCATTATGTCTATACTGTTGTGAACGCCTGGAGAAAACAGATTGAAAGGTTTTACAATAAAGACAAGATACGTACCGACAAAAACGAACTCTATACTGTTTTTAACAGAGATTTTTCCAACACCTTCTTACACTCTGAAATCAGTAAAGACATGTTTATTGATAATCCCAGAGATCATTCTGCAATACATCTGGCCGATAAAGACGGTGCTTCAGGTAGCACAGCCTTGCAGGAGGCAAAAGAGACTGTTTACAACCTGCGCACTGAAATGATAACCACTGTTGAAGATGGAATATCAGAGTTAAGTATTGCCAAAACACCTCTTCGTATTCATGTCTCAGGGGAGAATGGTACTCCGTTGGAATTCGTAGTCGACACTCCTGAAACCTCTTTTTTCATCCGCTCCAGTATTGCCCTTCGCAGCACTGTAAAAACCCCTCTTTGTGGTGAAGAAATACAAAAAAGACTGGCACCGGTAAATGACACCGAGTTTTTTATTGAAAACATGCTCTTTGACAATTTTGCAGGCAATCTGTTTCTCCCCTTTAAGGAGCTAACAGCGATGAAAAATAGTTTGCTCTGTACACTCAATGGATCACGGAAAATGGCTCCACCTGTTACTCTTCCAACGTTAAAAAAGCAGAGCAGCCAAAAGATTCGCCCTATCCTTTCTGTGTTAATTGATTCTGTGGAAGATGTGTGCCTCGCTGAAAATCTTTCCACCGCTATCTATTTTCAGCTTCCTAATATCTTAAAAAATCGACTGTCCGAGTTACAGGATCTTTTCAGCAATAATGAAAGCGTAACCCCCTGGTTTCCGCCAATCATAATTGGTGAAGAATACACTGCTGCTGTGACCTTCCTTGATCAGTCAAGGCCACAATGCATTGTGACAAACAATAGCGGAATTGCCTGGGAGGCATTTAAGAGAGACATCCCCTGGATCGCCGGCCCCTCTATGAATACGGTAAATTCTTACACCTTACTCTGTTTACAAGGGCAGTTTAACTGTGCCGGAGCATTTATTTCAAATGAATTGAAGAGAACGCAGATAAAAAAGATACAAAAACCCGATAATTTCAAACTCTACTACTCTATCTATCATCCCATAACCCTGATGACTAGCAGGCAGTGCCTCTTCCATCAGGTTAGCGGCTGTGAAAAAAACATGATTGACACAAGCTGTATTGAAAAATGTGTACGATCATCATCCATTACAAATGTGAAAAACAAAACGTTTCTCATAGAAAAAACAAAGGGGAACTACCACACGATCAACAATGCAGAAAATTTCCTCAATACCGATATCATCACTGATCTGCCTGATATGTTTTCAAGTTTTTTTATTGATCTTCGAGATATTAAAACCAGAACAAACATCAGCGCAGATAAAGCAGAAACAGTGAAACTCTTCGAACAAAGTGTCGCAGGTAACGTCGATGCCATTGCCAGGCTGCAAAAGACTATTTCCCCTTCTACGAATACCCAGTATGTAAAAGGGATTTAGCAGTGCCTGGAGAATCATCCCCTGCTTATTTGAAGTATGCTCTGTATCCTTGCCAGTACAGGAGGATGACTGTAGTAGAAAAAGACCATGGCTGGATGCGGGGTAAGATTTGATAAATTAGCAAGAGAGAGTTTTTTCAAACCACTTATCAACGCTGCACCGCGTTCGGCAGGATTTGCGGCGTATCGATCTGCCTGAAACTCATGTTTTCTGGAAAGCATATTGACTGCAATCCCAAGCAGGATATTTATTGGAGTAAAGATAAAAGAAAAAAAGATCAACGCACCATAGATTGAAAATTGTTCCATCTGGAACGCAGCAAACAGTTTTTCATTCCCTATAAAAAGGGAGAGCAGGAAAAAAAGCAGTCCTGTCTGACAAATTGAAATTGCCATCATCTTAAATATATGACGATGTTTATAATGCCCCATTTCATGGGCGAGAACTGCTACGATCTCATCCTCGTTGAGTTTTTCAAGAAGGGTATCATAAAAGACTATTTTTCTGAATTTACCGAATCCGGTAAAAAAAGCATTGAGTTTAGTGGACCTTTTGGAGCCGTCCATGGTGTAAATCCCCTGGATGTTGAACGATGACTTTTTCACAAAAGCCAGTACTTTTTCTTTCAACGTCCCCTCTTCGAGAAGAGTGAATTTGTTAAAAAGAGGCATGATCAGAACGGGGGCCAGGAATTGTAAAACAACGCTGATAAGAGTTATGCCTGCCCAGGCATACAACCAGGCCAGATCACCAGTGCTCTCAAAAAACCAGAGAATCAGATATAGGATTGGAGTACCAATAAGTATGCTGAGCAACAGACCTTTTAAAATATCGGTGCAGAAGGTCTTTATGGTGGTGGTGTTGAAACCAAATTTTTCTTCGATAACAAAGGTCGAGTAGATGGTGAAAGGGAGAGCAAGTATTGAACTGAGCAGAAGGAGCAGGCCTATATAAAGTATACCGCTAACAATTGATCCCAGCTGAAAACTGCGAATAAAGATATCAAAAGCATTAAACCCTCCGGCCAGAAGAAAGATAAGCAGAAAAACGATACCGACCGTTGACTCGATTAATGCAAATTTTCCGGTAACCCTGGTATAGTCCTGTGATTTACTGTATTTTTCTGCATCAATTACATCCTTAAATTCCTCGGGTACTTCGTTACGCAATGCCTTCAGGTTCATGCGGGAAATACCCTGTTCCAGCAGATAATTTCCAAGAAGAACGATAATAATAAAGAGTAACCAGCTATTCATGGAAATTACAACCTGACAACATCTTCTACGCGCTGCAGGGTATCAGCCTTCGTGAGGGTGAGCCGTACTATGCATTTTGACTTGGCGAGGAGATCATGGGGAACACCGCCATCAAGACTGAGGATATCTCCTTTTATTAATTGGTGGACACCATCCTCGACACCAAAATCCAGATTCCCTTCAACCATTTCGACGGTGATGGGATGTGGTGTCTGGTGTTTTTTCATGTATTGACCGGTATCAAAAACAATTCGAATCTCTTTTGAGGTTGACGTTTCAAGTAGTACAGAGATGCTTGGTTTTTTGTCGCCATAAGTAACGTCTTTTAAAATATTTGCTGAATTCATATCTTCTTCCTAGTACTCCGTATGTATAATTATCGGTGTTTCCGATTATTCGACTTCGATATTT
>JAOZKN010000070.1 GCA_029935315.1 Desulfocapsa sp. | reverse complement strand
CTTAGAAAAGATTTACTACAATCCAAGCCGTGTGCGTTCTTTTTTCTGACGAATAGCACATGCCTTAATAAATGCGCCTTCTTTTCCATGTTTACGAACAGAAACAGATGTTTTTCCCTGTTTCCCCTGCGTGGTCACCCAACTTACTTCATAACGATTAAACTTTTCATTAAGACGCACTCCGACAACACCTGTACCAGAGTTGCTTACCGTAACCAGGTGCTTATCGGTTCTGATTTTACCTAGTTTTTTCTCCGTGGAATCACGCCAGGCAACACCAGAAAGAAGACTGGAGTACCGGCCACCACACTTCTTATCGGAAAAAAACTTTGAATGGGTTTTCCCCTGAAAACGAACGCGAACATACCAACCATGTGTCCGCTTTGACTCCTGATCAATCCTTGCGATATCCTTATGTTTTTCTCGCATAAATTGCTGTTGCGCTTCCTTGTCCATAAAAGCCTCCTTTTTACAAATTTTTATAGTGTTTATATTGTTAAAGTATGTTGAATTTCAAAGACGCTGGTATCTGCTACCAAACACTTCGAACTCTTTTTTTATTATATCGACTTTATTGATCTGAAAAATCTCAGATTTATCGGGTACTCCTCGCTCCGAATCGTATTTGATTTTTTTTCTGGTACACTGTTCTCTTCAGATGAGTATCAGTATGGAAAAATCACAAGACATATTTTAGTGAAAGAGTGTTGCCAAGTGTGTATAAATTAAATTCGAAACAACCTTATTAATTACTACATGTGCTGTCAGGCAATGTCAATAATAATTATTCCCTCACATAGACCATGATCTGCCAACTCGCTTTCCAAAAAGGCCCAAGTTAACGAAAACCTTACTCACTCACCATTAAATACTAAAGATAATGCTATCTGACAAAAACCATTTTTTATTTCTGTGCCAGACGATTAAAACTCTGCGCGCAGATAATGGCTGCCCCTGGGACAAAAAACAAACAAGCAAAAGCCTTATGAAATATATTCGGGAGGAAAGTGCTGAACTTCTGGAAGCAATAGAAGAAAAAGATGCACTTCACATCTGTGAGGAATCTGGTGACCTTCTGTTTCTTCTGCTCCTTCTCACTGAAATCCACCATGAGCAAGGCGCTTTCAGTCTCGACGATGTTCTTAGCAAAATAAACAACAAAATGATACGAAGACACCCCCATGTATTTGCAAATGGTGTTGCTGGAAATGAACAGGAGCTAAAAGAGCAATGGAAAAAAATTAAAATTGAAGAGCAGGGAAAAAAAACAAATTGACACAAACACTCAGGCAATGTATTTTTCAGAATTTTGTTATGGAGATACGTTTTTTTAACGTACAACTTTCCTGCATGGTGCGGGAAAGACCTCTTCGCTCTTATATATTATAAGGGCCACCCCGGGGAAATATCCCCAATCATGAGTCCACGAGGAGGAACTTATGCGCAGGTATGAAACGATCTATATTCTTCGTCCCACACTGGGAGAAGATGAGGTCAGTGAATTAGTAGAAAAAACCAACAATATTCTCACTTCCGGCGATGGTGAAATCATCGCTCTTGATAAATGGGGATTGCGTAAGCTCGCCTATCTTATCAAAAAAGAATCCAATGGTTATTATGTTTTTTGTGACTATGGCACTGAACCTGACAATGTTACAGAAATGGAACGTAAGTTCAGAATTGACGATGCGGTTCTGAAGTACATGACACTCAAGACTGCCGATTCTTTAGACGCCGAAGGTATCGTCGCTGCACGCGGAGAGTACGAAGCCGCAAAAGTAGCCGCTGCCGAGGAAGCTGCTGAACAGGAAAACGAAGAGCAGAAAGACGACAAGACTGATGACAAGACTGATGCCAAGACTGATGCCAAGGCTGATGATAAGGCCGAAGAGACAAAGACTGAAGAATCAGTAACCGAGAAGTCAGGAGAATAATATGCCCCCCAAAAAACGAATTTTTCAAAGAAGACGTGTGTGTCGTTTCTGTACCGATTCAGAAATGATAATTGACTATAAAGATGTGAAAGTTCTCCGTAATTTTGTTACCGAACGCGGAAAAATCATTCCACGCAGAATATTTGGTACCTGCGCATCTCATCAACGTCAGGTTTGTGAGGCAATTAAACGTGCCAGACAGATCGCATTGCTCCCTTACTCAGGTAATACCCCAAGGTGATAAACACCTGAATTAAATTAACTGATGAACCCGGAAACAGAGCACGCTGAAGACAAAGCATTTGTACAACCTATTTTATTTGTCACAGCAGTAATACTTCTGCCCGGGCTTTTAGGAGCGATATTTGGCTGGGTCCATATGCTCCTCCCTTTGCTTGTTTTCTACTATCTTATAAGATATGGAAGCGGCAGAGGAAAAAAATACATCCTCTTTGGATGTGTGCTTGCGTGTGTTGCAGGTTTGATCTTTCAGATTATTGAACAGTTGCTGTTTTCGCTGACCCTGGTTCCCACCGGTTTTATACTCGCTGACTCTGTTCGCAGAAAGGAAGCGATCCATATTGCCGGCTTGAAAGGAACTCTCGGCCTTATTGGTACATGGATAGTTGCAACATCTATCCTTGCCTTAGGCCTGGAGCACCATCCTTATACACTTCTTGTGGATTCACTTACACAAGGGATGGATGAGGCTCTTACCTACTATACAGCGAACAGTACGGTGCCAGCAGAGACACTCTTTCTGCTGCAAAGTACTTTTAATGAGATGAAGATCTGGATTCCTAAAGTTTTACCGGGAATTCTTGGCTGCATAACGCTTCTTGTCACCTGGATCACCATGGCGGGCGGCAATCGTCTTCTTTTTAAAAAAACCGGTAATCGACCATGGGCAGAATACCGTTACTGGGTTCTGCCGGAACGACTGGTGTGGGTTCTGATACTCTCGGCCATATTGGTAAGCATACCAATGGAGCCTGGAAGAACTCTTGGCTTGAATGTTCTTCTTGTCAGCGGGTTGATCTACTGTTTTCAAGGAACGGCCATTATGGTCTTCTACTTTAACAAGTGGAAAGTTCCTGTTTTTTTACGGACCGTCATTTACATCATCTTTTTTTTCCAGTCCTTCGGTGCAATATTACTCGCCGCTGTCGGAGTCATTGATGTATGGGCAGATGTCAGAAAACTAACACCGGCAGACGATAATGAGGCTGGCACAGAATGACTTATCAAAATATATTCTAAACGCTGGAAGTATTTTATAAGACACCAGGCAGCACTGAGCAGTAAGCTGACACGTAAGATTGTACTTAAATTTGTTATACTTTATATGAATCCTTCATTTTTTTATCAGTGAAGGTCGCCATAGGAACTCAAGGAGATCAAAATGGAAGTTATTTTAAAAGAGACTATCGACACCCTTGGCAGGGAAGGCGATATCGTAACCGTAAAACCCGGTTACGGACGTAACTATCTTTTCCCCCAGGGAAAAGCTGTTTTTGCCACCAAAGCAAACATAGCAATTGCAGAAGCAAACCAAGCTGATATTGAAGCACGCATTAAAGCTGATGCCGCTACAGCTGATGCTTTGGCCAAAAAGCTTGAAGGAACCGTGCTCACTATTGCCATGCTCACCAGTGACGACGAACGTCTTTTTGGGTCTGTTACTGAATCTGATATCTGTAAAAAACTTGCTGAAGTTACGAGTGTTGTACTTGAGAAGAAAAAGATTCTTCTTGTTGAGCCGCTCAAGGCACTTGGTGAGACTGTTGTTCCCTGTAAAGTCGGGTACCAGACAACAGCTGATATCATCATACAGATTGTAGCACTGGAAGAAACCGAATAGCCTCAACAGGCCTTTTCAGTTTTTTATATTTAACCTTATCACTGTCATTGACAAGGATAAGGCACACAACACACTGTCAGAGCTCTACACTTTGCACGGTGTGTTGTCGTTTAATAGCCCCCCGGAATCCCAATGAACCAGCCCCCTCCTGATTTTGCCCCCGAGAAAATGGGCTCTTCCCCACCTAAACTGAGTGGCAGAGTTCCTCCCCAGAATGTGGAAGCAGAACAGTCGGTGTTAGGTACCATTCTTTTGTCGGATCACTCTCTTTCCGCCGTCCTTGAACTGATCATAAGTGAAGATTTTTATAAAGACGGTCATAAGTTGATTTTTGAGGCAATGATTCTCCTCTTTGAAAAAAATGAGCCCCAGGATATCATCACCCTGTCTAATCTTCTCAAGGACAAGAATCAGCTGGAAGATGCCGGAGGTATTGGCTACCTGGCTACGTTAACTTCTATTGTCCCGGTCACCGCCAATCTTCTCTATTACGCAAAAATCATCCGTCAAAAGGCGGTTCTCAGAAACCTTATCACTGTCAATACCGAGATTGCCAGCCGTTGCTACGAAGAACAGGGTGATATTGACTCTCTGGTTGACGATGCTGAACAGGCAATTTTTGAAATTGCCCGCTCAAAATCAGACCAGAGTTTTACTGCCTTAAAACGTATTATCCCAAGTGCTTTTGAAGCCGTTGAAAAACTTTCTCAACGTAAAGAAATGATCACAGGAGTTCCCACAGGTTTCACGGAACTTGATAAAATCACAGCTGGCCTGCAACCATCGGACTTAATCATCCTTGCAGGACGCCCATCCATGGGAAAAACTGCCTTTGCCATGAATATTGCACAGAACGCCTCTGTGATTGATAAAACAGGAGTGGCTATATTCAGCCTTGAAATGTCAAAAGAACAACTTGCCCTGCGTCTGCTTTGTTCTGCAGGACATGTGGATTCGCAACGGGTACGAACAGGAAGGTTGCAGGACGAAGACTGGCCGAAACTCACCCGTGCAGTCGGCATGCTGGAGGCATCTCCCATGTGGATCGACGATACCCCTGCAATTTCTGTCCTTGAAATGCGTGCGAAAGTACGAAGACTCTCTGCTCAGTTCCCCCTTGGCCTGATCATTGTCGATTACCTGCAGCTTATGCGTGGTCGTGGCAGTATTGAAAACAGAACGCAGGAGATCAGTGAAATTTCAAGATCTTTAAAGGCCATGGCCAAGGAATTAAAAGTACCAGTCATTGCCCTTTCCCAGTTAAATCGAAGCCTTGAAAGTAGAACAGATAAACGTCCCATGATGTCTGACCTTAGAGAATCCGGCGCAATTGAGCAGGATGCTGATGTTATCTGTTTTATTTACCGGGATGAAGTCTACAATAAGGCTGAGGATAACCCGCAAAAAGGCATCACAGAGATTATCATTGGCAAACAGAGAAATGGCCCCACAGGAACCATCAAATTGACATTCATCAAAGAATTCACTATGTTTGAGAACCTTAGCGCATTTGACGACCCCGAAGGTTTCCAAGGCGAATAACAGACAGCAAAAAACACATTGTTCAAGTCTTAATACATTAAGAGATATTTCATGGCAGCGAATGACACCAGCAGCGACTTTTACGATTTCAAAGCAATAGAAAACAAATGGCAGGATCACTGGCTGAGCAATTCCACCTATCGCGCCAGTGTCGACAGCTCTAAAGAAAAATATTATGTTCTGGAGATGTTTCCCTACCCTTCCGGACGCATTCATATGGGGCATGTTCGTAACTACTCAATTGGTGATGTAATTGCGCGCTATAAACGCTTCCAGGGCTTTAATGTCCTTCACCCCATGGGCTGGGATTCATTTGGCCTGCCAGCAGAAAATGCCGCCATCAAAAACAACAGTCACCCTGCCCGCTGGACCTATGACAACATAGATTATATGCGTGATCAATTACGTCAACTTGGTCTCTCTTACGACTGGGAACGTGAAATCGCGACCTGTAACCCCAAATATTATAAATGGGAACAGCAGATATTTCTTGAGATGTACGAAAAGGATATTGTTTACCAGAAAACCACCACAGTGAACTGGTGCAACTCCTGCGAGACTGTACTTGCCAATGAACAGGTGATAGAAGGTGCCTGCTGGCGATGCGATGAGCAGGTACAGGCCCGTGAGATGAATGGCTGGTTTTTCAAAATAACCGATTATGCAGAAGAACTCCTTGATGATCTGGATATGCTTGATGGCTGGCCTGATAAAGTTATCACCATGCAACGTAATTGGATTGGTAAATCCACCGGCTTACAGTGTGCCTTTGACATTGTTGATTGCGATGAAAAGCTCTCTATTTTCACGACCCGGCCCGACACCATTTTTGGGGTCACCTTTATGTCCATTGCTGCAGAACATCCCCTTCTGGAAACCCTTCTTCAGGCAAATCCTCTGGCCGATGAGGTGCGCTCTTTTGTAAAACTCATTATTGAAGAGAAAAAAGAACAAGGGCGTGAAGATCTCACCGAAAAAAAGGGTATCTTCACCGGACGCTATTGCAGCAATCCTTTCAACGGTGAAAAAGTTCCAATTTTCGTGGCTAATTTTGTCCTTATGGGCTACGGCACAGGGGCTGTCATGGCTGTTCCTGCTCACGACCAGAGGGATTTTGAGTTTGCAAAAAAATATGGGCTTGCAGTCCATCCTGTTGTACAACCTGCAGGCACGGACCTTGACGCCGCAGACATGGAAGAGGCCTCTACCCTTCCCGGTATTCTGATAGAGTCCGAATCATTTTCCGGCATGCATTCAGAAGAAGCCAAACAGGCAATCATTGATTTTGCCAGGCAACACAATATAGGGGACAGTCATATCACCTACCGGCTGCGAGACTGGGGGATTTCCAGACAACGTTACTGGGGTGCTCCCATCCCCATGATCAGATGTGAAAAATGCGGGGTGCAACCAGTTGCCATTAAAGATCTGCCCGTAACCCTGCCACAGGATCTGGACCAGGAGCAGAACAGTTGTGCACCGCTACACCAGCGAAACTCTTTTTTTGAAACAAGCTGTCCAAAATGCGGGGGATCAGCCCAGCGTGAAACGGACACCATGGATACCTTTGTGGAGTCTTCCTGGTATTTTGCCAGATATACAAGCCCTCGATTTACCGATTCTCCCTTAAACAAAGAAGAGGCCTCCCGCTGGCTTCCCGTCGATCAATATATCGGTGGAGTTGAACACGCTATTCTTCATCTCCTCTACTCTCGTTTCTTTACCAAAGTGCTGCGTGACCTTGGCTACCTTGACATTGACGAACCTTTTAAAAACCTCCTCACCCAGGGAATGGTCATTAAAGATGGTGCCAAAATGTCAAAATCAAAAGGTAATGTCGTTGATCCCAACGACCTTATCCAGGAATACGGCGCAGATACCACAAGACTCTTCAGTCTCTTTGCAGCACCCCCTGAAAAAGATCTTGAATGGAATGCCAAAGGCGTTGAAGGCTGCTCCAGGTTTTTGAACCGTATCCATCGGTTTGTCAGTACCCATAAAGAGGCAATTATTGCAGGTGGTGAGCTAACAATTGCCAGCCTGAATTCCAACGAAAAAGAACTGCACCGAAAAACTCACCAGACCATTAAACGGGTGACAGGAAATATTGAACAAAATTTCCATTTTAACACAGCAATCAGCAGGGTAATGGAATTGTTCAACAGCCTTTCCTCACTGAGCGGTGACAAACAAAAAGAATCTTTGGGCCCTGCCGTTATCCGTGAGGCAATAGATAATTTACTTATTCTTTTAAGCCCCATGACCCCACATTTTTGTGCAGAGCTATGGGCCAATATACATACAGACAGTACAATTGAAGAGCAAAGCTGGCCAACCTGGGATGAAGAAGCTGCCAGAGAGGATGAACTGACCATTGTTATCCAGGTTAAGGGCAAAGTTCGCTCAAGACTTCAGGTCCCAGCTGACATTGACGATGCTGCCCTTGAAGAATTGGCCCTGAAAGATGAAAGTGCCCTCAAATTTATCGATGGCCAGACAATCAAAAAAGTTATTGTGGTGAAGAAGAAACTTGTTAATATTGTTGTTTAGAATTAGCATTATTTTGTATTCACATAACACCATTATCCACTTCTGCGGAGCAAACAGTTGAAAACAAGAAACTATCTAATCCTATTCGCCGTTTTAACCGGTTTAATCGTTAGCTCCTGCGGCTATCGGAATCCTTATGTGTATTCTGGTCCCGACAAGAATTTATATATCACCAACTGGCCAAACCGCACCAACGACCTCCTGCTCGATGCAAAAATTTACCAGAAACTGGTTAGCTGGTTTCAAAAATCCGGCTCAATTAAAGTCGTTGGTGAAAAAAAGGGAGCGCATCTTATCCTCGGCGGTGAAATTATGTCCATTGATCTCCCCAGTCTTTCTTATGGCTCAGGGAATGATGCCACCGAGGTACGGGTACTGCTCACTGTTCGCTATGTCCTGAAGGATATCGAAAACAACAAGGTTCTTCTGGAAGTTGGCAGAGAGACCTGGACTCAGGAATATAAAGTAGGTGCCTCATCATCTGAAAACTCTGACAATGAAAAAGAAGCGCTGGATATTATCATTGATGATCTTTCTGAGAAAATTTATATCAACACCTTGAATAAGCTTTCCCAATAAAGCAATCAATCCCGTCTCTAAAGAAACAAAAAAAGGGGTACTCCTGCAGGAGTACCCCTTTTTTTTGTTCTTGCTAAAAGACGTAACCGTCTTTGTTAACTCAGCATATCTACTATTTTTGCAGCAATTGATTTTCCGTCAAGTCCTTGACTTGCATAAAGATCAGCTGGTTTTCCCGAACCGCCATACTGTGACACTCCTGAACGCCTGAAAGTTATACCCTTTCCTGCTTCTGCCAGAATGGTTCCTACCATACTGCCAAGGCCAGTCTCCACATGATGATCTTCTACGGTGAGCACAACACCACATTCAGCTGCCTCTAAAACAGCCTCTTTATCAATGGGTAAAAGAGAGCCCATATTTAAAATGGCCACGGAGTGTCCGGCATCAATCAACATATCCCAGGCTTCCATCACCATGGGAGTCACTGCGCCATAAGAAATAATGGTGGCATCATGTCCTCTTCGTAACCAGTCACCTTTACCCGCGGCAAAACTGTAATTCTCGTCAAAAAACGGGCTCCCATCTTCCTTGCAGATCATCTTCATCTTGGAGCGTCCCATACCCACAAATACATTTCCAGGTGTGGTAGCAACATAGCGGATAATATGATCTGTCTGGTTTGGATCAGCAGGCATAAAGACAGAGGATCTGAAATAGTTTTGAAACAGTCCCAGATAATCAATACACTGATGGGTGGGTCCGTCTTCACCAACATCGAGCCCGACATGGGTGGCCACAACCTTTACACTGGCGTGATTAAAATCATTGAGCCGGTTCTGATTATATACTTCGGATACCGCAAAGGCCCCAAATGTACTGAAGAATGTTACCAGCCCCAGACTTGCAAGGCCGCCAGCCATGGTGGCCGCATGATGTTCCTGAATACCAGCCTCTATATAGGCGGCTGGAGAATGTTTGTGGAATCCTCCCATCTTCACAGACCCTTCAAGGTCACAGGAAATCCCGGCGATACGCATATCCGAGCCACTGTTATTGGCCTCAGCCAGACTGAGAAGTGCATTCCCGTAAGCCGAGCGGTTGTCGAGTATGGTTTTGGCATCATAGACTATGGTTTCACCGGCTTTGATGTCCACAGCAGGTCCTTTATAGCTTTGGATTGTACTGGTATCCACAGGGTTCTGACGGAGGGCATCCCACTTTTCGAATTCATCTTCCACACCAAGTTCGGTCATCGCTTTGCCAATGGCTTCACGGTCCAGGGGCGAACCATGATATTTGGCAATATTTTCCATAAAGGAAATACCTTTACCCATGGTGGTTCGGGAAACAATCACTGTTGGCTGGCCATCACTTTTGCGGTAGGCCTTTGAAAAGGTCTGAAAATATGCATTCTGATCATGCCCATCTTCAAGATACTGCACATCCCAGTTATTTGTGGAGTAAAGAGAGCGTACAGACTGAGGCATTACTTCCTCGGTGGTACCACAGATCTGCAAATGATTCCTGTCAATAACAACAATCAGATTATCCAGTTTATATTTGGAAGCGAAGCGTATAGCCTCAATAATCTGTCCTTTCTGCTGTTCCCCGTCCCCCATAAAACAGATTACCCGATTGGGTTTATTCTGGATTTTGAAACCATGAGCAAGACCAACTGCAGTTGACAGACCCTGGCCAAGATTTCCAGTGTCCCACTCAACGCCAGGCACAATACGTTCAACATGCCCTGGGAAACCTGAACCCGTGCGCCGAAAACCGGTGAGAAAGTCGTCCTCTTTAAAGTAGCCATATTCGGCAAGGGTTGCATACACACCAGGGGAAACATGACCGATACTCATAATCACGCGATCACGTTCATCCATTCCAGGATCACTGGCATCGTGGCGCATACATCCGTATGTCACCAGAAGATTGTCAAGGGTGGACAAAGAACCACCGGGATGGCCGGATCCAGCAAGTGAGGTAGAAAGAAGAATATTTTTAGCACAGCGAGTGCGCATATCCTCTAAAGATCGTAACTCATCACTGGACAATTCACTGGATTGCATAGTAAGTTGCAAGGTCATTTGGGTCTCCATAAATAGAGCTGAATTTAAAAAAGATGCTGTCATTTTGATTTCTGGAAATGTCAGAGACTGTAACTCGTTTACAAAAAAAAAACAGCAGTAAAATAATGCTACAAATAGCAGACATTTCCTTTGCATCACCTTTTATTTTAGCGCCCCTTGCCGGGTACAGCGACCTGCCTTTCAGACTGTTATGCCGTGAATATGGTGCAGGACTGACTGTGTCAGAAATGATCAGCTGCCATGGGCTCTTTTACGGTCAGAAAAAAACCCAGACAATGCTTGTGTCCAATGCTGATGACAAGCCTGTCTCCTTCCAGTTATTTGGAGCAGATCCTGAAATTATGGGAGAAGCTGCAGCTCTATTGAGCGACCACAACCCAACGTTCATTGATATTAATATGGGTTGTCCCGTTAAAAAAGTTACCAAACGTGGTGCCGGCTCAGCATTAATGAAAGATATTCACCTTGCAGAAAAAATAGTAACAGCCGTATGTGCAAATTCCAAAGTGCCTGTTACAGTCAAAACAAGAGCTGGTGTAGACAAGGAGAATATTACCGCCCTTGAGTTCACCAGGATGTGTCAGAATTCCGGTGCTGCAGCCATCACCATTCACGGCAGAACCTGGGCCCAGGGTTTTAGCGGAAAAGCTGACTGGCAGATTATCCGCCAGGTTAAGGAGATTGCAACTGTTCCAGTTATTGGCAATGGAGATATCGATTCCTACGCTACAGGGTTGGAGAGAATGGAAGAAAGCGGATGTGATGGAATAATGATTGGTCGCGCAGCACTTGGAAACCCCTGGGTGTTCCAAAAGAATGGTCGACCAGATAATTTCAAGGATATCATTCCTGCAGTTAAACGCCACCTGGCACTAATGGAAATCTACCTTGATACAGACAGACAACTCGCCTACATCAGAAACCATACCGGCCGTTATTTTATTAACTTCCCCGGAAGCTCCCGCATACGTCAGTCCATTCACTCCATGGAATCATTCCCAAAATTGCAATCCCTGATTAACTCTCTGTAACTGCGACACCTGTGGTGGTGGTGATTCCACTCACCAACTCAACAGACAAGTATATATGATACTTCGTGTCATTTCATACCACCCTGTGAGACAGAATCTTTTCTTGACACAAGTCAATTTGTCTTGACTTTTTTTGTATTTTCTATACACTTCGTTAGATAATTTTTTTTAAAATCATACCGATATAACAACAAATAACACACACCATCATATATTATCAATGTCTTCAACCGACACATCTCAAAATATTGCCCGAATCTATCGTTTCCTCTCTCAGTGTATGCAGTACCCTGATGCGGAGTGGATGACAGAAGATTTCTTCAATATCCTTTACAATCTGCTGGGTACTCTTAACGCTGAAGATGAAGGTGTTGCAATCAAGAAGGCTATTGATGGTTCAGAAGACGCCCTTGAAGACTTACAGGTTGAATATACCAGGCTCTTTATAAACGGAGTCCCACACGTTATCGCCCCACCCTTTGGTTCAGTGTATATGGATCAATCACTACAGGGTGCATTTGCCGGCGAAACTCTGGCATTTTATAAGAACAAAGGCTTTGGCATGGAAAAAGATGCTGACCTGCCAGACCATCTCATTCACGAACTTGAATTCCTCTCTCTCCTTGCTGAAGAAAATGACATTGCAGGAGAGGAAGAATTTCTCATAAAGCTGTTTCGCCCCTGGTTTGAAAAATTTCAGATCCGGGTTCACGATGGTGCTCTCCATCCATTTTATCGGGTGGTTGTACAATTAATAGATTTTTTCACTAAGGAGGAAGAGAAAGATGGCTTTCAACCTAACGAGGCGTAAATTTCTTCAGACAGCATCCCTGGCAGCAGCCTCGGTTCCGCTGTCTAAGGTTGTTTCCGCAAACACAGGTGTCTCAAAATCTGCCCTTGATGCCAAGGGTACATCTGGAGATAAAACTGTTGTAGGTGGAATTTGCGAGATGTGTTTCTGGCGATGTCAACTTGTAGGAAAGGTACGTGACGGTCGCCTGATGAAACTCGAAGGGAACCCAAAATCCATAGATAACGGCACTGCAATCTGTGCCCGTGGTAACGCTGGTGTTAAACTGCTTTACGATGTGGATCGCTTGAAATACCCTTTGAAAAACGTTGGCAAACGTGGTGCACCTAAATGGAAACGTATTTCCTGGAAGGAAGCCCTTGACGAATGTGGCTCCAAGCTCAAACATACAGTCGAAAACTACGGAGCTCATGGTATCTGTGTCTTCCCTCATGGTGCCTCAGCCAAATATCCCATGCATTATTTTGAGAGAGCTGTCGGAACACATAATGTTTCTGAAGCTTCCTTCTTCCAGTGTCGTGGTATCCGTGATACCGCCTACGTTGCCACCATTGGCAAGGCACCTGGTGAAAAAATCGATATGTCAAACACCAAGGTTCTCTTTTTCATTGGAGACCATCTTGGAGAAAACGTACATGTTTCTCATATCAAACAGTATATTCAGGGACTGCAGAATGGTGCAAAACTGATCGTTGCCGACCCGCGTTTCTCCGCAGCCGCAGCCAAAGCTGATATCTGGGTTCAAATCAAACCCGGAACAGATACGGCATATATGCTGGCAATCATGAACTACCTTGTTAAAAACAAGAAATATGATGCTGATTTTGTAGAGGATCACACCTATGGTTTCGAAGAATTCAGCGAAGCAATCAAAGGCTGGAGTCTTGAAAAAGCTGCCAAGGAATGTGACATACCTGCCAGCCAGATCAAAGAAGTTGCTGAAATGCTGGCTGCCAATGCTCCAAATGTTGCCATTCATCCAGGTCGTCACGTATCCTGGTACGGCAACGATTTCCAGCGTGAGCGTGCACTTGCCTGTCTCACCGGTATCCTTGGTGCCTATTATGTGAAGGGTGGCTGGGTTCCTGCTAAAGGTCCTAAAGTCTCTGGCGTTTCCTGGGCCAAAGAAGATCATGGTCATAAATACAATTTGAACTACGACCACCACGAGGATGAAAAAGTTTACACCAACAATCCTCCGGGAACACCCACCGAACTTATCCGTGACTGCGCTATTTCCGGTAAGCCTTATCCAATCAAGAGTTGTGTTGTCTGGGGACAGAATCCCATGCAGACAATTCCCAATCAGGAAAAAATGAAAGACCTGTTCAGGGCCATGGATTTTGTTATGTGTGTCGATGTCATGCCGACAGACGTCACCATGTGGGCTGACATCCTTCTTCCTGAGCACAGTTACCTTGAGCGCCATGATTACATAAAGAAAGGCACACAGTGGGATCTGTCCAAAGAGCATCAACAATACATCTCTGCACGTATGCCACTTGTAGATCCCATGTTTGAGCGAAAAGATCAGGTTTATATCACCAATGAGCTTGCCAAGCGTATGGGACATGCCTCAAAAATTCCTGTGAATACCATTGAAGAACTCGTCGACAAGAGCCTTGCCTCAGCTGGTCTTTCCCTGGAAAAATTAAAAGCTGAAGATGGGATCCATATTCAGCCTGGTAAAGATCCTTTTGGTGTTCCTGAAGATTTCGAAGTTGCCCTGTTTAACGATGATCTTGATGATAGTGGACACCCTGGTGCTCCTACTTACATCCCCGTTGAAGAACCACCCAAAGGGTTTTCCAGACTGCTCTACGGTCGTGCACCTGTGCATACATTTAACAGAAGTCAGAACAACGTCTGGCTCAACAACGCCATGCCGGACAACCCTGTCTGGATAAACAACGAAGTTGCCAGTAAAATCGGCATTGTGGATGGTGACACCGTTGGCTTTGTAAACAGTGAAGGTGTTGAATCAGCTAACACTACCACTGTTAAGGTAACCGCCGGTATCCGTAAAGATTGTGTCTATATGTATCACGGATATGGAAGTGCCAATCCTCTGATGACCATTGGTGTAGGCGCTGGTGTTGATGATACTGCCCTTATCACTAAGCTTGCCATCGATCCTGAGACTGGCTGCCATGGTATGAGAAACAACTTTGTTAAACTGATAAAAAATGGAAAGGTTCTGGATCTCT
>JAOZKN010000157.1 GCA_029935315.1 Desulfocapsa sp. | reverse complement strand
TAGCAATTGTGTGGCATCAGAGCGAAAAAGTGTAGTTTCGCTCCAACGGATATGTCGCAAGCTTTACGGATAGGTGTGGCAATAGATGGATTAGTGCCCTTACTCCATATAAGATCAACTTCCTGAAAACTAACGGATAAGGAACAGGGTGGGACTTGCGTGAACTAGCTGAATAATTATTCTTTTGAAATTAGGCAATTATCTTAAAATATGAATTGACTTACAATTTGCCCTTTGATAACTTTCATTTAGTATCATTGAAGATTGTGTCAACATCTTCTTCCACGAAGTCCACTGGACAGCAAAGCGATTATCTTCTTCCTATGGCAACAATAGAAAAGCTGGAAAACGACAGTATACTCCTTCAGGGTCAACTTGATGAAGTACAATCAAATTTTGATGAGAGCCAACGCGTTTTCAGGCAAATCATAGATTTTTCTTCCAAGCTTGGCGCTACAATAGAGCTGAACGAGTTATATGAAAATTGTCTTCAACTCTTTAAAGATCTCCTGCACCTTGATTTTGCCACTCTGTTTCTTGCAACCCCTGAACAGAACAGTTTATTGATTACTGACACTTTAGGCTTTTCCAAATCCATGGTTGGTAGTTTCAAGGTACGTGCAGGCGTTGGACTCCCCGGTCTTGTCCTTGAAAGTCAGCTCCTTGAAATAGTAGAAGATTTTAAAACAGAGAATCGATTCAGTATACCTGATGTTATTGTCGAAAATAATATCACTTCTGCCATTGCTACCCCTATGATGTTTAATAAGCAGCTTTTTGGCGTCATCATTGGCCACACCATCAAAGAAAGTCATTTTTCAGAGGCGGAACGATCTCTTGCCCAAATTTTTGCTAATCAATCCGCCACAGCCATAAAAAATGCTACTCATATTCAGTCACTGCATATCTCTGAACAAAATCTTAAACAACGAACTGACGAATTTGAAACGATTTTTGCAAACTCAATGGCTGGTATCATACTGGTAAAAGGAAGACGAACACTAGTCCGCTGCAATCAAAGGCTCGCCGATTTCATGGGCTATGATTCACCGGAAGAGCTGCAAGGAATCAACATGCAGCAATTTCACCTCTCCGAAAAGAGATTTCTTGATTTTGGACGAAAATTTTATAATACACTTGTTTCCGGAGAACAAGTTCAGGTTGAGTATCAGTTGCGAAAAAAAGATGGCCACCCCCTCTGGTGCCTTTTATCAGGCAAAGCTATAGATCACAATTCGCCACCAGAACTGAATAAAGGGGTTGTTTGGATTGTTGATGATATCAGCCAACGCAAAGAAATTGAGGAAGAACTACTCAAGGCCAAAAAGCTGGAATCAATCGGAGTACTAGCCGGTGGAATTGCCCATGACTTTAACAATATTCTCACGGCCATTCTCGGCAATATAGAATTGGCTGGCTATTACGTTTCAAAAAAGGACAACAATGTCATTTCTCTGCTCTCAGATGCGGAAAAAGCAACCAAAAGAGCTGCAAAGCTTACCGATCAGTTACTCACATTCTCAAAAGGTGGAGAGCCAATCAAAGAGGAAACGCCCCTCCCTGAACTGATTACAGAAGCTGCTGATTTTGTCCTCCATGGCAGTAACGTTATATGCTACTACAACTTCTCCGAACATCTCTGGATGGTTAATGCTGACAGCGGACAGATCGGTCAAGTCATCCAGAATATCATCATTAATGCCAAACATGCCATGCCAAATGGCGGTATCGTCACAGTACAATGTACCAATTTCCAACAAACCATACTGGAATCACCCTTAAATATAAGTAAAGGTGATTATGCCTGTATTAGCATAGAAGATACCGGTGTCGGTATTTCTGAAGATGTCATAGACAAGATATTTGATCCTTATTTTACAACGAAACAAAATGGCAATGGACTGGGACTAGCTATCTGCCACTCCATCATCACTAAACATGATGGAACTCTCACCGTTGATTCACTTCCCGGTAAGGGGACGACCTTTACCATATACCTTCCTGCCGTACGCTCATCAGAGAACAATTTCACTACGAAAACGGAGGCAACACTGACAGTTAAAGCAGCCAGGGTTATGGTTATGGATGATGAAGAAATGCTGCTGCATTTAACTAAATCACAGCTTACTGTTCTCGGTCATAAACCAATTCTAGTAATTGACGGTGCTCAAGCAATCAAAAGATATCAGGAAATGCAGGATATAGGCACTCCTGTTGACCTCGTGATTATGGATTTAACTATTCCTGGGGGCATGGGTGGACAGGAGGCGGCGGAGAAATTGCTTCAGATAGACCCTGGAGCAAAAATTATCGTAGCCAGTGGTTACTCAAATGATCCGGTGATGGCCGATTATGAAAAATATGGATTCTGTGCTGCTATTACAAAGCCTTTTGATTTGAAGGAACTGAACAATGCCATAACTTCTGCTATTTGAAAACCATGAGAATCAATTTTTAGAAATGCTGAGTAATTCACAACACAGGTTCGATATTAATGACCTTATTAATATCATATGCAGAATCTTTTACAGCAGTGAAGTAGTGAAGTAGTGACCCTATTATAAAGTCCGCTGTTGCAGCTGAAAAGACGGAACATGTTAATAGACCAACCGAATACGAACAACCAGAAAAGAAAAGGCAGTGTTCGGCTACCTTTCTGTATCCATGGTCTTTTCAAGGGCAACAGCTGTTTCTTCCACCGTCGCCATGGACAGCAGCCAGCAGCAAAATCCATCATCTTGTATTCCTCTTGCAAAGATGCTCAACTTATGAGAAGGTGATCTATATTTGACCGAATATTGAGGAAATCATACGAAGATCAACATGAGCGGACCAAAATCCGTTTGATGCTCACAGGGAGTTGCGGCCCTTAATAAATAATAAATTGTGGTTTTCCTCCACTACTCAAATACTTCGAAAGCGCTGCCTTTATAAAAAAAACCGTGGATGGTGAACAATGAAGAGAATAGCCTCGGTCTTACTGGTTGTTATATTGTGTGGGGTATCCTCTCCGACGTGGGGTAGCGCGACGATTCGTTATGTTCGGACCGATGGAGCTGACAACGGTGACTGCACTTCTGTCACAGCACCTTGTGCAACGATTGAGTATGCACTGAGCAAGCCATCGGCAGGGTCGAATGATACTATCAGAATTAGTTCCGGAATATATGAGGAGACACTCGTCATGCCCATTCCGCCCTCTCCATCCGTAGGCCTTGCGATAACACTTTCCGGTGGCTGGGACAGTAACTTTTCCGCTCCATGCGGTTCCACAACCACGCTCACCGCACCAAGTGGTAATGTGGAGCAATCGCTTATCAAGATGTTCAACAATCAGGTTGGGGGGAGTTATGACCTCCACCTCTCCTGCCTGTCGCTTGAGGGCAACAAACTAACCGAACCTTTCCAGGGGATTCACGTTTCAAACAACGGCCAAAACTCAATGGGAGTTAGCCTTGATCAGTGTCGACTCTTTTCCTTTCCAGGCCATGGCCTGCGTGTTCTCGTAACCAACGGTTCTCACATGTCTCTAACGCTTAATGATACGCTGATCACTGATAACTCGGCTCTAGCGAATGGTAATTGGAGTGGAATTGGCATGTTTGTCAAAGCAAGCAGCGTATCAAAGATAACCGTGGATCTTAATAACTGCCGGATAGAGAGAAATGTAGGTGATGAGAATCTCCATGGTGGTGGCGGTATCTCACTGTACACCTCCGACAACGCCGTAGTACTGGCAAGCATGACAAACTCCGTCATCTCCGACAATGAAAAGGAGAGTGGCGGCGGTGGAATTGCTCTTGGGGCGGTGGGCAATGGACGCAGCGAGCTGACCTTGCAGAATTGTACCGTCAGCGGCAATCGCCTGACTTCATTGTCGAGAACTGGCGGGGGCCTGTTTCTTAAAGCCAGCTCAGATTCACCCTATTTTGCCAGCACCAAGGTCTTTCTCAAGAATACCATCGTTTATGGAAATAAGAACAATACCGGTCCTCAAGATATCTTCCTGTATGAAAACGCGCTAAACGACACCGCCGAGGTGCTGTTGACCGCAGGGTATTCCATCTACGGCAAGTTGGGTAATGAGAATAATTATGCCACTTTCACTGATCAGGGACATAACTTCAGTGCCGATCCGCTTCTTAGCGCCGACTCTCATCTGACCAAAGGCTCACCGGCCATTGATGCCGGCCAGTGCGGCTATAGTTTCCTCTCTTTTTATCATCGGGTCGCTCCATACGATGACATGGACGGTCAGGAGCGTCCTGGGTTTGGAATAGTTAACGGCTGTGATATTGGTGCAGATGAGTTTGTGTGGCCCTTTCCATGGCCAATGTTTTTACCGGCAATCATTAAGCGGTAAAGGTTGATATTGCCATATTCTATCGGGATAAGACTTGGTGGAGTTGTCTTACAATTAATGCCGTAATCCGTCAGTTTGTCATGAAGCCAGAAACTGTAATATCTCGCCTTATAAACTGCTATTATTTCATTATCATGATATCGCTTGAGTAATGATTCAAGCGATATCCCACACCCCTTCTATACTACCGCTGAAAAGTTCGATATCGAATGCCCTGATTATTACATGCCAAGTACGCTTGTGGAGATCAATGCCAATAAAAACAGTTTCATCTTTATCCAATTTTTTTCGCATTACCATCGAGCCCTCCTTGGTTAAATTCTACCTTGAATTCAGGTATACCAATATTATAACCATATGCTGGTAAA
>JAOZKN010000156.1 GCA_029935315.1 Desulfocapsa sp. | reverse complement strand
GGGATGAAGAGGGGCAGGATGTTCTTTTCTTCGTAGATAATATCTTCCGTTTTACCCAGGCTGGTTCTGAGATTTCATCGCTTCTTGGTCGTATTCCATCAGCGGTTGGTTATCAGCCAACACTTGCCACAGATCTTGGTGGATTGCAGGAACGTATTACTTCAACAAACAAAGGTTCCATTACAGCTGTACAGTGCGTATACGTACCTGCAGATGATCTTACCGATCCTGCACCAGCTACCACATTTGCTCACCTTGACGGTACTGTTGTTCTTTCTCGTCAGATTGCTGAGCTTGGAATTTATCCTGCGGTTGATCCGCTGGATTCAACATCTCGTATTCTTGATCCCAATGTTGTCGGTCAAGAGCACTATGATGTTGCCCGTGGTGTTCAGATTGCCCTGCAGAAGTACAAAGATCTTCAGGATATCATCGCCATTCTTGGTATGGATGAGCTTTCAGAAGAAGATCAGGAACTGGTTGGACGTGCTCGTAAGATCCAGCGTTTCCTCTCTCAGCCATTTACCGTTGCTGAGGTTTTCACCGGTATGGCTGGTAAGTTTGTATCTGTTGAAGACACTGTTTCCGGTTTCAAGGAAATTCTTGAAGGTAAGCATGACGAGATGTCTGAGAACTCAGTATATATGGTTGGAAGCATCGCAGAAGCTCTTGAGAAAGAAGCTAAAGATAACGCATAAGCTTCATTTAGCATAAAGAGGATAAAACGATGGCACAACAAATACATTTAGAAGTAGTTACGCCTGCCGGGGCTGTAGTGAGCGAGGATGTAGATATCGTAAACGCTCCCGGTTATGGTGGTGATTTTGGTGTATTGGCCAACCATGCTCCGTTTCTTTCTACAATTAAAATCGGTATGCTCACTTATGAGCAGAATAAGGAACGTCACAGTCTTATGATTAGTGGTGGTTTCTCCGAAGTTTCCAATAACAAAATCACTTTCCTTGTTGAAAGTGCTGAATTTGGCGGAGATATTGATGTAGATAGAGCAATGAAGGCTAAAGAACGTGCAGAAAAACGCCTGGCTCAGGCTGCTGCAAAAGACGATAAGTTTAATCAGGTTCGTGCAGAAGCCGCTCTGAATCGGGCACTGGCCCGTATTAAGGCATCTAAAGTTGCCTGATTAAGAAAATCGTAGTAGATTAAAAGGGTCGTCCATTTACGTGGACGGCCTTTTTTTTTGATTTTTTGTATAACTAATTTTGATGATGGATATTTATTCTATTGGGGTGTGTATATGAAAGCTAAGGAACGTATGGCAATTGCCAGGCAGATGCCGGTTGAGGAAACTCCTGCTGAGCGTGTTAAAAATTTTGATGAAATTGTTGCCGGTTACAGTGAAGCAACAGCAATACTTGAGGCGGAACGCTGTCTGCAGTGCAAAAAACCAACTTGCCGTAACGGCTGCCCAATTCATAACGATATTCCTGCCTTTATCAAGCTTCTTCGAGAGAAGCAGTTTGAAGATGCCTACTGGAAAATTCGTGAAACCTCTTCCATGCCCGCAATTTGTTCACGGGTCTGTCCACATGAATTTCAGTGTGAGGGTGCCTGTGTCAGAGGAAAAGGTAAAGGGCAGTCTGTTGCCATCGGCATGCTTGAACGATACCTTGTTGACTGGATGGTGGAAAATGACAAGCCAATGTCCAAAGAATGTGCCCTTCCAGGGAATAAAAAAGTCGCCATTATAGGTTCTGGTCCAGCAGGAATGACTGTTGCCTACCACCTTGCTCATAAAGGTATTCCCTGTACGATTTTTGAATCGCTTCCCGTTTATGGCGGAATGCTCACCGTTGGTATTCCTCCTTTCAGATTGCCACGGGATATAATTAACGCAGAGATAGATGCACTGAAAAGTTGTGGTGTAACCCTTGAGACCAACGTGACCATAGGCAAGGATAAAACCATAGCTGACCTTCGTGCAGAGGGATTCGATGCGATATTTAATGGTGTTGGTGCCCACGCAAGTCGTAAACTTGGCCTGGACAACGAGGAGAATACAGAAGGCGTCCTCCATGGTGTTGACTATCTCCGCCGTGTCAATCTTGGAGAAGAGCTAAATCTTGGCAAAAAGGTGGTCGTTGTTGGTGGTGGTAATGTCGCCATTGATGTTGCCAGAACTTCCCTTCGCTTAGGCTCAGAAGATGTCTTTATCTTATACAGAAGATCACGTGATGAGATGCCTGCTTCTGTTGCAGAAATTCACCACCTTGAAGAAGAGGGCGTTCGCATTGAGTTTCTTGCAGCCCCTGTGCAGATTCATTCTGAAAATGGAAAACTGACTAGGGTTGAATGTATCCGCATGGAACTTGGAGAACCTGATGACTCCGGCCGTTGTCGCCCAGTGGTGCAGGAAGGGTCCAACTTTATGATTGAAGCCGATAGTATTATACCTGCAATCAGTCAGAATGTTGACCATACATCCGATGCCGGAGTTGATGTTGATTTGATGTCGTGGGGAACCTATAACACAGATGCCAGAACATTACAGACATCTGTTCCGTACATATTTGCTGGTGGCGATAATGTTCTTGGTCCTCAGACAGCAGCAAAAGCTGTTTATCAGGGGAAAGTTGCTGCAGAATCCATTGAGTTGTTTTTAAACGGTAAAAATTTGAAAGAAGACCGCGAATTTTTATGTGATCAGATAGACTGGTAGTTGAAGCTATCGCAAAGCGAAAATCGGACGGGTTCTGCCATGGCGTTGGAAAATTTCTATCAGCGTGGACAGTTCCTGTTCGTTATTGCTATGTGGCAGGACTGACTGGAAATACAACCGGGAGCAGGATAAAGCTATAAGCTTGCGGTTGTAGAATGAATATATTGCTGCACTCCTTCCGTAATATCCTCAACAATCGCATCGAGAAAGAAGTCCTGACCTAAATGCCTGGAATCTTCAGGGTTTGTAATAAAAGCGATTTCAATTAGAATTGCAGGCATTTGTGCTCCTATTAGCACATAAAAAGGTGCCTGCTTCACCCCCAAATTCTTGAATTTTTTGTTCTGCACTTCTTTGATGCCATTACATAAGGAGTTGTGCACATAACTGGCAAGCCTAGAAGATTCATTGATTTTGGAATTCTTCATGATATCAGAGAGAATATCCTGTAAATCACTCATCTGGTGGGTGGATGTTGCATTCTCAAAGGCAGCAACCCGCATGGCTTCAGCATTTGTGGACAGATTTAAATAGTAGGTCTCCAGTCCATGGACCTTCGGAGAGGGGTGGGCATTAATATGGAGTGAAATAAACAGATCTGCTCCAAGAGTGTTGGCAATTGCTGTACGTTCTTCAAGGGAGATATAGGTGTCGGTATCCCGGGTAAGCACAACTTCAGCTCCAGTTTTTTCAGCCAGAAGTGGCGCTAATTTTTTGCCAATTTGCAGAACAATGTCTTTTTCCTGCAGGCCAAAAGCTGATGCTCCCGGGTCTTTACCGCCATGACCTGGATCCACAACTATTTTACGGATACCAAGACCCAGCTGTTGCGCCAGAGAAATTTCAACGCCTCTCATTTCGTCCCCTGGTACGGGGGATGACTTCACCGATACTGCATTGACTTCGGTTTTCTTCTGGTCATCAAGGATGATAATAGTCGATTCAGACACGGGATCTGGTGCAAAATCAGGTTCAGGCGGTGCCTGGGTCGCCACCGCTGGTGTTGTAGAATTTGAGGATATTTGTACTGGTGGCAGTGGTGAAGCTTTGGAGGGCCCCTCTGTAACAACGTTGGGCTCGCCCCGAACATCAATAACTACACGAAATGGATCAGGGAGACTGAATATTTTATAATTAGAAATAGATTCAATATCCAGCACCACACGAACTGTTTCGGGAGTAAACTGACCCGTACGAATTTGCCTTAACAATCCGTCTTCAATGGGGACGGGTGCTCTGTAGCGAGGTTCAATATAAGATTGTTTGAAATCAATATAGAGTCTGCGCGGGAGATCTCCCTGCTTCTCAAGAAGTTTTTCGCTATAGGTGACTGGTCCGGAGGCGTTGATCACCACACGGGTATAGTTATTTGATGACCAGTACTTAACCGGAAGAACGTATGAAAGGTTTTCAAGATAACTGTGTTTTAACATGGCATCTGGTAAGGGGATGCCATGTTCCTTTGATAACATTTTCAGTTTGTCAGAGGCAAGGGGATACATATCTCCGTTTCTGTGGTTTTCGATAATACGGCCAAAATGTTTGGCAGCTTTATCAGGGGTCTCCTCTTCAGTGAGAAAGATATTTGCCACAGCATAGAGGGCATCATCGGCAAGTCTGTTATCAGGGAAAAGATCTGCAACGTCGCGGTAGTAGGATATTGATTCCTGCAGGTCGATCTGGGTGTCAAAACGTTTGTACATTTTTGCATACATGCGGGCAAGCATGTAGAGGCTCGGTGCTGCAAATTCAGATTTAGGCCCTGCAAGATAGATCTTTCTGAAATTTCGGATTCCATTCAGCCAGTTTGCCCGTGAATCGCCAAGACTGCTTTTGGTGTGTAATTCATTGTAATAGAATTTGGCCTGCTGGTAGCTTTTCTCAAGTTTGAGTGCTTCAGAATTGTTTTCATCCGCTTCAGCAGCCCCGGTGATTTGCGGGGAAAAGGAGAAGAGGATGAAGAAAAACAGGGAGAATATGGTTAAAAATCGTAGCATTACACCGTGTCGGGGAGTTGGGCTGATTGGTGTTGACTTTGATTCCTTGTGATCAGCAACCAGGCAGA
>JAOZKN010000069.1 GCA_029935315.1 Desulfocapsa sp. | reverse complement strand
CGTTCGGATTTGGTTACCATTCTCCTCGTCAGCACCATCTGTCTCTTTCATTTTCGCTTCCACAAGAAAGACAAATCAACTGGACACCTTCCATAATTACAGATATATTCAAGACAAAGAATCATCGCCAAAACTTCTTACAAATTTCCGGCACCTATGAAAAAAGAATGCAGTTTCGCCAGCAGTCAGGATCAGAACACCCTTTGCCTGCACTTTTCAGGTTCATGGACTATCCATAGCAAACAGTGCAGACAACCTGATATTGACGTCATTCTCACCCCCCACATAACAAGCATCAGCTACAACACAGACGAACTCACCGAGTGGGACAGCAGAATGCTGGTGGTACTGACGCGTATCGCCGAACATGCTGCTGTGCATGCGATAACAATAGACGAAGAGGGATTACCTGCCGGAATTCGCAACCTCCTGCAACTCAGCCGCAAAAAAGTCCTCGCTCCACCGCAAGATGATCTGAGCGATTCTGGGATTTTTGCCTCCGTTGGCCTGCAGAGTATTGCCTTTTTCCAGGAGGCCGTTAACCAGCTTATTTTCACCGGCAAGATATGGCTGTCCTATGCCAGGTTCTATTCTGGACGCGCCCGTTTTCTGAAGAAAGATCTGGTTTATTTCCTGTATGATTGCGGCCCGCAAGCACTTCCCATTGTCACTTTGATTGCCTTTCTGGTTGGTTTCACCCTGGCTTTTATTGGAGCCGTTCAGTTACAGATGTTTGGTGCGGACATCTACGTTGCCAACCTGGTTGGTCTCACAATGACCCGGGAGATGGGTCCCATGATGGCGGCCATCATCCTGGCAGGTCGAACCGGTGCAGCATTTGCAGCGCAGCTCGGTACCATGCAGGTCAACGAGGAGATCGACGCCCTGCAAACCATGGGCCTCAACCCCTTTGACTTTCTGGTTCTGCCCCGTATGACGGCTCTTGTTATTATGATGCCCATGCTTGCGGTATGGGCTGATTTCATGGGGGTTCTCGGTGGCTTTTTTATCGGTATTTTTTCCCTCGATATCAGTCCTGTCCTCTATTTTGAACAAACAGTTAAAGCCATCCACCTCAAGCACTTTATGGTCGGTATAATCAAATCTGTTTTCTTTGGCTATATCGTTGCTTTCTGCGGCTGTTTAAAAGGAATGAGCTGTGGGCGAAGTGCAGATGCAGTTGGTAAGGCAACGACTTCCGCCGTTGTCACCTCAATTGTTTATATTGTGGTTGCCGACGCCACGTTCACCTTCTTCTTCAACCTCATTGGGATTTAAGAGGAATTGCATACAACCATGCCTGCAAAAGAAGCCCTCATAGAAGTCAAAAATATGACCATGGCCTATGGTGATTTTATTTTACAAAAGAACCTCACCTTCACCGTGGACAAGGGATCAATTTTTACCATTATGGGTGAATCAGGCTGCGGGAAATCTACATTGCTCAGAACCCTTACCGGTCTGAAACAACCAGCTACTGGAAATATTCTCTTTCGTGGAATCGATTTCTGGGGCAGCTCTCACAAAAAGCGGGTTGACCTCCTGCAACAATGCGGTGTCTTATATCAATCCGGTGCCCTCTGGAGTTCCATGAGTATCGGGGAAAATGTTGCACTGCCATTACAACAGTTCACCACTCTTTCGCGGGACGAAATAAACGACCTTGTTGAAATCAAACTTGCCCTGGTGGGACTCAAAGGTTTTTCTGACTACCTCCCTTCTGCGATCAGTGGAGGCATGCGTAAACGTGCAGGGCTGGCACGTGCCATTGCACTGGATCCCGAGATTCTTTTTTTTGACGAACCTTCAGCCGGGCTCGATCCCATCAGTTCCCGTATGCTGGATGACCTTATTCTCGAACTCCGTGACAGCCTTGGCGCAACCATTGTTATTGTCACCCATGAGCTGCCGTCTATATTTGCCCTGGCTGACGATTCTGTGTTCCTTGATTCGGAATCACGGACCATGCTCACCACCGGTAACCCGAAAGTACTTGCCACAGAAAGCGACAGTATTAAAGTAAGACAGTTTCTAAGTCGCAGCACATCTTCACCCATTGGAAAAACAAAGACAAACAATGAAAAATAAAAAGAAAAGAATACAACCGGTAATGATCGGTGTTTTTGTTATCCTCTCCTCTGCCCTCTTTATAATTGCCGTCACCCTCTTTGGTGCTGCCCTGTTCTTCGAAAAAGAGAATCTGGTCATTGCCTACTTTGACGATTCCCTTAAAGGCTTAAGTGTTGGAGCACCAGTAACCTACAGGGGAGTCAGCATCGGCCAGGTTAAAGAGATCAAGATCCAGGTCAAAGACAATGGGAACAATGGACAGGAAGTCATTATTCCTATCATTATTTCCTTAAACAGTAAGCAGAGCCTTATTGTCGAAGGTGCTCAATCAAATAAGGATCGGAGCCTGAATGAATTTCTGGAAGTTTTGTGTCAGCAGGGATTGCGTGCGAAACTGAAGACCATAAGTCTGGTCACCGGGAAGCGATATATAGACCTTGCCATTTATGAAAACTCCATTGCTGTGTATCGTCAGAAGAAAAAAGGGAAATACCTGGAACTCCCCACCCTGCCATCGGAACTGCGTCAGGCACAAAAAGTCCTTGAGCAAATGGATCTTGCGAAACTCTACAAGAAAGTAATGGGCACCTTTACTTCCATTGACGCGCTGACCACAAGTCTTTCCCATGCCCTGCCCAACGAAAAAAGTGCTGCACTTGTAGATGATCTTTTACTGGCCACAGGCTCTCTTAATACAATTCTTGGCAAGATTGACAACAGGGTTGGACCAATCCTTGGCAAGGTGGATAGCGGGATTGACAATATTAACACTACTGTTAGCAGTGCTGACAAACTTATACACTCTCTGGACAGTGAGCTCAAACCTGTGGCCGGCAACATCAGTAAAACCTTAGAAAATCTCGATCATACCCTGCTGCAGGCGAACCAGCTATTGAACCAGGCTGAGCAAACCTTACAACCTACCTCTCCACTCTATCACAGACTGAATGAAACCCTGCTGCAACTTGCAGAGACATCAGGATCTATTAAAAAACTCAGCGATTTCATTTCACGCAATCCTGATTCCTTAATTTTTGGTTTGCAGCAAACGGGAGAACATCATGAGTAAAAGCAGGAATTGGAAAAGGTGCTTATGGGCTGGTGTATTGCTTCTGGTTCTTGGCACTGCAGCCTGCATGAAGCCGGTGATGCATGTACAGTACCACAACCTGACGCCCCAGCCCTTTGCAAGCAGCAGCACTGCAAAAATGCTGCCCATAATCCTGGTGGGCCCGGTACGGGTCAGCTCTTTTCTGGATCAGGGTCCCATGATTAAGCAGACATCGGCACATTCTTCTGTCTTTCTTGAGCAACATCACTGGGCTGGAGACCTTGACGAAATGCTCGCCCGGCTGATTTCCCAAAACCTCGCTCTTGCTCTTCAGCACGAAAATATATACCCATACCCTGATTCAACAGCGGAAAAGGGAATACGACTGGAAGTTAATTTCTTTCATTTTGAAAAAGATGCCAATGGGGACGCTCTCCTTCAGGCCCGATGGAAGATCATCGACAACAGTGACCAGTCAATCCTGAAAAGTGCAAGCTCTGAGCAACGCAGCCAACCGCAAAACGCTGAATACGACGCCTTGACCGAAAGTCTCAGCCTCTGCCTGGCCAGGCTTTGCCATGAAATTGCAAATACTGTTATTGGCCTTTACAATAAGGGGGAACAGCTATGAGTGAAAAAAAACTCGAAACATGTAGAAACAAGATTTTCAACACTTCAATCGAGCGCAGTTTTAAGCAGGCCCTGACACCTTTTGAGGAATTTGTCCATAATGCAGCCAGTTCCGGAATTCTGCTTATGGCCTGTACCGTCATGGCAATGGTTATTGCCAACTCAGCTTTGTTTCCACTGTACGAATCTATACTACACACCCAGATAACCATTGGCACCGAAGTATACAATGTCAGCCACAGCCTGCATCACTGGATCAATGATGGGCTGATGGCACTCTTCTTTTTCACCGTTGGCCTTGAAATCAAGAGAGAAATTCTTGTTGGGGAGCTGGCCGATCGCAGGCAGGCAATTCTGCCCATCGCTGCAGCCGTTGGCGGAATGATTGTCCCTGCACTTATCTACGCCAGCCTCAATCTTGGTACAGATGCCATTGATGGTTGGGGTATTCCCATGGCGACAGACATTGCCTTTGCCCTTGGTGTGCTCGCAATCCTTGGAAAACGTATCCCAAAAGCCCTTGTCGGTTTTCTGCTGGCCCTGGCCATTGTCGACGATCTTGGGGCAGTACTTGTTATTGCGGCTTTTTATACAGACCAAATTAATCTGCTGGCCCTGGCCTTTGCCGGTTTTTCCTTTGTCATGCTGGTACTCTCAAATATTGTAGGCTTACGCAAGCCACTACCCTATATCATTTTTGGCCTTCTTCTCTGGCTGGGGATGCTTGAATCAGGTGTTCATGCCACCCTTGCAGGAGTGATTACCGCCCTGACAGTACCCGCCAATTCTTTATGTTCGAGTAAACCTTTTGTTCGACGGATAAGGCAGTTAAACAACAAATACGAATCGATCCCGGAAGGTGAGAAACATATCATGCAGAGTGGGGAGCGCCAAAGGATCCTGCAATCTATGGAAAACTTTGTTCACTGCATGGAAAGCCCCTTGCAACGAATGGAACACAAACTCCATATCTGGGTCTCTTTTCTGATCATCCCCATATTCGCGTTGGCCAATGCCGGTATCCCCATTGACTTTGCAAGCCTTGGAACGACCATGGTCCATCCAGTTACAATGGGCGTTATCAGCGGACTCCTTGGTGGAAAACTTATTGGCATCCTCTTGTTCTCCTGGCTGGTTATAAAACTTGGCTGGAGTCAGCTGCCCCAAGGCGTGAACATGAAACAGATCGGCGGAGTCAGCCTCCTTGCCGGTATTGGTTTCACCATGTCCATTTTTATCGCAGGTCTTGCCTTTACCAATGAACAATACTTACTGAATGCAAAAACGGGTATTCTTGCAGCTTCTTTGATCGCTGGTATTGCCGGTTATATTGCCCTTCTTCTCAGTACAGAAAAAGAACCGCAGGCATAACTGAATGTCCCTTTTTTCAACTCTTTTTGACCTGCTGAAGGGCGGACCGAGAAACATAAAGCGTCGTCTGCTGCGTGATGTACTGCTTATTCTCTTTGTCACTTCAGGCGCAATTATCAGTTTCACCATGGTTCAGGAGCTTAAAACCCAGCGAGACATCTCCACGACCATTATCAACAAAGCCAATAAATCAGTTCGCAACCACTTCCAGGCCTTTCTGGAACCGCTGAGCCTGACCTTGAGCCTTTTGGCAAAATGGGGAGAAGCAGGGCTTCTCAAACAGGATGATGTCAAACTGCTGGCAACCCAATTCCATGCACTTATGGAGATCTTCCCTACGACCCATGCTATTACCATTGCGGATGCTGATACTTTTGCAATCCGACTCTCCCGTAACAACGATCAGTTTGTGATTATAGAACACCGCAACGGTATGGAAAGCGTCTCTTATTGGAAGGATCGGAAAATTTTAGGAGGCCAGGAGAAAACAGAAAAAAGCTACTCCGCTGGCAGGGAAGTCTGGTTTCGGGGGGCCATCAACGGTGCCTCTGTACCCGGCTATTTTCTCAGCGAACCTCACACCCTGGAAGACACAAACCTGACAGGCGTTACCGCCAGCCGAAAATGGAGCCCATATAACAGCCCGGAGTCAGTGATGGTTGTCGCCATCTCTTTTACCATGAAAGACCTGATGACATTTATGGCACAATTTGAAACCACTTTGAACAATCGAACACTCCTCCTTGAAAAGGATGGGACACTCCTGAGTAATCTCAAATATAACGATCTGCCAACAAACAAACAAAGTGCTGCACACCCTGCCATTGCCAAAGAACTTATGGAAAAGGTAACGCAAATTCTCGCTGGAAGTAACTCGCAGGGCAACCAGGCAGTTTCTTTAAAATATCAGAAGAAAACATGGTGGCTTGGTCTCAGTCCTTTAATAGAAAACAGTGATGATATATGGGTGGCTGTACTTATCCCTGAAGATGATATATTCAAAAACCTCCAGGCCCAGTGGAAACGATTTGCTTTGCTTGTTGGTGCTATCCTGCTCTGCGGTATTATTATGACCATTTTCCTGGTACGCCGTTACAGTCACCAACTAAAGGATCTGCCCCAGCAGCATGTGAACATGCTCAGCTATGAGCACGAGATTCGGAACCTCATTCGAGCCGGTGAATCCACAAGCCTTGAGTTCAAATCGACAATGCGCACCAACCTGAGAACTGGAAAACCCGGCAAAGAGATCGAACTGGCCTGGTTAAAAGCTGTGGCTGGTTTTATGAACAGTGATGGCGGCATCCTGCTTATTGGAGTCGCTGATGATGGCGAAATATTAGGGCTGGATGTGGATAATTTTGCCAATGAAGACAAATGCAGGCTGCACTTCAAGAATTTACTCAACACTCATATCGGAGCAGAATTCACCAGGTTTATCAGCCTGAAAGTGGTGGCCATAGAACAGATGAGCATACTTATCATCGAGTGTGAACGTGTACGACGACCGGTTTTCCTCAGCGTGGGAAAAAATGAAGACTTTTTTATTCGTTCCGGCCCATCAAGTACAAAACTGTCCATGAGTCAGATGGTTAAATATCTCAGTGAGCGATAAGAAAACGATGACCAGGCACAACAACTACACCCATATAAGCTCCCGCTGTTTTGTCAATGCGCCCTGGTATGATTTAAAAGAGCGCTACCTTGAGTTGTTTACAGAACATAAAATCCAGCCGGAAATCGGCCTTGAGGGACTCTGTCTCTACGAAGAATCCATCGATTCATTTAGGGAAATTGCGCACATCCTGAAGGAAAATGATCTGTCCTGCACCCTGCATGCACCTTTTTTTGATCTGGCACCAGGTGCGCTGGATCCGGAGATTCTGGAAGCCAGTCGCAACAAACTCCGCAAGGCTTTTGCCTTAATAGAAATATTTCAGCCTAAATCAATTGTCTGCCACATGAATTTTGAACAAAACAAACAGGGCTACAAGATGGAGAAATGGGCTGAATCCTCCCTGGGAACATGGCGGGAACTTACAGATATTGCAAGCAAAAACAATTGTCTGCTTATGCTGGAAAACACCTATGAAACCACCCCCGACGCCCATGAACGCATGCTGTCCAGCCTCGATTCAGGCAGTGCAGGTTTCTGTCTTGATGTTGGCCATCTTATGAGTTTTGCCAGGAGTCCCTGGCAGGACTGGCTGCCAAGGTTATCTCCCTGGCTGGGGCAGCTGCACCTTCACGACAACAATGGCGACCAGGATCAGCACCTTGCTCCGGGGCTTGGAAACTTTAACTTTGCTGAACTTTTTCACTTTCTCAACAGTAACGGACTCAGGCCTCTGGTAACCCTTGAGCCGCACAGTGAAGAAGATCTGTGGGCAGCATTTGCGTATCTTGACAAAACAAAACTACTGGATCAGCTGTCAGGCTGATCTCCCAGTAGGCGCCCGGTTTCTTTAGCGGTAAAGCCGAAATAATGTGCGATCTCCCCCCAGCTCTTTTCCTGCCTGCTGTGCATCAGCAAAATTTCACTGGGGGAGCTGACGGGTTTTGTATTCTGTGACAAAATATTAACAAGAACCAGCTCTCTGCCGGTGGCATTTTCATTGCGTAAATCCAGGATATCAGCTTCCTGCATGGAAAAATAACTTTTCAAGAGTTCATCGGTGACAATTTCAGCGGCTTTTGACTGGTTCTCGCCTGTGGCAACAATTGCAGCAAAAACTTTTCTGGCTTGTGGTGTCCCCTTTATACTGTTGGACCCAACGACCTGTCCCCAGGTCCCGCCGTTTTCAATAACTGCAAGCACTACATCCAGGTCAACACCTCCTTCCCTTGAAATATAAAGCGCTATAAGCAGCTTATCAGGAGCGATGCCACCTTTCATTTTCATCATCACTATCTGGCTTTTTGACAGGTCAAAATTGACCGCAATAAAGGAATTAAAACTTGTGGTAAGCAGATAAGGATCTGCCGCAAACTTCTTTTGGGGATCAAAGGCACGATCTTTGAAACAGTGGCAGCCAGAAGTTGATTCAGGATTCTGCGCATGCGATATCGCTGAACAACACATGATAACAAAAACAATAACGAGTATTCTCTGCATATGATTTCCTTATTTAAAATTCTACTTTTATCCAAATGTAAAGCTATACATGCTAATCTTATAAAATTCAATATTGCTGAGCGCATAAAAAACCACATCTTTTTTTACACATTCAAAACACTTCCAGGCCAACGTTTCCTGCTCAAAAATACCTGAACACTTCCCCGTCGCATCCAAAAAACAATCTCTCCCTTTCAATGTGCATTGTGCTGATGCTTATGGTATGTTTTTCATAATATTATACCCGTAACTAACTCCCCTTGCCAAAAAGGAGCAGAATCTTGAATCACACCGCCAAAAAGACGTTTATCGTTCTTTTTCTACTATTTATAGCAGGTTGTGCCACATCTACAGTCGACACTGCTGTGAAGAATGGTGCAAGCCGTTTAAATGTCGAGGCCATTTACGCACTCGTTGACAACAACACCCTGCATCTTGAATCCTCTGACTTTGACGCGCATATATTTTACGCCAGCGATGGTTTGCTGGCCGCCACTTCTCAGGTCGATACCAATGACAGCGGACACTGGGATATTAAAAGTGACTCCACCCTCTGTTTCAAATTTAGACTCTGGTATTATGGAGACCTTAACTGCTACTCCGTTTATCAGGATCCTGAACGAGATGCTTACCTCCTCTACACGAAAAATGGTGCCCTGACATACACAGCCACTTTCTCCACCGGAAATTCAAAAAACCTCCAGATTACATCAAGGAAGAAGGATGCCGAATTTATGCGTTCCTCCCTCAACAGTGGGCCAAAAAGCCAACCCATGCCTGAACAGACTCAACGCCCAGCACTCGTTACGGCATCATCCCCGGATATCGTAGATGCCGGCCCTGCTGCCACAAGCGAAGAAATTAATACTGCTGTGCACAGTATGGCCCTGGACTGTCCCGGATGTAATCTCAAAGATGCCGACCTGAGGCAGGCAAATCTGGTGGGAGCTAACCTCAAAGGTGCCAACTTACAGGGTGCCGATCTCAGTCGCGCCAACCTCAGACGTGCCAATCTGGAAGGTGCTGATCTATCCGGAGCTACGCTGCTCTCTACCAATCTTCCAGGAGCCAACCTCAAAGACGCCGATCTCAGTGGTGCTGACCTGAGCGGTTCAAATCTTATTCAGGCAGATCTTCGGGGAGCAACACTGAACAATTCCATTTTAACAAATACTCTCCAGGAAGGAAGTAAAGGATTATAAGGAGTTAAGCACAAATGAGCGCAGGTTTCACCCACCTTCACGTCCACACCCAGTACAGCCTCCTTGACGGAGCCATTCGCCTCCCGGATATGCTTGCCAAGTGCAAGGAATACGGGATGGATTCAGTGGCCATCACCGACCACGGAGCAATGTACGGTGCCCTTGAGTTTTTCTTAAAAGCCAAGGACAAAGGAATCAAGCCCATCGTGGGCTGTGAATTTTATATTGCCCCCGAACATCGGACCAAAAAAGATCCGACTGCCCCGACAAAGGCCTATCATCTTGTGCTCCTGGCCATGAACTATACCGGCTACCTGAACCTGATGAAGCTTGCCGGAATTGCACAGTTTGAAGGCTTTTACTCCAAACCCCGAATTGATATGGAAGTCCTGGAAGAGCACAATGAAGGACTTATCTGCCTTTCTGCCTGCCTCCATGGAGAAATTCCCTGGTTTGCCGTGCATAAGGGAATAGAAGAAGCAAAAAAGAAAGCGAAACAGTACCAGGACATTTTCGGTGACAGACTCTATCTTGAGCTACAGGCAAACAGTATCCCTGAACAAAAAATCGTTAACAGCTCACTGAAAACAATTGCCAAAGACCTTGGCATAAAACTTGTTGCCACCAATGATTGTCACTACCTGAACAAAGAAGATGCCCACGCCCATGAAGTGTTGCTCTGCATTCAGTTTGGTAAGACCATCACCGACCCCAAACATTTCAGTTTTTCCTCTGATACTTTTTATTTCAAATCCGCCGAAGAAATGAAGGCGAGTTTCAAGGACTGCCCCGAGGCTATTAGCAACACACAGGAAATCGCCGATCGCTGCAACCTTGAAATTAATCTTGACGAGTACCACTTCCCTGAATTTCCGGTTCCCGAGGGGGAAACCCTTGAGTCAGTGTTTGTTACCGCCTGCTGGGATGGCCTGAAAGAACGCTTTGCCGCCATGCGTTCGGCCGGAACGTTTAATAAAGAAATTGAAAAACAGTACAATGAACGCCTGGAATTTGAGCTTGGTATTATCAACACCATGGAATTTCCCGGATACTTTCTGATTGTTGCCGATTTTATCAATTGGGCAATAGATCATGATATTCCAGTGGGACCAGGTCGAGGCTCGGGAGCTGGAAGCCTTGCCGCTTACGCCATGCGTATCACCAATATTGATCCCATCCCCTACGGTCTTATTTTTGAACGATTCCTTAATCCGGAACGCGTGTCGATGCCTGATTTTGACATTGATTTTTGTCAATATCGACGGGGCGAGGTAATCGACTATGTTCGACAAAAATATGGTGGAGCCTCCCACGTTGCCCAGATCATCACCTATGGTTCCATGAAAGCAAAGGGTGTTATTCGTGATGTTGGCCGGGCCCTTGATATTCCTTTTGGTGAAGTCGACAAACTTGCCAAACTTGTCCCCGATGCCCTCAAAATGACCATCGACAAGGCATTGGATGAAGAACCACGCCTGGTTGATGCCATAAATAAAGATCCGCGTATGGCAGAGCTTATACAGGTCGCCAAAACCCTGGAAGGCCTTGCCAGGCACACATCCACCCATGCAGCAGGAGTTGTGGTTTCGCCAAGACCAATGGTCGAGTACCTGCCTACCTGTAAGGGAAAAGACGGAGAGACACTCACCCAGTATGATATGAAGCATACCGAGAAGACTGGTCTTATTAAGTTTGACTTTCTCGGTCTGAAGACCCTTACCGTTATTGATAACGCGCTGAAACATATCCAGGCAGACATCGGCACCGAGCTTGATATAAATACCATCCCCATGGATGACCTGAAGACATTCAAGCTCCTCTGCGATGGAGATGCCCTTGGTGTATTTCAGCTCGAAAGCTCCGGAATGCGCGAGTTACTTGTCAAAATGGCTCCGGAACAGTTCACTGACCTTATTGCCCTTGTTGCCCTGTATCGCCCGGGCCCTCTCGATTCCGGTATGGTCGATGATTTTGTCGAAACCAAACATGGCCGGGCCACCGCCAACTATCCGCTCCCTGAACTCAAGCCGATTCTTGAAGAGACCTATGGTGTTATTGTGTACCAGGAACAGGTCATGAAAATTTCTTCTGTCCTGGCCGGATATTCTCTTGGGGATGCCGATATCCTGCGCCGGGCCATGGGCAAGAAGATCGTCGAGGTCATGGATGATGAAAAAGTCAAGTTTATGGCAGGTGCCATAAAGAAGAAGGTTGACCCCAAGAAAGCCGAGTATGTATTCGACCTTATGGCAAAGTTTGCCGGATATGGATTTAACAAATCCCATTCCGCAGCCTACGCCCTGATCTCTTATCAGACAGCTTACTTAAAGGCCCATTACCCTTCTCAGTTTATGGCAGCACTGCTTTCCTGTGATATGAACAATACAGATAAAATTGTTCTCTATATCAACGAATGCCGCGAACAGGACATTGAAGTTCTTCCCCCCGATATCAACCAATCACTTATCGATTTTTCCGTCCATGATGACCGCGTACGCTTTGGGATGGCGGCTGTGAAAAATGTTGGTAAAGCAGCCCTGCAATCCATCATTGAAGAACGTGAGGAAAACGGACGCTATACATCCCTTGAAGATTTCTGTAACCGGGTGGATTCCAGGAAAGTTAACTCACGGGTTATTGAAAGCCTGATTAAATCCGGTTCCTTTGATTCTGTTGGCTGCCTGCGCTCTCAGCTTATGGCCATCGTCGACCAGGCCATGGAGAAGGCAAAGGCAGTGCAGCGGGATAAACAATCTGGTCAGATGTCACTCTTTGCCCTTGCTCCCGAGACGGACACCACAGATAAAAGTGCAATAATCCTCCCCGACATTCCTGAATGGGAAGAACGTGAACGGTTAACGAAAGAAAAGGAAACCGTTGGTTTTTATATCTCCGGTCACCCCCTTGACGAAGATATCAACGATATAAAAACCATAACCGACACCGATATCGCTGGCCTTGAAGACTATGGAGAAGATCAGCCTGTGCGTATAGGCGGACTGATACGAACCTGTAAACAGCTAAAAAGTAAAAAAGGCGACCTCATGGCCTTTCTCACCGTGGAAGACCTTTTAAATTCAGTTGAAGTGATTGTCTTTCCGGACACCTTTACCCGCTGCCACCACTTATTAGATTCCACGGAAACCCTGATCGTTCAGGGAACTGTGCAGACAGACGAGCGTGGAGCCAAGATCATTGCCGAGTCCATTGAATTACTGCCGGAAGCCAGGATCAAAAACACAGAGTCCATCAAGATTCAGCTTGATAGTGAAAAGATAAGCAGAAGACGGTTGGAATCCTTAAAAAAGACTTTCTATCGATACCACGGAAACTGCCCCCTCCTTCTTACCATGCATTTCCCGGGGCAGGGAGAAGTAGATATTGAAATTTTAAAAGACCTGACGGTGCGCCCATGCAGGGAATTTACTCAGGAAGCCGAGGATATTTTAGGCTACAAAGCTCTTTTTTATAAAAAGAAAGCCGTAATAAGTACAAAACAAAAACGCTGGGGACAGTCAAAGGCAAAGCGCTAACATGATCAGGCTGAAGATACACACTCCACAGACGCCGTAAAAAGAAAACGCCGAGACTCGCGCTAATTTTCCTTCTGCACCCTGCAAAAAGAATCCTGTTAAATTTATATCTCCATCCATTCAGGAGCCTGATTGTCACTTTTTTTACCTCTGAACCGTTCGTTGCTTGACATATTATTTTTTTTTAAGTATTTTTATTTGTTTTTCGACTGTACCTTTCACCTTTATGCCATATTTCCCATACAATGGCGGTGAAAAAAAGAAACCAAACAACAATAAATATACTGACAAAACAAATAGTAACCTGATATGTTTGACAATTTAACAGACCGGCTCGAAGGTGTTTTCAAAAAACTTCGCGGAACCGGCAAACTCACAGAAGAAAACATTAAAGACTCTATGCGGGAAGTGCGCATGGCTCTTCTTGAGGCTGATGTCAATCTTCAGGTTGTAAAAGATTTTATTGCCAGGGTAACTGAAAAATCAGTTGGCCTGGAAGTCACCAAAAAACTCTCCCCCGGTCAACAGGTAATTAAAGTTGTCCACGAAGAGTTAGTAGAACTGCTGGGTGGCAGCACCGAACAGATTCGTCTCGATGGGCGCCAGCCTGTTACCATCATGATGGCAGGCCTCCAGGGATCTGGTAAAACGACCACATCCGGTAAGCTTGCAAAAATGCTCAAAGATAAGGGTCGTAAGCCTTACCTTGTTCCGGCAGATGTGTATCGCCCTGCCGCCATTGAGCAGTTGCAGGTTCTTGGTGGACAGCTGGACATTCCTGTTCATCCTTCTACCACAGATATGAAACCGGTTGACATCTGTCGCCAGGCCATGAAAACTGCTGAGGAGGATGGTTACGACACCCTGATCTTTGATACCGCCGGACGTCTCCATGTGGATGAATCCCTCATGGGTGAATTGAAAGATATCCAGAGTGCGGTACAACTCTCTGAGATCCTCTTCGTTGCGGATTCAATGACAGGTCAGGATGCAGTTACCGTTGCTGACAAGTTTAATCAGGATCTTGAGATCAGCGGTATTGTCCTGACCAAGATGGAAGGTGATGCCCGCGGCGGTGCTGCTCTTTCCATTAAGAATGTTACCGGTAAACCCATTAAGTTTATTGGTATTGGTGAGGGGCTTGATGCCCTTGAGATATTCCATCCCGATCGTATTGCCTCACGAATTCTCGGTATGGGTGATGTTCTCACCTTAATCGAAAAAGCAGAATCGGTCGTTGACCGTGACAAAGCCGATAAGCTGGCAAAGAAACTCAGGCAGTCCACCTTTACCCTTGAAGATTTCCTTGAACAATTGCAGCACATCAAAAAGATGGGCTCCCTTGAACAGATCATGGATATGATTCCTGGAATCAACAAACTCAAGCAGTTAAAGGATGCACCCAAGCCCGACGAAAAAGAATTAGCAAAAACTGAAGCTATTATTCGTTCCATGACCAAAAAGGAACGACAGAATCATAAGATCATCAATGCGAGTCGCAGAAAACGTATTGCCGCAGGTTCGGGTAGTGCTGTTGCGGACGTCAACAGAGTTATAAAAAGCTATTCGGCCATGCTGAAGATGATGAAAAAGATGCGTGGCAAACCCGGTCGCATGACTGGTAAAAAACGACGTAAAATGCCAAAAGGCATGAAAAGATAATAAAATAACCGGAGGATATATCGGTAATGGCAGTTCGAATTCGTTTAACAAGACTTGGCAGAAAAAAGAAACCTTTCTATCGTATAGTAGTTGCAGACAGTGAATGCAAACGTGATGGTAAATTCCTTGATGT
>JAOZKN010000155.1 GCA_029935315.1 Desulfocapsa sp. | reverse complement strand
AAATGTCCGTTGTAGCCCGCTCCCTGCGGTAATAAATTTCCACTCTGTACTGCAAAAACAACTTCAGCGGAGCTGATCAGTGCTTCATGGGCGGGGAGGCCTGGTATAATCCATTCCTGCCGGGAAAGAACTGTGTCAGGGAGTGATGCAATAAGTCCGGAACTGAGCTTCTGGAATGAGGAAACTTCTGTTTCATCGGCGGTTATGGAAAGGATGACGTTATTTTTATTGAAAATAAATCCTGCCATTTCCTCAAGGCCCGCAAGAAATTCTTCTTCATGTTTCGGATAATTACTGGCAAGCTCACGAGTACTGCGATAATTTGTGACTCCGCTGACCATCTCGTTGCAGGCTCCGGCCTTACTGAGTTGAGCAAAGGCAAGAGATGTGGCAAGGCCATATCCTTCGCTCTGGGCTTCGTGTTCTGCCCAGGCGTGTTCACGAACCACGATGTCCTTGATATGCTCCCTGTCCTGCAGAGAAAGGGTGGTGAAAATATCACTTAAGAGCTGTATGGCCCGTTCCTGATATTCCGGCAGACATTTCATTTGAAACCAGAGAATGGGACGGAAACTGCCACCACCATCTTTTTTCACATGACACTGGAAACTATGGGAAAAGCCACCTGTACATGTGCCGATTTCCCGGGCCAGATGCATATAATCCATTTTCTCGGTACCGATCTCGGTGACAATTGTGCCAAAGAGATCGAGCCAGGGCAGAAAACGTGAAGGCAGGGAAGTGACCTCAAAACCGATATCAATATAGGATATATGATCGGTGCTGAGTTCGCTGATAATACATTCCCGCCCCTGGAGCTCCGTGATCGTAGACTTGTGAAAATCGACATCATTCTCAAGGTCACTGAGCTGCAGTTGTGGTAAGAGCGATAATGTTTCAACATCGTTTGCTTCCTGTTGATCTTTCATCAACTCAAGGGTCCTGGCAATTAACTGCTCGTGTCCCTCGCTGGTGAGGCTTTTGCCATACTCTTCCAGCCGTGTTGTTTCCTCCGCCAGCTCTCTTGCCTGTTTTTCAGGGTCTGGCTGTAGGGTGACCACCACTGTGGCCGGATTATCCAGCAGATATTTTTTGATCAACTCCTCAAAATAGTTTTCCTCTAATGCCTTTTGTCGAATTGTGGCTAAAAGTGCATCGATTTGCAGTGCATCATAGGGATCCGTTCCATACTTGAATGCGGGGAGGGCCTTGCCTACAAGATTCAGTCCGCGCTGTGCTTTACAGCTTTCTTCCCGAACGCCAAATTCATATTTGTTCAGTTCTGAGAGAATAAGATCGTGACCAAGACCGTCATTGGCCATGGCGCTGAGAGTCGTTTTATACTTCTCCAGAAATAGATCTCGTTTTTCAGGATCACTGCCTACAAGGTAGCTTACCATCATGGTTTTGTAACTTGAGGAGGACATGTAGAATCCGCCAAAATCCTTGCAGAGACCGTTGCTGATAATGGTTTTTTTCAGGGGGGAGGCGTCGGAATTGTAGAGGATATTGGCAATGATCTGAAAGGCTGCGTTTTCCTCGCGGTTGAGTACGGTGGTGACGGAACTCGCCACTGCCAGAAAAGTTTTTCCGCTGGTGTCACTGGAGTCCACAGCGTAGGTGTCTTCAATATATGTCGGCTTGTCTATACCGGTTCCGGATTCTACTTCTGCACGGACGCCTTTGCTCGGGAATGCTTTGAGAAAATTATCCTGCAGATAGGCGAGTTCTCTGTCAAGCTCCGCATCGCCATACAGGAAAAATGTCGCATTGGACGGATGGTAATGGGTTTCGTGAAATTCACAAAACGCTTCATAGCTGAGCTCAGGAATGTTTTTTGGGTCGCCGCCTGATTCGTGGGCATAGGTGGAACCCGGCATAAGGCCAGCAAAAATATGATGGAAAATGAGACGGATAGGGTCTGAGAAAGCACCCTTCATTTCATTGTAGACCACGCCCTGATACTGCAATGCTGCTTCTGCATCTTCCTGGTGATAGTGCCAGCCTTCCTGCTCAAATGTGGATCTTGCCAGTTCGGGGTTGAGCACCACATCCATATAGACATCCATGATATTGAAATACTCTTTCATATTTCTGGTGGCAAATGGATAGTAGGTGATATCCGAACCGGTCATGGCATTGAGAAAGGTGGTCAGTCCGCCTTTGTTGATTTCTCCAAACACATCTTTTACCGGATATTTTTTGGATCCCATAAGGACTGAATGTTCCAGGATATGGGCAACACCCCTGGAGTCTTCGGGGATGGTATTAAAGGAGGCTGTGAAGGTTTTATTGCTATCGCTGTTTTTGATGGCAATGAGAGGGCAGCCTAAGACCTCGTGCTCGAAAAGATACACGTCTGATTTTATTTCGGAAAGATACTGGTGCCGCTTCAGGGTGAAACCGTGATAGGTGCTGCCGCTTATATAGGTCATAGTGATTGGGGTATGGGGTGTAAAAAACGTGTTAGAATTGTTTGTTGGAATCGAGGAGCAGGGTTACCGGGCCATCGTTTACCAGGCTTACCTGCATATGCGCCTGGAATCTGCCACTGGCCGTTTCAATGCCAAGTGCTTTTATGGTATCAACGAACTTCGCATATAAGGCATTGGCCTGCTCCGGTGGTGCTGCTGCAGAATATCCGGGGCGTCTTCCTTTTCGGCAATCGCCATAGAGGGTGAACTGGGATACAACAAGCATGGCTCCCCCCGTATCCATCAGGGATAGGTTCATCTTGCCATCACTGTCGTCGAAGATACGAAGGTTGCGGATTTTCTCTGCCATCCACTTGATTTCTGTGTCTCCATCGTCATGATGAATACCCAGTAGTACGAGGAGGCCGTGACCAATCTCGCCAGTGATTTCAGATTCGACCGTCACCGAGGCGCTGCTTACCCGTTGGATTACTGCTCGCATAGCACAACTCTGTAAATGTTTAGGAGTATGCCATGTCTGTGCAGGCAGTCTGACCGTGCAGAGATGGTGTGCTCATGGACATTTACTCATACTTTAGAAGGGGTGGCCAAACATAACCCATGCCGAAGTCGTCTCGTCTGAAGTCGCAACATCAAAACGAACCACAGCTCCTGCAAACATGGAGCGAATACTGAATCCACCATCGAATTTCCAGTCTTTGAGGAGATCAGAACCATAGTCGTTGGCAACGCGGCCACCTTCGGCAAAGGCAACAAGCTGCAGCCAGTCGCTTTTCAGGAATTTAAGCCAGGAGATATTGCCAAGGGGGTTCCAGTCCAGGGTGTAGCGATATTCTGCGGTGCTGTAGATGACAGATTTGTCATTAAAGCGATCTGTCGGATAGGCGCGCATACGGTAGAAACCACCAAGGGTCGAACCTTCGTAGAAGGGACTGCGGTGGTTGACAGAAATTGTGCCGTCCGCATTGCTTTCTTCTTCCCAGCTGGTATTGTCTCCTGTCCACATATTCAGGGCAATGATTCGTTGTCTGGCCCAGTCGGATTCGCCAAGGGAGAAATATTTACTTGCTTCAAATTCTATAAAGGTCCAGTCCTCGGGAGATTCGAGCCAGGCAAAATCATGGGTTACACCAAAATACTGGCTGGAGCCCGTTGACGGATTGCCAGGGAAATCTGTGTTGACATAGGAGATCGCCCCTTGCAGAGGATGGATGGTTGCATCTATATCACCCTCGTCAAGCTCAAAACTACGATACCTGTTGTATTGCCTGAGTAACAGGGTTGTGACACCACTTTCAAGGGGATTCCAGCTATCCCCGCCCACAGGAGCCGATTGGAGTAAGCCGCCTTTTAATTCATAATGCTGCATGGGATCATTTTTGCTTGATCCCATGGGGAGAACATACTCAATTTTGAAGTCAGTCCAGTTGTCATAGCCACTGTCTTCACCGTACTGTTCCATATCTGAATCATTGCTGCCCGGACGAATTGTGTCGGGCTCAAATGCAAGCTTGGTGTAGGCTCGTTGGGTGGGAAAGTGTGCAACCATACCCTGGGCGCCGAGGAAGAATCGTTTGGCAAAAGATGGCTGGTAATCCCACATGCCAAGAAAGAGACCAACCGCTTCATCTGCACTGTAAAATGCTGTTGCACCTATAAGTAACTGCTCCTGTCCGTATCCTTTTGTTCCGCCACCGACACCCCCGGTGAAGCCCATGCTCTCAGTGGAAAAAGCATATGGCATGATGAGTCTGTTCTTTGTCCCTTTATCGATATTTTCTACCCTGCTGAGAGTGTTTTTTACGGTGGTATTGGGCCGTGCCTGCAGAGATGGAACAAGAAGGAGGCTGGAAACAAGTAACGGAGCAAGATAGTTAAGGCATGTTGTTTTTTTCATAGTGTTTTGATTTTGAGAAAGAAAATAAAGGTTATTGTTTATGTTTGATCAGGCTTCCACCAAAAGGCTAAGAGAGAGGCAAATATCGGCGATTATTTTGCTTAAGTAACTGATTCTGTAGATAGTAGAGCCCTTTTTGTTATGAGTGAGAATAGCTCTTCAGCTTTGGCTTCGTTCACTGATCATGTGATGAGACCTAACGGAACTATATACTATAATAATGGAAACTGGAACTATATACCCTATATTTCTTGATTATAGAGCAAAATTTTGCCTTATTCGTAAGGCTTGTATGTCGTCTGGATAATTGTTCTCAGGGCTTGTTTTTCAGCATTCCCTGCTCTTTCAGGAGCTGACAGTACTGGAGAACGTGATGCTGCCCCTTATTCCCTGAGCTAACGATATTGTTGCTATACGGGAGAGGGCAATGGAGATGCTGGATTTACTTGGCATGGGCAGTGCGGCGGCTCAGGAAGCCAGATT
>JAOZKN010000068.1:9041-14833 GCA_029935315.1 Desulfocapsa sp. | reverse complement strand
GCATCCAAGCTACGGATACACACAACTTCCTTTTTAATTTTTTCGCGCCCATATATTTCTTTTAGTAAAAACCAATCTTCCAGATTGCCTCTGGTAACCACACGGTTAATAACAAAACGAGCGTGTTGCCGCCAATCAATCGAATCAAAGGCTACATCCCAGAAAAGAGTTCTGAGTTGCTGACAATCAGGAAGTGTTTTCATTTTGCCTGCTCTATAAATATTTCATACTCATCACAAGGTCTCCTGGTGGGGGAGATGTCAGTAATGCTATATTCTCTGTCTATGTTTAGCACCATGCGCCATAGTTGTCCACAAGCAGAGCACGGGAACTCGACAAAAGTAAAATTATCTGCTATTATTAGCGGAGATTCAGCAATAAATATTGTTCGCAACGGGAGATATTCATGGGACTTCTTGCACTAAAGGAAGAATTTTTTCCACACTACACGTATGAGGATTACTGTCAGTGGGAGGGCAAATGGGAAATCATCTCCGGCATTGCTTATGCTATGACTCCAGCGCCATCATTACGCCACCAGTCTGTTAGCCAGAACATTTCCGGTCAACTTTTCACTCTACTGGAAGAATGTAAAAACTGCCAGGCACTCCTGCCAGTAGACTGGCAGGTAGCAGAGGATACCGTTGTTCAGCCGGACCACCTCGTAATATGTGGCGAATTGCCACAGAGTGTTAAGCTCACAGTAACACCTTCACTGATTTTTGAAATTCTTTCCGACAGTACCCGCAAAAAAGACGAAAATCTTAAATTTGAGCTTTTTCAAGCAGCTGGGGTTCTATACTATTGCCTTGTTGATCCTGAAACAAAAAGTGCTAAACTCTTTCGCCTGGAAGATAAACGTTATGTTAACAAGGGAACATTCAGCAAGGAGAGCACGACGATTTCACTACCAGATTGCGACTTACTCTTCAATTTTGGAAGAATTTGGGTATAACAATCACGCTTTAGCAATCATCTCCCCAAGCTCATCAGCCATGGTCTGAATAGTCTTTTTACTCTCCCCCTCCACCATCACCCGGATAACTGGTTCCGTACCGGATGCACGCACAAGGATGCGGCCTTTCTTACCAAGCTTTTTCTCCATCTTTTTCACGGCTTTCTGAAAATCGGTGAAATTTTCAAGATCAATTTTGCTGCTGGTGCGCACGTTGTTCAACACCTGGGGATAGGATGTCATCACCTTGGCAAGCTGAGAGACTGTCTTCCCTCGCTTCCTCATGATTCCAAGGAGCTGCAAGGCGGCAAGATTTCCGTCACCTGTTGTGATATGATCCAGGAACACAAGGTGCCCGGACTGTTCGCCACCAAAAGAATATCCATTTTTCCGCATCGCTTCCACAACATAACGATCACCAACCTGGGTACGAATCATCTTCCCGCCCATTTCTTTCATGGCCAGCTCAAGGCCCATATTGGACATAACCGTGGTAACCAGGGTTTTCTTTCTCAGCTTTCGTTTTTTCATCAGGTCTTTGGCACAAATTGCCATAAGATGGTCACCATCAACCACCTTGCCGAACTCATCACAAACAATCAACCGGTCACCATCACCATCCAGTGCAATGCCGATATCAGCTCCGGTTTCTTTGACCTTTTCTGCCATTAGCTGCGGGTACAAAGCCCCACAGTTATGATTTATATTTTTTCCATCGGGACTCACACCCAGGGCCGTCACTTTCGCTCCCAGTTCTTCAAACACATTGGGTGCAACGCCGTAGGTTGCGCCATGGGCACAATCCAGCACAATATGCATGTCTTCAAGGGTTCGTTTTTTAGGGAAAATATGTTTCAGGAAGACTGTGTATCTGCCCTTTGCATCATCAATTCGGGTAGCCCGGCCGACTTCTTCAGCAACTGGCCGCAGTGCTGCCATTTTTTGCGAGAATATCAGATCTTCGATATCCGCTTCAACCGAATCCGGCAATTTAAAGCCATCATGGGAGAATATCTTGATACCATTGTCCTGAAAAGGGTTGTGAGAGGCAGAAATTACAACACCGGCATCAGCACGCATGGATGTTGTGATAAACGCAATGCCGGGAGTCGGCAGAGGCCCCACCAGTAAGACATCTACCCCCATGGAACAGATCCCGGCAGCCAGTGCATTTTCAATCATATAGCCGGATGCCCGGGTATCTTTACCGATTACTATACGATGTCGCCCCTTTTTGTTTTTTACCACAAATGCGATGGCACGCCCTACCTGCATGGCAATTTCTGTGGTCATGGGGTAGATATTTGCCACCCCTCGTATCCCGTCTGTTCCGAATAATTTTCTCATTGTATTGTTTATGGCGTCGTATTTATCCCCCTCAAAGGATGACTGAAAAAAGTACCCTTGGGGTATGAAGTTTTCGAAGTCTACGCTTATCTACTTAGCCATCCAAATTTTAGTTTTTTAGGAGTTTAGGTTTTTATCTTGTTTCTTTTATTTCTTTTATTTCTTTTGTTTCTATTGTTAAAATTTTCTTACTGTCATCTATCAAGGTGACCGTCATCGGGTCAATTTTCAAAACCTTGACAGGATCATCAGTTTTTTTAGCAGCGACCACTTTCACCTGCATCTTCCCATTCTCATCTTTTCTCTCTGCACTCACGTCTAAAAGAGTTTTCAAATCCACTCCGTTACGTATCAATGTCTTGGGAAATGCTGCGGTAACAGCTACAGTCGCTGGCGTTACCCGCTGTAACACGCCATCTTTTTCGACTCGTACCACAAGACCTAAAACCGTTTTCTGCACAGTTTCCACGGAGATATCAAGACCGGCAGTAATGGTCGTTGCGCCGATAAGGTCTATAATCACAGGATCAAGTTCCAAAGGCACTTGTATCTCGGTGGATGTCCGCAGACCCTGCAGATCAATGGGGTTGGTTCGCAGCACCTCATATTGAGACAAGACAGTCTGGGGCCCGGTAATGGATATGGAACTCGGCTCCATACGAATATTTTTCAGAATATAATCAGGTGCCAGATTTCCACGAGTCACGGGATTAATGACGAACTGCTTCTGAATCATTTTATCCAGTGAAAGAATGACATTTTTGGGCTGAATACCAAGAACCTTAACCCCTCTGGGTACTGCAATAACATCATTACTGTTCTCAAGCACCATTGTTCCGGGAGTTGCCTGGGCAAGATCAATCTGCCGTACAATGTCTCCTTTACCCATGTCCAGAACAAGACTACGGGGGCCACGCACCGACACTTCAATCTCTTTCTTGAACTGATTGGAGATAACAAGATCACGGGGCAGGTTAATCACCTCAACCGGCACCATGACGTTTTTGTTAACAATATCCTCACCACCGACAAAAGACCAAAGCACGATGGCCAGCCCCAGAGAAATCAGGCGCAGCAAAAAGTCTCCTGGTGAAAGACGAAGCCAGTATTGATAATTTAAGAATTTCATGAGCGATTCACCCACTGCCTCCAGCCTGGTGTCGTCCCTGTATCCTTGGGCAGAAAGACATCCCGCAGCGTGTCTGTGAGAGCCTTTTCATCTTCCATGCTTATAATCATGCCATGTTCCACCAGAGAAATTTCCTGTGTCTCTTCGGAGACGACCAGGACCACGGCATCCGTCTCTTCGGACAAGCCAATGGCGGCACGATGTCTGGTACCAAAACGTTTGTTGATATTAGGGTTTTTTGAGAGGGGCAGGATACAGCCCGCTGTTTGAATTTTGCCCTTGTAAATAATCACACCACCGTCGTGAAGGGGGGAAACGGGCATAAAGATGGAGATAAGCAGTTCTTTACTGAGATTTGCATTTAACCTGAAACCAGACTCGAGAAACTCCCGCAGACCAGTATCCCGCTCAATAACGATGAGGGCACCAATACGGCGTTTGGACAAATAAAACATGGCTCGAATGATTTCGTCCAGCTCTCTTGAAGCGATATCTGTACTTCTCTGAAAGGGAGATTTTCCAACCCGGGTGAGCGCCCGCCGGATATCCTGCTGAAAAACAATTACAATAATCAAAAACAGCGAGCCAAGAAAGGTTTTCAGCAACCACTGTAAAGCAGCAAGATCCAGGGCCAGAGATACAAAATAGACCATACCGACCACAAGCAGCCCCAAGGCCATCTGCACCGATCTGGTACCGCGAATAACGGTAAAAAGCTGATAGATAATGAACGCAACGACAAGGATATCGAGTATATCCTGCCAGCGAATTATATTGAGATTTGCAAGCATTTTCAGGTTTTTTAAACTCGTCAATCTTTAATAGGGAGAGAAAAGCAATCTGCGCAGACTAGCTATCAGGAACTTTTCCTATCTGGAGAGCAACTTTAACAGATTTTTTGTAAAAAAACTCTATTATTCTGTTTTACTTACCCTTTTTTCAAGCTTTTACAAGTTTATCTTATCTGAGTAATTTCTTTACTTACAAGATCTACAATTTCTGCAGCATCCGGGCTCTTTAAAACAACCATATCAACCCCGCTGTTTAAGGCATTTTCACGCACTTCAGGACTCTCATCGGCCGTAAACAATATCAGCTTCACGGCCTGTCCATCTTCGCTTTCACGTATGGTCTTACATACATCCAAGCCACTGATATCACTAAGGAGATAATCAACCACAGCCGCATCTGGACGTTCTTTGAGGATTAAGGCCGCTCCCTCACGGCCCGTCGGGGCTGTCATGATATTGTACCCGGCTTTCTGGAACAGCCGGGTATAGAGCCTTCGAATAACAGGATTATCGTCCACCAGAACTATTGTCTGAGGTTGTTCCTGGCTCATCTGTTCTTCTTCCAAATCCTGCACATGAATCACGAGCAGTTTATCCCCCATGGCCAGTTGCGTATCAGGAGTGGGAGAGAGAATATCCTTTCCCGAGCGGCGAATTCCCACAATCTGCCCTTCCACAAAACTTGATGCTGCCTCTACGGCATGATCGACCAAACCGGACTGTTCGTTCACATCAACCCATTGTGACATGGAGTGAGAACCAACTGCTTCATATTCCGACCCCACTGCCACACGATGCAAGCTGCTTCTCGCCATAATCTTATCGGCCACCCGCCTTCCGGCTGAGGCATAGGGAGAAATAATGGAATCTGCCCCGGCACGCAGAATTTTTGATTCGGCGGACGCGGATTCAGAACGGGCAACAATATGCAGTGTCGGATTTAATTCCCTTGCTGTGAGTACGGTAAAAAGATTATCAGGATCCGAATCAAGAAGAGCCAGCAAGGACCCTGCTGACTTTATCCCCGCTGCGATTAACGTCCTTTCGCTTGTTGCGTCCCCGGACAGACACAAATAATGACGGTCTTTCAGCTCAAGGAGCTCCTCCGCTGAATTTTCCAGTACTACGAAATCTTTGCCGGAATCGGCAAGATGTTCAGCGGCAGCTGCTCCCACCCGGCCATGGCCACAGATGATGGTGTGATTTTCCAGGCGGCTGATCTTCTTTTTCATCATTTTTTTCTCCCGCGCCGGGTTTGCAGCCCGTTCTATCATAGACTCTGTAAAGGCGTGTGCAGCAAAGGCAAGACTTCCCACACCAAAGAGAAGCAGAAACATCGTAAAAACCCTTCCGGCCTCTGACAAGGCATGAACCTCTCCATAGCCAACCGTGGTGACGGTAATAACCGCCATATAAAGGGCTTCCAGTGGCGTATACCCTTCAATGAGGATATACCCACCGGTTCCCGCACCAAGAAAAAAAAACGTGAGGCAAAGGGATAAAATAATTCGCCTGCGGCTATTCATACTTTTTCGTTTTCAGTTTTGTCTGTTCAGTGTTAGGTTCTTTT
>JAOZKN010000068.1:0-8941 GCA_029935315.1 Desulfocapsa sp. | reverse complement strand
TTACATATTAAATAAATACACTACCTCTGTAAGCTTATTGCAAAAAGCTTAACAGATGCAAGTAAATCCGCTTTATCCCATATAAAAATTAATGTCTGATCATTACGGTTCCATCTCCATAAAGCAGGAACAAACATCTGCGCCAGAGCCAGAGCCAGCTTTCCCTCAACCTGTTGCGCCAAAGAAAAATCCATCGGGGGGAAAGCGTGGAATTTTTCTCGCAATCCTGGCTACTTTCCTTATCGCCTCTTATTTTCTTGCAGCTCTGTACCTTGCTCCTCTGGCGATACAAAAATACCTTCCCCAGTATATTGAAAAGACAGCCGGTCTCCAGCTGTCCATTGGAGAACTGGAACTTAATCCTTTAAATTTTCAGCTCACCTTCTCAGATATTACTGCAGATATTCCCGGCTCCAGTACAGGAGAGCCGCTGTTACTGATCCCTTCTCTCTTTGTTGATGTCGACCTGACTTCCTTTCTGCGGAACAGTTTTGTCTGCGACACTCTGACTATCCGGGATCTGAAGCTGAACATTATCCGCTCTAAGGACAACAGCTATAACATCCCTGTACTGTCACACCTGACGAAGACAACGAACCAGGAAACAATTATTGACTTTACCCAGCTGCCGTTCCTCTTTTCCTTCAATAACATTGAAATAACGAACGGCAATATCCTGTTTTCAGATCAGGTGACAGATAAGATTCACACCGTGAAAGAGTTACAACTGGCAATTCCAACACTGTCCAATTTTTCCTTTCAGTCAAAGAACTATATCCTGCCCCATTTTTCGGCCGTGATCAATAACAGTAAAGTAGAGTTGAGTGGAGAAGCAACAACTCCGGAAGACGGGAAACAGACACAAACCAGATTGTACTGCTCCATCAACAAACTCAACCTCATCCCCTATTTTTCGTATCTGCCGGACACCTTTCCCCTGACACTCTCCAAAGGGGTGGCGGATCTCAAGCTGGAAATTGCCTTCAGCCCGGAAAAACAAGAGGGGGAACGGCTTACCATAGATATCAACCTGACGGGTTCTGACATCTTTTTGCAAACCAAAGAAGGGGACAACAAAATCAGCCTGCCCAGTGTGCAACTTGACGCCACACTAAAGCCGGTGAAAAAACTGTTTTACATCAAAACCCTTGTTGCCAGGAAGCCACAACTGGTAACCAGTCAGGAACAACTTTCCAGAGGGCTGGCAAACTTCCTCACCACCGGTTCGCCAGATTCAGGGCGTCTCGGTGTCAGTATGGATCTTCTCCTCTTTGACCAGGGACGTCTGGTGCTCACAGGTAAAGAAAACTCCGTCTGGAATTCCATACGGCTTTCCATCAAGGACTTTGACCAGACAAGTTCCACGGGTGCTTTTCATTTAAGCGGTGAGCAGGCCGTTGGAGCCGCCTCTTTTTCCTGGCAGGGAAAACTCATCAAACCGGGAACCATCAATGGGAAAGTAATCCTTAATACATTCCCGGCCAGCACAATATTGGGGCTGCTGCACACAAGTCCCGGTTCATTCGTACAGGGCGAGACAGAATTTACCGGAGACTTAACTCTTTCAGCAATAAACAAGGCAACGACAGAATTCAGCCTTGGCGATGCAACCCTCCAGTTTCACAAACTGCAATTAGCTGAACAGGAAGATATATGGCTACGGGCTGATTCTGTACGACTGACCCGACTCAGCCGAGAGGAAAACATCTTTACTCTTGGCAACATTTTCCTTAAAAATGCATCGCTTACCTTAACTCCCGGGAACTCTCCGCCACTGTTTTCTCTGTTATTTGGTGCTGACCAACGTCCACAGATTCTGGGGATTGACTTCCTGGGGGAATTCACACTCCAGCAAAAAAAGAATACAGCACAGATCCTGCATTTCACAGATGTCAAATTCCAGGCGAACAACCTGGGCAAAGAACTTGCCTCAGAAAACTTTGTCTTCAATGCAAAACTAGGCGTGGAAGGGGTACTGGAATCCCGTGGCAAGCTCGCGCTTTCCCCCACAACCCTCCACTCTTCCATCATTTTTTCCCAAATAGACTCTGAGCTTTTTACACCATTCTTTTCAGAGTGGCCCCTCCTGATGCATTCCGAGGCCATACTCCACGGCAAGGGATCATTTAACTACCCAAAGCCTTCTTTTCAGGGAAATGTGGATTTCAGAGACGGCAAACTGCAAACTGATCAAAAGAGGGCGTTCCTCCAGTGGGATGTTGCAGAACTCAAGGGGATAGAATGTAATTTTTCTCCCTTTTCTCTGCAAAGCACAGCTCTTGCGTTTCAGTACCCGCAACTGGATTTCAAAATAGGTACCGAGTCGCCATTCAAAAAATTAAAGGCCAGTTTACAGCAAATCCTCTCCAGTGATGCCCGAACGGCCGAACTCTTTAAAGTAAACATAAAAAAGATCAGTTTTACGGATGCCACTGTTTCTCTGCTCGATACCCGACTCACTCCTCACTGGGAAGGGACAATCGATGAACTGGGTGGCTACGTCAACAATCTCAACACTATTACAAGTAATGGACTCTCTTCTTTTGCCATGGAGGGGACCATGGAAGGGGGCGATTTCAGCCTTTCCGGTTCAGGCACCCTGTTGCAGAACACAAGCAGTGTCCGGGCACGGTTTGGCCTGACTGACTTTCCTCTCCACTCTTTTGCAGAACAACTCAGTACCATCTCCGTAGTAACAGAGAATACAAGTGTCAGCCTGCAAAGTAATTACACGGAAGAGGACTCGACCATAGCCTGTACATCAAAATTGAATATCACGGGATTAGTGCCGACATCCGGCGATAGTGACACCGCACTGCCCCTGGCTCTTCTCAATAACAGCAGCAACAGTTTCAGCCAGACGCTGCAAATGAAAAGCAGAAACAGATCCCTGTTCCAGGAAAGTCTGGATACCTTCCAGACAAGTATGATAAGGGCATCCTATGCGCCATTGCTGCTCGACCCGGAATTCGGAGATCTACAGGAAAAGGGTTTCATCCCCTTTCAAACCGGAACAAACAGCATAAGCCCGGCAGGTAAAGAAATACTCATTCGTTATTCAGCATTATTGTCAGCTCACCCCACGACTTCCTTATCAATAACAGGAATGGCAGACAACAAAACTGATCGTGCAAAACTGGCCCAGACGCCCCCTCCGGCAAAACCCCGTACAATTCAAAAGGAAGAGCTCCTGGAACTTGCCCAGGAACGAAGCCTGATTCTGTACGATTTTTTTATCCACAGCCTTGGTGTTTCTCCTGTTCGGGTATCCATTGATGAAAAACCTCTGCTTATGGATGAATCCCCGGCAAATGGTGCCAGGCTGGATATTAAAGCACTGCCCCCAGCAAAACTCCCTGAATAATGACCTCTTTTCTGACAGATTATGAGAGTTACATCAAAGGGATTGGCTTTATTTCCTTTCTCTCTTTTATTGCAAGCCTGCTGATTTTTCCCTGGATTATCGGCAGACTGAAGGCCGATTATTTTCTCCAGCTGCACAAACATAATAAAAGAGAAGATGAACATCCTCTGGTATTCATCTTCCTGCGCCTGCTGCGCTACCTGCTGGGAGCAGTCCTTCTGGCAGCCGGATTTCTCATGCTTTTTTTGCCGGGTCAGGGCCTGCTCACCATTATCCTTGGCCTCAGCCTGCTCGATTTTCCCGGTAAACAGAAGGCCATCGACTGGATACTGAGAAAAGAATTCCTGCAAACATCCCTCAACTGGATACGGGAGAAAGAAAACAAACCCCCTTTCCTCTTTGTGCAGGATTAAAACCTATCCCTCCATGAATCAGACGCCGGCGCTACAGCAATCTTTACTGCATTGGTTTTCCCAAAAGCAGCGAGACCTTCCATGGCGACAGGGCTACGAGCCGTATCAGATCTGGATTTCTGAGATTATGGCCCAGCAGACACAGATGGACAGGGTAGTAGAATATTTTCTTCGCTGGATGGATGTTTTTCCTGATATCCACACCCTTGCACAGGCACCGGAAGACCGGGTACTCAAGTGCTGGGAAGGTTTAGGGTATTACTCAAGGGCACGAAATATTATAAAAACAGCAAAGATCCTTCTGCAAAAGCATAACGCTCAGCTCCCTGCAGGCAGCAAAGAGCTCCTCGCCCTCCCTGGAATCGGGCCGTACACTGCCGCTGCCATCGCCTCGATTGCTTATGAGCAAGACGTAGCGCTTGTGGATGCCAATATAGAACGCATCTTTGCCAGGCTTTTCAATATTGATCTTATTCCGGGAAGCCCGGAGGCCAAAAGAGAGTTCTGGTTGCAGGCTGAAAGCGTGCTGCCCAAAGGAGATGCCAGAAACTTCAACCAGGGTCTTATGGAACTGGGCGCCCTGATCTGCCGCCCCAAAAATCCGAACTGTGCTGCCTGCCCTCTCTCCAGCCACTGTCTGGCCCTGGAATATGACCTGATCCCGGAACGACCAGTCCCAAAAAAAAGCACAAAAACCATCCCCATCGATATGGCCACAGGGGTTTTATCCCGGAACGGCATGCTCTATATTCAACAGCGCCTGGCCGATGACGTATGGGGTTCGCTATGGGAGTTTCCGGGTGGACGCATGTTAAAGGGAGAGACACCCGAGCAGACAGTTATCCGCGAATATAAAGAAGAGACAGAATTTGAAGTACAGGTGGAAACAAAAATCACCACCACCATTCATCACTACACCCGCTATAAAGTAACACTCCACTGTTTCCGGGTAAACCTTGCGGGAAGCGACTGTGATCCTGTGCTCCATGCGGCTCAAAATTTTCACTGGATCCCGGCCAGAGAGTTAAAGAACTATGCATTTCCTGCCGGACACCGAAAACTTATCAGCTTTATGGAAAAGTCAGGTCTCTTTTCGGACTAGCTTTTCGGCAAACCAGACCAGAACCAGTACCGGAACCCCCATCACAGCAGTCAAAAGAAAAAACTTCTCGTACCCGTAGGACGAGACAATTGATCCAGAATAGCCGCCAAAAAGTTTTGGAAACAATGTCATCAGGGAGCTGAACAGGGCATATTGTACTGCGGTGAACGAGATATTCGTCAAACTGGACAAAAATGCCACAAAAGCTATGGAAGCAATACCAGCACAGAGATTATCCGTGCCAATTACCACCGTCAGCATAAGCATATCCTTTCCGCTCCGGGCCAGAAGCATAAAGAGCAGGTTGGTAGCAGCTGCAAGCACCCCGCCAAGCAGAAGAATTCGATACACTCCGTAACGCACAGTGAGCATACCGCCCAGGAAACCTCCCGCAATGGTCATCAACAGACCAAAAGTTTTTGTCACTGTGGCAATCTCGACTTTCGTAAAACCCATATCCACATAGAAAACATTGGAAACCACCCCAAGGACAATATCAGAGACCCGATAGAATCCCACCAGCAAAAGCAGCAGCAACGCGGTATTCCCACCATAGCGTACAAAGAAATTCCGTACAGGTTCCACATAACTTTCCCGCAGCATATCTCCATCGGCAAAACCGACCTTCACTGCCGTCCAGCCTGCACATGCAGCAACAGCAACAGAGATAAAGAGGCGAAAAACTTCCACAACAAAACCCAGCAGCTTACCGTGTTGCCCAAAAGAAGAAATCACAGGATCAAGGAGCGGAACAACGAAGGATCCCATGGCAAAAAAACAACTGGCAAAACAACTTGCCGCAAAAAGAAAGAGAAGAAAAAAACGGAGATATTGCTGAGCAGTATAGTGATACTCGGAGCGGCCTTTCACGACTGGTTCTTTGATAATCAAGGTCGTCACCACTCCGGTGAGCATCACTGCAGCCATCACAAAATAGGTCATACGCCAGGCAGAGACATCATACAGCTCCGGTGTTGTACCAAACCAGGAAGCCACAAAAAGTGATCCTGCACCGGCAACCAGCATGCCTATTCGATACCCGGCAACATAGGTAGAGGCAAGCATGGCCTGCATCGATTCGTCCACACATTCAATGCGGTAGGCATCAATAACAATATCCTGGGTCGCAGAGGAAAAACCCAGAAAAACAGCAGCCAGAGACATCAGCACCAGACCGGTCTCACCAGCAGTCGGGTCGGTACAACCCATCCACACAATGGCTGTAATCACCGAAAACTGGGAAAGAAGCATCCAGGCCCGTCTGCGCCCAAAGCCCCTGGTCAAAAATGGCAGGGGCAGTTTATCCACCAGAGGGGCCCATATAAATTTAAAGGAATAACCAAGGGCGGCCCAGCTGAAAAAAGTAACCGAAGAACGGCTGACACCGGCCTCCATCAGCCATACGGAAAGGGTGGAAAAGATGAGTAAAATAGGAAGACCAGCAGAAAAACCAAGAAAGAGCATGGTCAGCACTTGTGGATGCAGCCACGCACGTAACATGGCCGTTCTGCTGCCGCTGATTGGATTTGATTCACTCATTCTTCCCTTTTCCCCGAACTTAATTTATGGTATTAAACAAATGAACGAATTTAACCTTAGTTTTTGATTAAAAGCAAACAGCTTTCCAGCTCAAATCATATGTCTGTAAAAATATACAATACACTCTCGCGTAAAAAAGAGGTGCTCAAGCCCCTTGAACCGAATCATATCAAACTTTACGTTTGTGGCATAACCTCTTACGATTATTGTCATATAGGACATGCCCGTTCAGCACTGGCCTTTGACATGATTGTCCGCTACCTTCGCTATCTTGGCAAAGAAGTCACGTATATTCGTAACTTTACCGACATTGATGATAAAATAATTGCCCGTGCTGCCGAACAGAAGACCTCGACAGAAGAGCTGGCCAATCGTTTTATTGATGAATTTTATGTGGATATGGACAAACTCGGCGTGGATCGTCCCACCATGGAACCAAAGGCCACCGAACATATTCAGGAGATGACAGACCTTATCGGGGAACTTATTGATAAGGACATGGCTTATCCATCACACGGTGATGTCTATTACAGAGTTGGTTCCTTTGCTGAATACGGAAAACTTTCCGGCCGAAAACTTGAAGATATGCAGGCCGGTGCCCGTATACAGGTCAATGAGAATAAAGACGATCCCATGGATTTTGTTTTATGGAAGGCCTCAAAACCCGGCGAACCCAGCTGGAGTAGTCCCTGGGGAGACGGACGACCCGGCTGGCATATAGAATGTTCTGCCATGAGTCGAAAATATCTGGGTGACACCTTTGATATCCATGGTGGCGGGCAGGATCTGATCTTTCCTCACCATGAGAACGAACTGGCCCAAAGCGAGGCAGCCAACAACAAGCCATATGTGAATATGTGGATTCATCACGGATTTGTAACCATCCGCGATGAAAAGATGTCCAAATCCCTGGGGAACTTCCTCACTATTCGTGATATACTCAAACATTACCACCCGGAAGTACTCAGATTTTTTATCTTTTCCACTCAGTATCGCAACCCCCTTGATTTTTCCGAAACTGCCATGCAAAATGCCATGACAGGTCTTGACAGACTCTACGAGTGCCTTGCAGCTGTCGAAAGACTTACAGGAGAGTGTGCCGCAGAAAGTAAACAGGTTGCCTCAGCTAAAGACATCAAAAAGCTGGAAACCATGGAAGAGCGCTTTCAAAGTGCGATGAACAATGATTTCAACACTGCTCTTGCCCAGGGTATTCTCTTTGAATCTGCTAAGGTGATCAACAAAATCACGCGCCAGATTACAGATCTGCCACCGCAGGCTGATTATGACCTGCTCATTCAGGCTGTCGCTACCATCAAAAAATTGGGTGCCATTATGGGTATCCTCCAGGAAAATGCCGGAGAGTATCTCTCTGCAAAGAAATCAGCCATGCTGGCAGAAATCGCTATCAGTGAAGAAGATATCCAAGAGCTCATCCTGGAACGCAAGCAGGCAAGAGAGGACAAAAACTGGGGACGAAGTGATGAAATTCGTGATCAGTTACTAAAGCACAGGATTGAACTCAACGACAGCGCGGAAGGCACGGGCTGGAGTATAAAAAAGAGCTGATATGACAAACAGCATCAGAAAGCCCGCCGTTGCCGGCCGTTTCTACCCTGGAGATGAGGAATCACTGCGACTTACCATCGAGCAGGCATCTGAAAATATACCAACACACAAGAAAAAGGTTCTTGCTGCGGTCTCACCCCATGCAGGGTACGTCTATTCGGGAGCTGTCGCAGCACAAACCATTGGTCAGATCGAAATCCCCGAGACAGTAATCCTCCTGGGCCCGAACCATACTGGAAAAGGCGCGCCAGTTGCTCTTTCAACTGCAACCTGGGAAATGCCAATGGGCAACGTCCCTGTTGATCAGGATCTGGCCCGTGACTTACTTGTCGAAACGGATTATGTCGAAGAAGACGAACTTGCACATCGCTACGAACATTCCCTGGAAGTGCAGATTCCATTCTTACAGATGTATCAGCCCAGACTCTCCATACTTCCTCTCTCCATCTCCCATATTTCCTATCCGGTGCTTGACGAAATTGGTTTAGCCCTGACAGAGGTGATTCAACGAAGCGGGAAAGACGTTCTTATCCTGGCATCTTCGGATATGACCCACTACGAGCCACGGGAAGCCGCAGAAAAAAAGGATCATTACGTACTTAAAAAGCTGGCAGATATGGATCCAAAAATCCTGTATCGCTCAGTGACAAAGCATCACATCTCCATGTGTGGTATTATGCCGGTAACAATCGCACTTATTGCCGCCATCGAACTTGGAGCCACCAGGACAGAACTTGTGCAGTATACAGATTCGGGTGCCATAACAGGTGACACCGAGCAAGTTGTTGGCTACGCCGGCGTTCTTATCTCCTGATCAGGATTTGTACTTGACAGCGATTAAAAAACTTTCTAAATAACTCACCTCGATCAAGACACATTCTGGGGAATGGTCTAATGGCAAGACTACGGACTCTGACTCCGTCTATCGGGGTTCGAATCCCTGTTCCCCAGCCA
>JAOZKN010000067.1 GCA_029935315.1 Desulfocapsa sp. | reverse complement strand
GTTGTTTCACTGATGGTCTGCTGGTATGGCATTCATCGCCGGTTCAGATCATCTTTTCTCTTGATACTCTCAGCTTTATTCATGCAGTCCTGTTACCGTTCCCGCCGAGGAGCTATCTGCAATTCATCCTCATAGAGCGGGGGGAGATCAAAAACATCCTCCGTAGCTCTCTGATCAATACCGTCCTCCTCACCAACCAGTTCTGCCTGAGCAATAAGACCAGGATCAATACGATTCATCTCCTTCTCAACCCTTTTTATATTCCCCATGACTTTGTCGGTTATTCCAACATCTGGATATTTAACCAAAATATCGATCAGGTGCTTTCTTGAATCAATAAGAAGCTTTTTCTGTAACTCAATCTCTGTTGTTTTGGTAAATCGAATAAAGAGATCTGCAGCTTTTCTTCTCTCTGCACGAGCCGCCTGAAGAGCTGCTTCTGCAATTTTACTGTCAGCCTTTACAGCATACTCTGAATCAAGCATTGGCGTAAGCAGCTCAATGGCCTTGTCATAACTGCCATTGTCTACCAGCAATACGGCTTCATCCCAGTTCCGTTGCAATACCTCAAGTTTTTCAACCTGTTGGCTTTCATGATGTACCGCTTCTTCCAGGGTCAATCCATCCATTTTCTTTCTGATGACAGCAATTTGTTCATCACTTAAAATATCTTCCTGCAAGTTTTCCATTTTCAAAAGAGCATCCTTAAATCGCTCCTCTTCGGCCAAACGATCCACTGCTGCTAAAAAATTCAGCAGCCAGCTGTCTGCTCTGGCCTGGGCCGATTCTCTGATGATTTCAACATTAGAAGCCACTGTCGAATATGGATAGTCTGCTAAAAATTTTTCTGCCTGCCATAGCAGCTTGTAGCCATCCCGCTGAGGGCTGAATCCTAGATAATTCCGTAACAGAGCAGAGTATCCTTCAAGTTCAGGACTGCCAGACTCACTTCTTTCAAGGATAGACAGTTGTAATACTGCCCAGCTTTCAATGCTTGCCAATGCCATGTAATCTTTGGATATCTCACGATACTGTTTATCCGCTTTAGAGTAATCACCAGAAGCAATATAGAGATCAGCAAGGATCTTTCGCAGGGAGAGAATATCTGTACGTTGATGGGTAGAGATGGACATACGATCAACAATCTTACGATACACCTCTGAGGCCTCACTCTCCTGATGAAGTGCCATTAAGGCCCTGCCATAGGAAATTCTGCTATTCAGATGTACCCTGTCCAGCTGATTGTCCGGAATCTGTTGCCATATCTGAATCACCTCTTCAAACTCTTCGTTTACAGAATAACGTTCAATCAGGGTCTCAATTTGGGGAAGGTTCGCTTGCTTGTCAGGTGGCGACCAGGCAGCCCCCTTGACATCTTCACTCTTCAATAAATGACTACACTCTGATTCAAGAAAGGTGATATCACGCTGTTCGAGCTGCATCACCTCTTCCCAGGAAATCATGGTCGAGGCAGCCATTAAATCCTGCTGCTGCAGCGCCCTTTGAATACGCTTGTACCCGTTCAGTACCTTTTGCAGATCGCGAAAGCATCGTACCATTTCTTCTGAAGCAGCCCCGTCAAGTTCTACCACCACAGCCTGCTTATCAAGTTCCTTCCATCGATTTAATTTCCTGTCATACTCAAAAATACGATCGTTTACATATTGTATTTCCGGTAATACCGGCTGCACCAGCTGAACACCTGTATCGCTAGGCCTTCCCGCATTATTTCCATAATGCTGGCCATCCCCCAGGCTGACAGGAGGCGGATCCAACACGGTTTTACTCTGCGAGTTATCTCTGCTTGTTAACCCAGGCTGTTGAATAGCTGGCGCTTTACTCGGATGCGCAATACGTTTTTTCTCGTAGGAACAGGCGGTAAACACAAGAGAACAACAAACGGCAGCAGTCAGGGTACGGTATCGAATGTTCATTTTTTGTATAGTCAAATAATAAGGAATGTAAGTAACAGAGCCCGATGCTCTTCTCAAATCAAGAATAGCTATGTTCTATCATGAAGGATGTGATATTTCAAGACAACAGAAGCACCTTCTACAAGTCTGTTTCAACAATCTGCTCTACATCTCCCCAGAATGGTGTAAAATTACGCTTTGCCCTGAAACGACCTGTCTCGTATAACTGGCCAAATGTTGTAATTGATGGCCGTGTTCTGTTCTTTTCGTCAACCTCGACAAAAGGCGTGAGCAAACGTCCCCCATCTTCTTTATCAACCCCCAGATTAACCTGTCCCAATTCATCCTGCAGTAACGTCAAACCGTAAAAAGAAAGATCCACCGGATCCAGTTCAGATGCATAACCTTTTTCACGAAGCAAGGTATTGACCAATGCTGTCCAGGTTGGAAGTGCTGCACTTGAGCCAGTAAGTTTTGTGGTTTTTCTCCGCATGGGTTGATTATTATCAAACCCGACATACACACCTATGGTGTAGCCATCCCCCATAACCATCCCCGTACCACTTTGCGAAACGCCAGGCAGATAGCCATAAAAGCATCCATTGGTATAATTATTCGCCGTTCCTGTTTTGCCCAGCAGGGGAATAACCAAATCCATTGCCGCCAGCGATTCGGTATCTCCACTGCCATCCACAGGCAACCGTGCATTTTTTTGTGCGTACCTTCCCGTTCCGAACTTAACTGTATTTTCCAGAATATGGTTCAAAGCCAATCGTGGCTCAGGGGCAAGTAACTCTGTTTGCTCTATTTCTGCCTGATAAACAATTTCACCGTCGAGTGTTTCAATACGATCAAGAACAGTTAACAGGTCTTTTTGTTCGGCGTTTCCCTGTGAAGCGAGAGAAACACTGCCGGTCATCAACGTCTCATACATCCTCACCGTCTCCAGAAGAGTGACCACACTTGATCCCAGCGGAAACGAAAGAACGGGATCAAGCTGACTTGAAATACCCATTTCATGACCAAATTGAATCAGATAATGCAAGCCCACAAGAACGCGGAAATCATGTACTCCGGACAAGACGTCAAGACTGTAGGGAGAAAGAGCTGCCAGACGCTGATATTCTCGCGTCACCTGTTCCTCAACCAGTGTTAAGGCTGCTGAGCTCAGAAAAGAATCAACCAGGATATCCTCCCAGAATTTTTTCTTTGTCACGTCATCAGCCTTCTTGAGGAAAGATCTTAGCCTGTCCGCATTTACAAAGGACATTTCCTCTGTCATCTGATCCGTTCCAGTGAACACATAACGTCTTGATTCACTATCAAAGTAGAGATCTGCCCCGGATGAAGTGAGAGAAACACCAAAGGGGTTATCGTCGTACTGCTTCAGATTATCTCTATATTCAAATAACTGCTGCTGCCGTTGAATAAGACCAAGGTAATGCCTCCGCAACAAGTCTTGCCGTAAACGCAGCTCTTCTGGACGCAGCTCCTGGTCAATTCCGTCGGCGTACTCGTCAAACTGAAGGCCATATTGCAGATTTCGCAAGGTCTCGTACTCATCAGCCATATCTGCAAAAAGAAAATCAGTTTCAAGATTCTGAACAGCCACTGTATACGCTGCTGCCTTCAGAGTTGAACGATTTAAAACGATGCCATGTTTATCGCGTATCCGTGCCCGATAAAGTGTATAGGGCTCCTGCCTGCCATTCCTGACTTGTGGTGCAAGCCCAAGATGATCGGCAACAGCAATAAACTCTTCTGCTGAGAGCCGATCGCAGAGATGATACAGCAACCATATTGAGGCAAGATTCTCAGAGCGAACTCCCGCCCAACTCATGGAAACCTTCTTGGCGGTATTGGTGTGGTCGGGCCTTGGAAAATAGGCTTGTCCCTGGTACACAAAAACATCCCGACTGTTTTGCAGGAGATCGGCAGTATTCCAGCCAAGCTGCAGAGCTGCTGCATATAAGTAGGGTTTAAAAGATGAACCCATTGTCCTTCGTGCAGAAATAGCCCTGTTATAAAACCGGTTTTCCACACCACCGGCCATGGCCTTAATCACCCCTTTCTGGTAAATAATTGCCCCACCCTGAAGCTGAGGATAACGTTCCAGATCCAGTAAGACATTACCAGCCAGATCAATACTCCTTATACTTACCCATACTCTGTCACCAATCGCAAGCTGATCAGTCAGCAAGGGGAGGTCCGACTTTTCTACCTCACTCCAGCGATTTTTTTTCCATCTCACCAGAGCAAGCAATGAACGCGTAAGCCCTTCTCTATCAATAACACCTTCCCCCAGGTCTCCGCCAAAATCAACCGTCAGCTCAGGAAGGTCAGTCTTGCTGATAGTTCCAAAGAGGAACGATTTCTCACTAACCTCCCTGTCCCCTTTGTAGCTTATGCTCTTCAACTCCTGTTGCACCTCTTCGCGCTCGTAACCACGAAGACGAATATCCAGACGCGAAAGTTCATGGCGAAGCCAGTACAAGGTATCTTTTTGTAAGTCTTTATCTACGCTGGTAATAACACGAAGACCTGCTGTAGCCAGATTGGATATTCCTTTCTTTTCAAGACTGTCTTTAACCACATCCGTGGCCACGGCATCCCTTACCATTTCCATTACATAATCCAGAGAATACCCAACCTGTCCTTCATTAAAAACCACGTCTGCAGCAATGGCCCCTTCATACTGCAGGGCAGTGATCATCCCCAGATCTTTCATCTGTTTCAAAACGTAAGCAACCCGAATATTCACGCGATGGCGAACGTCTTGCCTGGAAGTTTCAGATTTCCGAATAAAAGGATTATAGTAATTGGGCCGTTTCACACTCCCGGCAATAAAAGCACTCTCTATCAGGGTCAACTCCTCTACATCTTTATCAAAATAATAACGAGCTGCAACCCCGAGCCCATGCCCGTTCCCACGGACATAGAACTGGTTCGCATAAAACTCAAAAATCTTTTCTTTTGGGTAATGATGTTCCAGCCGAAGCGCATAAAGAAGCTCTTTAAGCTTTGCCTCATAGGATCTGCCGGAACGTTTAAAAAGATTTTTGGCTGTCTGCTGGGTTAACGTACTTCCCCCCTGAACCACCCTGCCCGCCTCATAATTTTTCACTGCAGCGCGTGCAATGGATACCGGATCAAACCCATAATGATCAAAAAACCGGTTATCCTCGGAAGCAATAAGGGCATTGACAAAACTTTCAGGAATCTGCTCATAGGTGACATACTGACGATGGGCATCATCAAAAAACACCCCCAGAGGGGTCACGCCGTCGTTGTAGAGAACGGGACTTTCCTTACCAAGTATAGACTGGATATTCGCCAAGGCAATTTCGTCACCCGGATGTAATACAATCAGATAGTGAAGTCCTCCCCATACAGCAAAAAGAAGCAGGACAACAAATACCAGAAAGCTAACTATCAGTTTTTTAATGATTTTTATAAACATAGAATAACAATTTCATGGAGAACGAATAGGAAACGCAAACAATAACAATAAGGAAGAGAAAATTATGAACAAATATCGATATCCTACACACTCGTTTTCTCTTGCAATTAAGTGCTTCATCGAGTTTAAATAAAAAAATTTACGTGATTGTACTGCTTTCAAAAGTATATCTCAAGGGTGCTTTTCTTAATCTGTTAAATAGCAGAATAAAAAATGCCTCAGACTATGATTGATTGAGCTCAATATCCCATGCCCTCATTGCTGACTAAAACCATACAGGCTATTTGTTGCTTTAGCCTTGCGACAGTTCTATCTTCCTGTGCCACACAGGACTCAACAGTCTTGTACCCTCTACCAGATGGTGACATTGCCTCTCCGGTGAGTTCAGTGTCCAACGACCCTGAGCTCCTTCTTGTTGAGGCCGAGCCTGAAGAATGTTTGACAGAAGAGCTTGAAGCACTGCGCCAGTCCGGCAACTGGCAGAACAAAGAAGATCTTGCCAAGCACAAGCAAAGTTCAGAGACTGCCTACGATTTTCCCATCGTTATCAACAAACAGGTTGAGGCCTACCTGGATATCTTCCAAAATCGGCAAAAAAACACATTTTCTAAATGGCTGGCACGATCAGGAAAATATATCCCCATGTTCCAGAAAGAACTGCGTAAAGCCGGACTTCCTGAGGATCTGGCTTATCTAGCCATGATCGAATCTGGCTTTAACCAACGTGCCTATTCCCGCGCCCGCGCTGTTGGTCTCTGGCAATTTATCAAAAGTACCGGCAAGATGTACAACTTACGCATCGACAACTATGTTGATGAACGACGTCATGCCGAGAAATCAACAAAAGCAGCAGTTGCGTTTCTTTCCGATCTCTATGCAGATTTTGGTGACTGGCATCTTGCCGTTGCCGGATACAATGCAGGTGGGGGAAAAATCAGACGGGGACTGAAACGGTATAAATGTGACAACTTCTGGAGCCTTGCCCAGCATAAGTACCTGCGCCTTGAAACCAAACGCTATGTTCCAAAACTGATTGCCGCGATTATCATTGCTAAAAATCCGCAGAAGTACGGCTTCAAAGGCATTAACTATGCAGAGCCCCTTGCATACGAGACCTTGCGTGTGGGCCCCGGACTTAATCTCGATGCGGTGGCACTACTGTGCGGCACCACCTCCAAGGAAATCAAACAACTGAACAGAGAGCTGAAAACCGGACGCACTCCTTTAAACAAAAGACATTACGATGTGCAAATCCCCCTCGGCACGAAACAGCTGGCAGAAACAAACCTGCCTCGTTTAAGCAGGGTGGCCACCACCGGTTACAAAAGCCATGTAATCCAACGTGGTGATACAATTTCAGGAATTTGCAAACGCTACAATATCAACAAAACCACCCTCCTGAAGATAAACAACCTGAGAAGCAGTAAGCTTGTTGCAGGCAAACACCTGCGAATCCCTCAGGGCAGCATCCGTTATCGCCTGCTTGCTGAAGGTGAAGAAGGACAGATTGCATCCAGCGAGGATCTGCTCCTGCACACCATTCAACCTGGTGAGACAGTCTCCAGGATTGCTGACAAATATAACGTCCCTGCTGATCTTATCGTGGCCTGGAATGGTTTACAGAGCGTACACCGCATTCGTGCAGGACAACAGTTATCCCTCTATATTGAAGGAATCAATGCAAATGTGGCCGCCACCTCCACGCCTCCTGCACAGACCAGAAAAGTGGTCAGGCAAAGTCGCAAACAGGTACGCAGCAGCAGTACATCCATGATTGTTCTTGCTGAACAGAAAAAATTCCATGTTGCAGTTCCGGGACAACAAGTTAAAACCCAGGTCAGCTGGTATCGGGTTCGACCTGGTGATTCTCTATGGACCATTGCCAGAAAATTTGATCTCTCCACCCGCCAGCTTAAATCCTGGAACAACCTGAAATCAAATCGGATTCATCCCGGGGTAAAACTGAAAATAAATAATGTTTAGCAGTGTACACCCCTACTAGAACGAATATTCTCAGGAGGATGGGATACCATCCTCCTTTCCTTTTTTTATCGACTATATTATGCCAGATCAAGCTTTTCCCGCAGCCGATTATTCATCGGACGTGCATACCATATCCTTTGAAGATAAAACTATTCTTCTTATCGGCACTGCCCATATTTCCCAGGAATCTGTAGACCTTGTTGAAAAAGTTATTTCACAGGAGCAGCCAGACTGTGTCTGCCTGGAGCTGGATGAAAAAAGATACAAAGCACTCACCCAGAAGAAGAAATGGCAGTCCCTTGATTTAAAACAGATTATAAAGAAAAAACAGCTTTCTACGCTGATGATCAACCTGCTGATGGCCTCTTACCAGAAAAAACTTGGTGGCCAGCTGGGAGTACAACCGGGTGCAGAGTTGTTACATGCTGCCAACACCGCTGACAAGAGCAATATTCCCATCGAACTCATTGATCGTGATGTACGGATTACCCTGCGCCGTGCCTGGAAATCGACATCGTTTTTCAAGAAAGGCTATCTGCTTGCCACCATATTCGCTTCTCTCTTCGACTCAACAGAGATCAGTGAAGAAAAGCTGACGGAAATGAAACAGCAGGACGTACTGTCAGAGCTTATGGATGAAATGGGAGAAACACTCCCCGATGTTAAAAGGGTTCTGATTGATGAACGTGATATTTATCTTTGCGAAAAAATCAAACGTACCAGCGGTAAGCGACTGGTTGCAGTTGTTGGTGCCGGCCACGTTGAAGGCATCAAAAAGACATTCACGCAGGATTGCAGTTCAGAACTTGAACGGATAACAACCATTCCTCCCATCTCAGGGGTCTGGAAAGCAATCGGCTGGTCCATCCCTCTGTTGATTGTCGGCTCTCTGATAACCATTGGTGTGCAAAAAGGTGCAGCAGTTGCCGGAGCCAATCTGTTATACTGGGTCCTTGCCAATGGAATCCCTTGTGCCATTGGTGGCATCCTGGCCTTTGCTAATCCATTTACTGTCATAGGGGCATTTGTTGCTGCACCAATAACCAGTTTAACTCCTGTTATTGGTGCCGGCTATGTTGCAGCTTTTATCCAGGTGATGTACACCCCGCCTGTGGTTAAAGAGTTTGAAACAGTCGGCGACGACATGGGCAAACTCACCGGTTGGTGGAAAAATAAACTTCTTCGCCTCTTCCTCGTTTTTCTTTTTACTGGCCTCGGTTCTTCGGTTGGAACCTATGTCGGTGGCTACGAGATCATCAAAAACTTAATCAGCTGATATAAACAGATGACAAATACTACTAAAAAAAATGCTGGCCCTGTCCTGAGTTCAAAGCAAAAAAAGTTCCTCAAAGGAATTGGCCATTCCCTTTCGCCGGTTGTTTCCATTGGCAAGGATGGACTTGAGAAAAAGATCGTCACCGCGACCAGACTTGAACTGGCTCGCCATGAGTTAATCAAGGTTAAAATTGGAAAAAGCAGCTCTGCAGGGAAAGATGAGACGGCTGCTTTTTTATCAGAAAAAAGCAAGAGTGCCCTTGTACAGATAATCGGTAAAACTATTCTCCTGTACAAAAACAACCCCGAACTGGAAAAGGACAAACAGATCAAACTCCCTTGAGACTGTGCGTTTTTTTCGTATTTCCATACTCTTTCTCTGTCTCTCTGCCGCAGGTGGCTGGTTTCTCTTTGCTCAACGAACTGTCCTGGCCGAGCAAGCCCTTCGCCACCGGCTGCAAGCCTTCGGTGCCACAAACGTTGAGCTGGCCATAGCCGATATCAGTATAAACAGTGCCCGCGTATCTTCTCTTCACGCCTCATTCCCAGATGATTCCCCCCTACAATCCTTATCCCTGCAGAATCTTGTTCTGCGTTTTAAGATAAAAGAGTTATTTAAAGGATCACTGACAAAACTGAGCATTGAGTCACTTAACGTCTCGTTTGCCATGCCGGTGAAGCCAGGCAGATCAAGTTCCCCTCCGCCCCTGCAGAAACTTCGTTCCTATATTCCTGCAGAGGTGTTGATTAAAGAATTACATCTCTCCACACCACAACTGCGAGATGATCTACTCCTGCGGGTTTCCCTCAACAATCCACCGCAGAAGGCACTTACTCTGCAGATAGATTTTTCCCTGGAAACACTTCAGTTGGAGCCGTTGGAAATAACCGGCATACAGGGAGAACTCTTGCTTCAAACCGATGACTTCCAAGACATCAGCGTTCAGAACTCCTCCTATATTGAAGTCGACAGGATACAGAACGCGGCATCAAGGATGGAAAAGAGTCGTTTCCAATTTTCAGCCCAACTCAACAAAAGAGTTGATCATTCAGGATGGAAAATCCCTGCTGCAAAAATTGCCATAATCACGCAGGGAGTATACTCACAGAATGTATTCCTGCAACCCGGTCCACTCTCCATTGACATAATCGGGCAATCAGCTCCCCTACAGGCTGATTTATCTCTCACAAGCGAAACACTCTCTCTGCATTGGAAAGGCAAAAATCTGGCACTCAGGGACATTCAGCTGCAGCTCAAATCCGAGGGCAGCAATCATACCCTCAACATTCAGCTTTCCCATGCAGGTATTCCCGGACGGCTGGATGGAGAAATTTCACATAACAGTGACGAGGGTTCAGGGAATGCCATATTTGCGACCTCTCTGCCCTTTGATTTACAAAGTGAGGAGAAAGGCTTGTCCCAGGTTATCCGTGAACTGAACATCCCTCTGGACGTATCGGCAGGTCTGGTAACCGGCGAAGGAATAGCCAACTGGAAGGGGAATACACTGCAAAAGGCACAAGGTTCTTTTCGCCTGCAAAATGCTGCAGGCAGTTATGGAAAAACCAGCTTCACCGGACTTCTTGTACAACAGGATCTGGAACTCTTTCCCAAGGTCAGCAGTCGTAGCCCGGGCTATCTCTATGCATCCGAAATAAACAATGGCCTCACCTTGAAGAATTTGTCAATACGAAACCAACTTCTTCCATCCAAGGACTCCTTACTCCCCATACTCTTGCTGGATTCAATCCAAACAGAACTCTTTGCAGGGACTATACGTTCCAGAGATATTTATGTCGACCTGCAGGATCAGGAGCTGGATTGCATTGTTCAGCTGGAAAGAATGGATCTCCGGGAAATCATCATGGTAAATAAAATGCAGGGACTTCAAATAAGCGGAATTCTCGACGGAAGCATTCATATTCAATGGAAGGATCATCAACTGAATATTCCAGAAGGTGAACTCCACAGCAGAGCACCCGGAGGCACCATTAATTATCTGCCACCCGGTGGCGGTGCCGGGCTTTCCTCTCTTCCTGCCTATGCCATGAAAGCACTGGAAGAATTCAATTATGACACCCTGATCGCGATCCCCATATATAAAAACGATGGAACCCTCACCATAGATATCAAGACAGAGGGTCACAGCCCGCCACTGAAAAGCAGCAGACCCGTACATCTGAACCTGAACACGGAGCAGAATATTCTTTCTCTTCTCCAGAGTCTTCGTTATAGTAAAACATTAACAGATGAGCTGGACCAACGCCTGCGCGCAAAACCACTGACAAACTGACCAACTCACCCTGGTTCATCTTGAAACGAGGAACGATAATGCGAATGAACGGCTTTACCATTGTACTCTGCATACTCTTTTTTTCAGCCTGTGCTCCCACTGTTAAAGTGGAGGCACCGGACAAACCCATAGTCATCAACCTTAACGTAAAGATTCAACATGAAATAAAGGTTCAGGTTGAAAAAGATCTTGATGATGTGCTCAGCCAAGAAAGCGGTTTATTCTAACTCAGGAAAATTTATGAAAACTCTATGCAAATCCCTCATTCTCTCGTTCATCCTTCTCTGCGGCACAGCTCACGCCCTTGATCTTCGCAGTGCTAAAGTACAGGGACTGGTTGGAGAGACTACTACAGGCTACCTGGCTCCGGTCAACACTTCTAAGCCGACTGTTCTCAAGCTGGTTGATTCCATCAATAACAAACGTAAGGTTCACTATCAAGGCATTGCCAAAGACAACCAGACACCCCTCAAGACTGTAGAACAACTTGCAGGTAAAAAGGCCATTACCAAAACACCCGCCGGACAATTTGTAAACAATGGATCTGGCTGGCAAAAAAAATAGCAACCAATGGTTTCACACCTGTTAGCAGCACCATTCCCTCAGCAGGTTTAACGCAAGCCCCCCTTGCCAAATACCTGCAAATCTATTAAATTTGTTGCTATAACAGAGTCCCGCTCAGGATGTAACTCTACGGAAGTGCAAAGCCCTTAATATTTTCATGCCCCTCAGGGCAGGACACCCTTATGCTTACTGATTTCAAAGAAAATTACTCACCCCTTTTTTTCCTCACTGCTCTTGGTAATGGTGGACTGACAGTTGCCTTTTTTATCTTTTTCATGTTTATGACGCCCCACCAGGATGCACCCATGGCGACCTTTGACTCGCTACAGAGTTATCTTGCTACAGCGCCATTGTACGCGACACTACTCACCATAATTGGCTACATCTTCATGCTTTATTTTGCCTTCAACCATATCCGCCTGCTGCTGTGGAATATCCGTGAATACCGACTCTATAAAAAGACAAAGGCCTATGCTGAGCTTCTCCGGGGAAATAATGAAATTACACTCATGGCTATCCCCCTCACTCTGACCATGTCCATTAATGTGTTTTTTGTACTCGGCGCCATGCTGATTCCCGGCCTGTGGGGAATTGTGGAAATGCTCTTCCCGTTCGCGTTTCTAGCCTTCCTGGCAACAGGAATATACAGTCTCATTATTTTTTTCAAGTATTACAGTAAATTACTTATCCAGGGTCATTTTCAGCATGCCCTGAATAATTCCCTCAGCCAGATGCTTTCCTCTTTTGCCTTTGCCATGAATGCTGTAGGCTTTGCTGCCCCTGCAGCCATGAGTGAAAACCACATCATTGTGCCCACCGCTGCCTTTTGCGCTATATTCTTCTTTGCCATTGCTGTTCTTCTGGCCATGAAGAACATCGCCCTTGGCTTTTATGCAATGCTGGAGCATGGTATCAACCGTGAGAGCAGTGCCAGTATCTGGATCCTTATTCCCATTCTTACCCTCCTTGGGATTACGACCATTCGCCTGCATCATGGATTTGGCTTTCTCATGCAGGATCCCGGACGCCCAGCCTTCCTCTTTATTTTTTGTTCAACAGTTGTATCCCTGCAGATTTTTATTGGCATCCTTGGCTATCTGGTACTGAAACAAAGTAATTATTTTCATGAATTTATCCACGGGAGAAAAGACAATGGCGAGGCAGCAAAGAGTCCGGCTGCTTATGCGCTTATCTGCCCAGGCGTGGCCTTCTGGGTCTTTGGCATGTTCTTTCTCGATAAAGCACTTGTGCAGACCGGGTTACTCACACTCTTTTCTCTGCCCTACTTTATACTGCTGGCACCACTCCTTTATGTGTTACTACAGACCATCAGGGTGAACTGGAAATTAAACAGAAGGATGCTTTATCAGCAGTAAAAAAAGGTGTTTATACGGTGCGCCTTCAGCGCAGGTCAAACAAACTGGTGGGACGATCCTGGGGAGCAACCGTAAGCAGGGAATGTAACCTGGAAGGAAGAACAGCCGCAGCACTTTTAAATGCTATATCAGGTCTGTTGTTTGTTTCTGAAAGATGGGCAAGGATCACCTGCTGTAATTTGTCATGCAGTAAACTCTTTAGGAATTCAGCCGCATCATCATTTGCCAGGTGCCCATGGCTTGATCGTACCCGTTGTTGCAAAGCAAAGGGATAGGGCCCGTTTTTTAACATTACGGGGTCGTGATTAAATTCAAGTACCAGTGCCTCACACTTCCTCAACCTGCTACTGATCAGATGTGACACTTTCCCCGTATCGGTGCAGCAGGCAACACTATATTTCCCGTCACTGATCAGGTAGCCCACCGGATCCAGAGTATCATGGGAGATACGAAAAGAACGTATCTCCAGATCCTGCAGTTCAATCACAGAGCCTGTTTCAAATTCAATACGTTTATGGAGTTTTTTTACTGTCTTGTCACTGCCCTTAAAGGTTCCCGCGTTGGCATACACCGGTAGTGAACATCTCCTGGACAACACCCCGGCTCCCTTTATATGGTCTCCATGTTCATGGCTAAGAAACAATCCGTTCAGGTCTGTAATCTCCTTCCCGTGCACAGCCATGCGTTTGGCAAGCTCCTTTCCGGAAAAACCTGCATCGATCAGAATAGACGTCTTGCCACTCTTGATATAAAGAGAATTACCTTTGCTTCCTGAGCCTAATACTGAAAATTGCATCGCTCTCTCTCAAATACCAGTATGGCCAAAGCCGCCGGAACCACGCTCGGTACTATCCAGCTCATTTTGCAGCTCAAGCTGCGCCTGTACCACCGGTGCCAGGATCATTTGTGCAATTCTATCTCCACGATTAACAGTAAAAGCAGATTTCCCATGATTAATTAACGCCACTTTAACTTCACCACGATAATCTGTATCTATGGTTCCGGGGCTATTAATAACGGTGACCCCATGCTTTACTGCAAGACCACTTCTTGGACGTACCTGGACTTCATATCCTTTAGGAATCGCTAAGCAAAAACCTGTGGGAAAGAGATGGATCTCACCAGGCAATAACGGGTAAACCCCTTCAATTGCCGCCTCAACATCCATCCCGGCAGCCAATTTCGTTTGATACTGCGGCAGATGAAGATCACTGCTCTTTTGCGGTTGCAGCCAGCTAATTGTGAGTTTAACCTGTTTCATATTTCCACCATACCTGATCCCTCTTCTAGCAGCCACAAATTCCAGGCGACCAGCAAAAGGGTCTATAGCCAGCTTGTGGGAGCGTCACCTGGGAAATTGGGTAGTAATTTACGGTCAAAGCGGACAGAAGGAGGCGATAGATCCACTTTCAAAATAGTACAATGGACAAAACAAAAAAAAGGCCACCCCGCAATACAGCAAGGCAGCCTTTTCAATTACTTCCGCTACAACAAAATCAAATCATACTACAACAAGGCCTTACGGCTCAAACGAATACGACCACGCCCATCGACCTCAAGCACCTTCACTTCAATCTCTTCGCCTTCTTTCACGACATCGGTAACTTTAGCGACACGCTCATTGGCAAGTTCTGAGATATGAACCAGTCCATCGGTACCGGGGAGGATTTCAACAAACGCACCAAAATCCTTAATGGTTTTTACAATTCCTTTGTAGGTCTTTCCGACTTCAGCTTCAGCGGTCATCTCTTTGATTTTCAATAAGAGAGCTTCTGCTTTGCTTCCATCTTTGGTGAACATCTTCACAAGACCGGTGTCATCAACTTCGATGGTTGCATCATAATCAGCTGACATCTCTTTGATGATTTTTCCACCAGGTCCGATAATATCACGAATTTTATCAGTGCTGATCTTATGACTGAAATACTTGGGAGCATGCTCGGCAACTTCAGTACGTGATGCGGTGATTCCCTTGGCCATTTCACCAAGGATATGCATACGGCCATCTTTCGCCTGAGCAAGAGCGC
>JAOZKN010000066.1:5381-14916 GCA_029935315.1 Desulfocapsa sp. | reverse complement strand
ATCGTATAGTAGTTGCAGACAGTGAATGCAAACGTGATGGTAAATTCCTTGATGTAGTTGGAACATATGATCCTCTTCAGGATCCTGTTGTCGTGAAGCTAGACAACGAAAAGCTGCAGGACTGGATGGGTAGAGGCGCATTGCCTTCAACCGCAGTAAAGTCCATATTGAAAAAAATGCCGGCAGCTGAGTAACGACTATGCAAGAGCTGATCACGTATATTGCCAAATCGTTTGTGGACAGTCCTGACGATGTGCAGGTTACCGTCACAGAAGAAGATGACACCATCCTTGTGGATCTGGCTGTGGCCAAAGATGATCTTGGCAAGGTGATTGGCAAGCAAGGCAGAACTGCAAGGGCCATGCGCTCATTGCTTTCTGCCGCTGCCGGAAAGGAAGGCAAAAAATCCCGTCTAAATATCCTGGAATAAATCTCTCAGGACCAGATGGTAGAAACGTTTTCCTTTCCGACAGATAAATATGTACTCATTGGTAAAGTAGCCAAAGCTCACGGCATCAAAGGTGAAGTGAAGCTTATTGCTTTTTCCGGTAAGGCCAGAAGTATTACCCGGCACCCACGACTCACTCTTATCACGACAGAGAATACTATTTTTCCTGAGTTCAATGTGCTCAAAGCGCGCATTGGCAAAAGGGAAGTTATTGCTCGTCTGGAAGGGGTGAATGACCGTAATCGTGCCGAAGAATTAGCTGGTTGTGGTCTGTTGGCGCTCAAGAAAGATCTTCCCGGCCTTGATGATGATGAATTTTATCTTCATGAGCTTGAGGGAGTAAGCGTCAACACAACCGACGGGAATACAATTGGTAACGTTAAGGCTTTTTTCGACAACGGAGTTCAGGATATTATTGTCGTACGGGATGGAGAGCTTGAATTTTTGATTCCTCTTATTCCTGGTATGATTGTCAGTAGAGACAAGGTCAGTATCACCATTGCACCGCCTCCGGGACTCCTGGAAATAAACACTGGTGACGACGGGCCGGGGAAACCCTCCCCATGATCTTTGATATACTGACTATTTTTCCTGATCTTTTGCAATCCCCTCTTAACGAGTCCATTATCCGTAGGGCGAGGGAAGCTGATAAGGTTCGGATAAAAGTCACAAACATTCGTGACTTTGCCACAGACAAGCACGCCATGACCGACGACCGGCCTTTTGGAGGTGGGGAGGGAATGGTGATGAAGCCAGAACCACTCACTGTCGCTCTTGAGCAGGTACGTGGCGGCAACAAATCTGGCCGTGTTATATTGCTCAGCCCGCAGGGCAGGCAGTATAATCAGAAGATGGCAGAAGAATTAAGCTGTGAAGAACATCTTATTCTTATATGCGGCAGATACGAAGGGGTGGATGAGCGTTTCCGGGCAAAGAGTGTTGATGATGAAATTTCCATTGGTGATTATATCCTCACCGGCGGAGAACTCGCAGCCATGATTCTCATCGATTCGGTTACCCGGTTATTGCCTGGAGTACTTGGTTGTTCTGATTCTGCTGATAAAGATACCTTCAGCAGACAGTTGTTGAAACATCCACAATACACCAGGCCAAGAAATTTTGACGGAGAGAAGATCCCTGAGGTTCTGCTTTCCGGTGATCATAAACGGATAGAAGAGTATCGCTTTCTCGAATCAGTAAAACGAACCATGGAGCGACGCCCGGATTTACTTGCCCGCGAATGGTTCAGCAAAGAAGAAGTGAGCTTACTGAAAAAGAATAAGCTGTATCGTACAGTAAGAGAAATCCAGGAAGGACAATGAGTAACGGCCAAAGTGGCATCGATATAGTCCTTGTCCATCACCCTGTTGTAAATAAAATTGGTGAGACCATTGGTTCTGCTGTAACCAACCTTGACCTCCATGATATTGCCAGGGCCTCGAAAACATACGGTATCGACAATTACTATATTGTAACGCCTTATGAGGATCAGCAGAAACTGGTCACCGAGATTCTTGAGCACTGGAAGACAGGACACGGGGCTAAGTACAACCCTGCCCGTAAAGAGGCACTTGAGTTAGTTTCTTTAGCTACAAGCCTTGAAGAAGTCAGGGAACGTGTGACAAAGAGCCGTGGCCATGCGCCGCTACTTCTAACCACCAGTGCAAAAGTGCAGGACAAAACACTGACTTATGAAGATGCCAGGGCCAGGATCGAAAAAAAAGAGGCCATGTTACTTCTTTTTGGAACTGCCCACGGACTGACACCCGAGGTAATGGACATGGCTGATTACAGCCTGATGCCTGTTGGAGCAAATACGGGTTACAATCATCTCTCTGTGCGTTCTGCAGTATCCATAGTCCTGGATCGACTGCTGAGTGTGTAGCGATTTGAGTACCTTATACGTTCTTTTCGTATATTTTAACCCCTCAAGGGGTACTGAATGAAGTGAAAAGAATCTGGTGAAGATACTTATACCTCCTTGTGGGGTGTGAATTACAACTGACAGTTAAAAATTTATTTACTCTGCTGCATACAAAATGCAGCTAAATGATAAACAACGGAAAAGTTATTATGAGCACAATTATTGACAAAATTGAAATGGAGCAAATGCGCCAGGATCACCCAGATTTTCGTCCGGGTGACACCGTTAAGGTACATATTCGCATCATTGAGGGAAACAAAGAACGTGTCCAGATGTTCCAGGGCGTCGTTCTTAAAAGAAAGAAAGCTTTGATGGGCGCTTCTTACACCGTTCGTAAGGTTTCTCACGGCATTGGTGTTGAAAAGACTTTCGCCCTGCACAATCCCCGTATTGAAAAAATCGAGGTTATCAGCCGCGGACGTGTACGTCGCTCTCGCCTCTTCTATCTTCGCGAAAGACGTGGTAAAGCTGCACGTATTCGTGAGCGTGGCTTTGTGCGTTAAACAGACGCAGAAGGCTCTGTTTAATCCTCCTTCAGGGGATAATTTCACAATAGAACGTAACCTGCAGCAACAGGGGTATCCTGTTGTTGCAGGTCTCGATGAAGTTGGCAGGGGTCCCCTGGCAGGACCCGTTGTAGCTGCTGCTGTCATCCTGCCTCCTGACTGCCAGCATTCCCTCTTTATAGACTCTAAGAAACTTTCCCCAAAAGTCCGTCAGCAGCTCTTTGAGCTCCTCCATACCATTCCTGCGCGAATCGGTATCGGCATTGTCTCACAAAGAATCATCGAAAAGATCAATATTCTGCAGGCCTCACTGCTGGCCATGAAACGTGCTGTTCTGCAATTGAAGAAGGACGGGGTTCAACCGGTTTTTCTCCTTGTTGACGGAAAGTTTACGATCCCCATGTCTACACCCCAGGAAGCACTGATCAAAGGAGAGTCACGTTCCGCTTCCATCGCTGCAGCTTCCATTGTCGCCAAGGTTACACGGGACAAGATGATGGCCAAACTCCATCAGCAATATCCTCACTACAACTTCATCAAAAATCAGGGCTACCCCACATTGGAACACCGAACAGCAATCCAAAAACATGGAATCACCACCCACCATCGGAAAACCTTCAAAGGAGTCAGGGAGTTTGTCTAAGGCACGGATCAACCTGGGCAAACATGGTGAAGATCTGGCTGCAGCCTTCCTGCAAAAAAAAGGCTTTCAGATTATCGTTAGAAATTACAGGCAAAAAACCGGGGAAGTTGATATCATTGCCATGGATAAACAGACACTTGTTTTTATAGAAGTGAAAACACGAAGCAGCTTACTTTTTGGACAACCATTCGAGGCCGTCACCACAAACAAACAGGCGCAACTGAACCGGATTGCCCTGGATTACATGACTCGCAATAAACTCCTTGAACAGGCCGCCCGTTTCGATGTAGTTTCTATTCTGATACCCAAAAACGGTAAAGCAGAAATAGAACATCTGCAGAATTGCTTTTAAGCTGCCACCAGCAACACTAAAACATGAATATGCTTCCACTTGTCATCACAATGGGCTGTCCCGGCGGAATTGGTCCCGAAATCATCCTCAAATATTTCTCCGCCTTACAAGTGGCCGAGCCCATCCCTGTGGTTGTTGCAGGCGACAGGAACGTACTGCTCCATTACGCGCAAAAGCTCAATATTGACTGTTCTTTGATCCCCTGGACACCTGGCACAAATATCCCCTCTGCAAAAAATGGTATTCCCCTTTACGAGACGTCCCACCTGGCAGAGGACACTTTCCATCCCGGCACGTTTTCCAAAGAAACTTCAGTGGCCATGGTTGCTGCCATCACCGCATCTGTGCAAGGGATACAGGATCAACACTTTTCAGCCATGTGCACTTGCCCCATTTCCAAGGAAGCTCTGCAGCTCAGTGGCCAGCATTTCCCCGGACACACTGAGATGCTTGCAGCTCTCACCGGTTCGGACAAACAGGTGATGATGATGGCTGGCGACTCCTTAAAAGTCACTCTGGCCACCATTCACTGTTCCATTGCCGATGTGCCTTCATTGCTGGATGAGACGTCCCTGCTGCAACTCTTTCACACAACCTGTAAAAGCCTGCAAGCCGACTTCAACCTTGCACAACCCAGAGTTGCTGTTGCAGCCCTCAATCCACACGCCAGTGAAAATGGTATGTTTGGTGATGAAGAGTCCCGTATACTCCTGCCAGCTATCAAAAAAGCTCAGGAGATGGGTATCCCCCTGCAAGGCCCTTTTCCTCCTGATACAATCTTCTTTCAGGCTGCTCGCGGTGAGTATGACGCTGTTATCTGTATGTATCATGATCAAGGCCTTATCCCTTTCAAACTTTTGCATTTTGAAGACGGAGTAAATGTTACCCTTGGATTGCCCATTGTTCGCACCTCCGTTGACCATGGAACAGCCTACGATATTGCAGGCCATGGTATTGCCAACCCTTCCAGCCTGCATGCTGCTATTACAATGGCAAAGACCATCGCCACAAACAGAAAACTGCACAAATGAGGCATAGAAAAAATTGACACCCGGAAAAGGCCTACTTATTGTTTTTGAAGGAACCGATGGAACCGGCAAATCCACCCAGCTGAAACTGCTTGCAGCAGCCCTTAGCAAAAAGGGTCTGCCAGTGATCAGTAGTTTTGAACCGACCAATGGTTCATTTGGCAAAAAAATTCGTGCACTCTACTCAAACCGTAAAGACACCTCCCTTGAGGAGGAGCTTGAGTTATTTATTGCCGATAGAAAAGAACATGTGGAGACTCTTATTGCGCCCGCACTCAGCAGTGGAAAGATCGTTCTCTGTGATCGTTATTATCTCTCCACCATTGCCTACCAGGGTGCCGCCGGCCTTGATCCCATTGAAATCCTGAGAAAGAATGCATTTGCTCCCGAACCGGATATTGCCCTGCTTTTTTATGCACCTGTGGCAACCGGTGTCACACGCATAACCGAAAACAGGGGGGACAGCCTTAATGATTTTGAAAAAGAAGAATACCTTGCAAAAGTAAAAACTCAATTTGAGCAACTGGATCTTCCCTGCATTCAGCGAATTAATGCCAACAGATCCATCGAAGAAATTCATCAGGATGTTTTACATCTCGTGGAGAACCTTCCAGGAATATGACAACAGCTGTGTCTCTTTTTATCCGCTTCCTTATTCTGCTGAGTCCCTTCCTTTTCAGTGCGTGCAGCACCACTGTTCAGGACAATGCGCTCCATCGCCCTCCTGCCATACTACAGGAAGAGGAATCCCATGATTATAACGTGGAGATGCCTGACAGTTCCTGTTCCTATTTTTACCTTTTATGGGGAACCCATGCAGAAAACAACAAACGCTACCAGGAGGCGGAAGAGGCCTTTGAAAAGGCATTAATTTGCGACCCTGATTCCCGCTATATTCATCGCAGGCTCCCTATCCTGTTACTCAGAATGGGAAAACCCCTGGGTGCTGCCAAGTGGCTGCGACAGTCCATTGAAAGGTTCCCGGGAGATACCGAAGATAGAATTTTGCTTGCTCGTCTGGCTATTCGAAATAATGAGTCCGACGAAGCCATCCGCCTGTACCGGGAAGTTCTGGCACTTACACCAGGCGATGAGACCCTACTCCTTCGCATCGGCTTTCTGCAACTGGAGCAGAATCAGTTTATAGATGCTAAACGTTCCTTTAGCGATGCACTGGCCCTGAACCCACAGTCACTCTACGCACACCTCTACCTTGCTCGCCTGGCAACAAGAATGAACCAGCCCACGCAGGCAGCAGAATATTATGAAAAAGCACTTTCCCAAAACTGGACTGCGGATCTGGCCATTGAAGTATCTGAATTTTATACTTTGCAAAATGAATACGAAAAAGTGGAAGCTCTGTACCGGAGTGTCCTTGACAAATACCCACAGGAGAAGCACGCAGGCTTAGGTCTTGTCCACGTCCTCCTCCTGCAGGGAAAATCAAAAGAAGCACTTACAGTACTGCAGGAAATGCGTACAAACAGCAGCGAGCCTGCTGAAATTGACATCATAATCGCCCGGTTCTATCTGCGGAACGAGAATCTGCAAATGGCTGCAAAGGTACTCAAGCCTCTTGTTCTTGAAAATAACAGAGAAGAAGCTGTTTATATGCTGGCCGTTATCCGCTATGAACAGCAGGATATTATCAACGCACGAACGCTTCTTGAAAAAATACAACCGCAATCTGAATTTTATGAAGATGCCGTTTCTCTCCGGGTGCGCATTCTAATTAAAGAAAAAAATCTCACAAAGGCAACGCTTCTCCTGCAACAGACCATTAAAGAGTATGAAAAGCCTTCACCTGCTTTGTACACCCTGCTGGCCTCCCTGTATATGGAACAGGAAATGTTTCAGGATGGGTACACTATTCTGGATACAGCCCTTACAATCCATCCCGGGAACACTAAAATCCTCTTCGAATATGCTCTGCTTCTTGAAAAAGAAAACAAACGAGAGGCTGCCATACAGTGGATGACAAAAATCCTGGCCCTTAATCCGGATCATGCTGATGCGCTTAATTATATCGGTTACACCTGGGCAGACCTGGATATCAATCTGGAAAAAGCTCTTTCATACATCCAGAAAGCCGTGGAACTTAAACCGGAGAACGGATACATCAGGGACAGCCTTGGCTGGGTTCACTATCGGATGGGCGACTTCACCAAGGCGCATAAAGAGACCAACAAAGCCCTGAAGATGGAACCGGAAGACCCCTACATCCATGAACATCTTGGCGATATTTACAAAAAACTTGGCAACAATATAAAAGCCAGACAGGCGTACAAAAAAGCACAGGAACTCTTCAAAACAAAAGCGAGACAGATGCAAATGCAGGAAAGAATCAATGCCTTGTAAAAAGAAACGTCGGACAGGAAAAACCATTCTTATTTTTAACTGCCTGCTTCTCTGTATACTGTGCAGTAGTTGTGCCCAGAAACGATGGACCGATGCACTCAGCGAAGAAGAAAACAGTGCAATGGAGCAGCTTGTAACCGCAATGCAGGAGAGGGAGCAGCAGTGTTCACAGAATTTTGATGCTGACATGCAAGTATTCTGGAAAAGTCCAGTGACATCGAGGGCCGTCGAAGGCTACCTGCAGTTGCTGGCGCCTTCTTCCATGAAATTTGTGGTGAGTAATCCTCTGGGCCAACCAGTTTTTGCCTTTACCGGTGATGGCAATAAATTTCAGATCCTTCAGCCCACGCAACAGATGCATATTCGCGGCAGTGTCCGCTCCCTTGCCATCCGCAGCAAGCTGCCACTTGTTATGACCCGGGGTGACTGGTTTGCTTACATAAGCAGCCGCCTTCCTGCGCACAAGTTGACAATACTTGAAACGGCACCGGACAGTGAGAACAACACGGTCTGGTTACGACTGGCAGATACCAGCAGACAAAAAACAGACGGTCTCATCTACCTGCACCTGGACCCGCAACAGGAGAAGGTGCTTGGTTACCTGTTTCTGGATAATGCAGGAGAGACACTGGCAGATATTAGTTATCCCGGCAAAAGAGAGGGGTCTACATACTGCGCTGTGCAAACGGAGATACGCGTGGATAAACTTCCGTGGGGATCAGAAATAAGAATAAAACTTGAGAACATTGCAAACACTGTCCAACTCAAAGAGCAGGATTTCCCGCTACCGGTACCTGCGGGATTTACTACTCAGATCTGGCCATAACTGTCTGCTGCCCCTTACGTAGCCCGCAACAGGGCTATTGCAGGACTATTCGGTCGGAGCGGCCATGGCATCGTAGGAATTAACAATAACCACAAAGAGATTGTCCTCCTTGAAGAACACCTGCTGCAGATCATAATTTTTATTGGGTGCGAGTTCCATAACCACTTGGATTGAATTAGAACTATTCATCGGTGACACACTTATTTTTTTAATGTATTCTCCTGGAATATGCTGCTCTGCCACAACCTCCTCACCAAGTCGAATAGCGGTAAAAACACAGGTAACGGTTGGCGTTCCCTGCTCTTCACCACTCACTTCGGGAGGATAAAATCCGTTCAGCTTGAACAAAACCATCTCTCCTTTGTTTGAGGTGTTCTCAAAAGAAACAGCAGAGAGGAGCGCTTCAGGAATCAACGGTTCATCGACGACATCAACACTTGCTGTGACTTCTGCCCTCCCGGACTCGCCATCAGAAACAACTTCCTCCTGCACCACAAGCTCCGGCTCCGGGGTATCTGCCACCCTAACCGTCTCTGGTACTTCAACCGTTTCAACTATTACCGGTTCGTCAACAGGGGGGATAACAACAGTCTCAACAACCTCTTCCTCATATTTAGCGGGGTATTCCGGGGAAAAAAGCCTGATTGTGAGGATATTCCCTTGTTCATCAAAGTCCTGATCAAAGTCCACGGATCCTACCGTTGCCAGATCAAGAACAACCCTGACCTTTTCACTGTGTCGGCCCATACGGATCTTGTCAACCATATTGCCATTGACTGTAAGCACCGAGGGTACCGTTCTGAACAGCTGGGTATTCAGAAAGTCAAAGACAACCCTTGGTTTTTCTCCCTGCAAGGCAAAAGCTTTCGGCAGGGACGGACTGCTCAACTGGAAGATAACAGATTCACTGCCGTCCCCATTACTCTGAAATCTGACGTCTTCTATAACACTCTCTGCAGCCAGAGAGGATATAGAGGAGAGAAGCACAAAAAACAGACATGATATACAAAAAATAGCTTTACAACTCCGCATAAAATAATACCTTGATAAGCTGTTATTTTTTTCAGCACCAGTAAAACAGAAAAATCAATATTCTTTTCAGTGCCTCTGAGGGTAAAAATAGCTCCATGAAATATCCTCTCTTAAAAAAAACAGGGAAATATTTTCTAAGATACTAACCAGATACTTCTTTGAATACATCATCCTCTCTTGAAAAGTCAACCTATTTCCATTAAATGACGAGCTGGATTCTATACAAACAACGGCCATTCGCCTCATTAGCAGCACAGCATAACACCGGTAAACGGTAAGTGAGGCCAGCATAAGTACCTTATCAAAATATTTTCTTTAAAAAAAACAAGAAAACATTCTGTAAGGTACTAAACTTTTTGAACTCAGGCAGACACATATATGAAAAAGAACTTCGAGCTACGAGAAACCCTTCCTTATG
>JAOZKN010000066.1:0-5281 GCA_029935315.1 Desulfocapsa sp. | reverse complement strand
CAGGCAGACACATATATGAAAAAGAACTTCGAGCTACGAGAAACCCTTCCTTATGTCAGTAAACCAGGACGTTACCTGGGCCACGAATACAATGCGCAGGTAAAAGACTGGGACAACACTGCCATGCGCTGCGCACTGGTTTTCCCCGATTTATACGAAATCGGCATGTCCCACCAGGGATTACAGATCCTGTATCATTTAGTCAATGGGCAGGAAAACCTGCTGGCCGAACGCTGCTACTGCCCTGACCAGGATATGGAAGAATTGCTACGTTCCAAAAACATTCCCCTGGCCTCCTTTGAAAATAATCGGCCTTTGCAGGACTTTGATTTTATCGGTTTCACCCTGCCCTATGAACTTTGTTACACGAATATCCTCACAGTCCTTGACCTTGCAGGCATTCCTTTACGTGCCAAAGATCGTGGACAGGATATGCCCATTGTACTGGGAGGTGGTTCATGCAGCCTCAACCCTGAACCGGTTGCTGATTTTTTTGATGCTATTCTGTTGGGCGATGGTGAAGAGGCAATCCTGGAAATTGCAGAATGTATTCTGGCAGCGAAAACCAGCAATACTCCACGTGTGGCAGTACTTGAACAACTGGCAGAAATTGGAGGGGTCTACATTCCTTCTTTCTACGAGCCTGTATATAATGACAACGGAACCATAGCTGAAATAACAGTATCCAACCCCAAGTTCCCAACCGTCACAAGACGTGTGCTGACTGATCTTTCCCAGATGGATCATCTGTTATACCCATTGGTCCCCAATTCAAAAATTGTCCATGACCGGCTGGGTGTTGAAATTGCCAGGGGATGTACCCGCGGATGTCGTTTCTGCCAGGCGGGAATGATCTACAGACCTGTACGGGAACGAACTCCCGAACAGATTTTTGACATTGCCTGCCAGGGCATTGAGCATTCCGGTTTTAATGAACTTGCACTGCTCTCACTCTCCACCGGTGATTATTCCTGCCTGTCCACCACGCTTCCTCAGCTGATGAATCGTTTCGCCTCCGAGGCAATATCTGTATCCATGCCCTCCATGCGCGTGGGAACCCTGACTCCGGATCTGATGGATCAGATCAAACGAGTACGAAAAACAGGCTTTACCCTGGCTCCCGAAGCCGGTAGTGAACGCTTACGCCGGGTGATCAACAAGGGCATAACAGAAGAAGATCTTCTCAACACTGCACGCGACGCCTTTGGCCTTGGCTGGAAGGTTATGAAACTCTACTTTATGATTGGCCTGCCCACAGAAACGGACGAAGATATTGAAGCCATCGTTACCCTTGCCAAACAGACGAAAGCGATCGCAGCACAGGCCGGTGGAGGTGGACGGCTTAAGATCAATGTCAGCATTGGGACATTTGTCCCAAAACCGCATACCCCTTTTCAATGGAATGGTCAGATTTCCATGGAAGAAAGTCAGAAAAAAATTCGGGCACTGAAAAAAATGCTCCCCCGAAAGGGCATTAATATGAAATGGCATGACCCTGAACAAAGTTTCCTGGAAGGAGTTTTTTCAAGGGGCGACAGACGACTTTCCTCTCTGCTGGAAACAGCATGGAGACATGGCGCCCGGCTGGATGGCTGGTCTGACTATTTCAATCTTTCCCGCTGGCAGGAAGCTGCTGATGAGTGCGGCCTGATCCTGGACGACTATCTTCTGCCAAGAGATATCGATGCTGTGCTTCCATGGCAACATCTGCAAAGTGGAATAGATCAGGACTTCTTTGTCGAAGAACTGAAAAAAGGGCTGGCTGAGCATTACACTCCGGATTGCAGATATCACAGTTGTCAGAAATGCGGTCTCTGTGATTTTAAAACGCTCAAGCCCATAGTTGTCGACAGGAAACAAAAAGGGCCTGAAAGCCCGGCAACAGAGCCACATAAACAACAGTCAGTCCCCGCAAACAGTCAGAAGGAAGACCTTCATTTTCGATATATGGTCAGTTATTCACGCTTAGGAGATATCTGCTACCTTGGACATCTTGAAATATTACAGGTTGTTTTTCGTATCCTGCGCAGGGCCCATATTCGTACTAATTTCTCCAAAGGGTTCAACCCTTCGCCAAAAGTTTCATTCGGACCGGCCCTCCCCGTTGGCACACGAAGTATGGCCGAATACTTTGTGATGGATCTGCCGGCCCCATTATCTGACCTGGATGAAACAAAGGATAGGCTGAATAAACAGATGCCCCCAGGGCTGCAAGTCCAGGAAATAAAAATGCATAATGGTTCCGTACCGCAACAAGTCTTAAGTTCTTACGAAATAAGCCTGCACCCGGAACTTCGCCCAGACGACAGACCACTGTTTGAAGAATTTATGGCAGGAAACAGTTTTCTTATTACCCGAACCCGTAAACGAAAAACAAAAGAGATTAATATTCGCCCGCTGATCGAATCCCTTACTTGTCGAGAAGACGGTGTCCTTGAGATCAAAGTTATCAGTCGTACCAGTGAAGCCGGGGTAAAACCGCTGGAAGCTGTGGCTGCAATCCTTGACAGAAAACAAGATGATTTCCTGTCTTCTGAAATCCTGAAAACCGGCTGGCAGAAGATTTGACCCATGGAGGCAATGCCCTGCATCCAGAAATGGTATGTAAAAAAGTACTGAAAATCCATTTATACATGATCGCAAATCCTGTTGCGCTGAACCGTCTGATCGTGTAGATATTTTATATTCTTATCAAGAAATAGGATACGACTCTAAAATAACAAGGAGAATAACATGACAACCAAAAAAATCGTCCTTCGTGATGATGAGATGCCAACCCAATGGTATAATGTAGGTCCGGACATTCCTAATGGCCTACTGCCGCCCCTTGATCCTGAGACAATGGAACCCATGGGACCGGACAAACTCGGGGCCATTTTCCCCATGTCTCTTCTTGAGCAGGAAATGTCACAGGAACGCTTTATCGACATCCCTGAAGAGGTGATGGACGTCTTGAAAATCTGGCGTCCTGCACCACTGGTTCGTGCCCGAAGCCTTGAGCAGGCACTTGGTACCAAGTCAAAAATATATTTCAAAAATGAGGGTGTTTCACCCGTTGGCTCCCACAAGCCAAACTCTGCAGTTCCTCAGGCGTATTATAACGCTAAAGAAGGGATCAAACGTCTTGCCACGGAAACCGGTGCTGGCCAATGGGGTTCCGCCCTTTCCTTTGCCACCCAGAAATTCGGCATTGACTGTAAAGTTTATATGGTACGTGTTTCTTTTGACCAGAAGCCCTACCGTAAATCAATGATGCACACTTTTGGTGCAGAAATTGTATCCAGCCCCAGTGAGGACACAGTTATTGGTCGTCAGATTCGCGAGCAATATCCTGACACAGCAGGATCTCTTGGTATTGCTATTTCTGAAGCCATTGAAGATGCGGCAGGCCGGGACGACACCAATTATGCCCTTGGTTCCGTTTTAAACCATGTTATTCTGCATCAATCCATTATCGGCCTTGAAGCCAAAAAACAGATGGAAATTGCTGGTGATTATCCTGACGTAATCGTCGGTTGCTGTGGTGGCGGATCCAACTTTGCCGGACTGGCTTCCCCCTATGTGCCTGACTATCTTGACGGGAAAAAGATCCGCTTTGTTGGTGTAGAACCAGCATCGTGTCCATCTCTTACCGGGGGTAAACTGGCCTATGATTTTGGTGATGTGGCCCAAACTACTCCGCTGCTGAACATGTACACCCTAGGCCATGACTTTATTCCTCCTGGAATTCATGCAGGTGGATTACGTTATCATGGCATGGCACCCATTGTTTCTGCAATGGTTCGGGAGAAAATCATTGATCCCATAAAAGTCCATCAGCTGGAATGCTTTGAAGCCGGCGTGCTCTTTGCCAGAACTGAAGGTATCATCCCTGCTCCCGAAACCTGTCACGCTATCCGCGGTGCGATTATAGAAGCTACCCGTGAAAAGGATAAGCCACAGACCATTCTTTTTAACTTTTCGGGTCACGGCCTTATTGATATGGCATCCTATGACAAATACTTTTCCGGTGATCTGCACGACTATGATTATCCAAAAGAGGCCATCGCCGCTTCCATGAAAAAACTGCCCAAGATCGGATGATCTGATTTCTATGAAACTGCTCCTGAAAATATATCCCTGTTTTTTATGGGCAGTTTTTCTTTTTGTTTCTTTCTTCCACACTGCTCAGATCTGTCTGGCCAGTGAAATTCCCGCTGCCAGTCAATATATCCAGAATGGTGGCTATGCACTGAGCAAGAACGGGAAAATCATACGCTCAGCCAACAGTGATACCCCCTTTATTCCGGCATCCACCATTAAGCTGGTGACAAGTCTGGCCGCAATTGAAATTCTGGGGCCTGATTTCCGATTCCGTACCCGTATTTATCTGGATGCAAAGCAAAACCTGATTATTCAGGGATTTGGTGACCCTTTCCTGGTTTCAGAAAAAGTTGCTGTCATAGCAAAACTTATCGCAGAACAGGGTGTAAAGGAAGTACAGAATATCATTCTTGATGACTATGCATTTGCCCTGGATTCTGCAGTGGACGGGTCTCAAAATTCGAAAAGGCCTTATGACGTAAACTGTTCAGCCCTCGCTGTAAACTTCAACAGCATTCCATTTCAGGTTCTTCACAAAGCGAAAATCAAATCATGGGAATCTCAGACCCCCTACCTTCCAATAATGGGCCAGATAGGCAGAGAGCTTCCCAGTGGGTTTCAACGAGTAAATATTGATGCCTTTCCTCAGCAGGCAGATATTTCCAACAGTCTTTTATACTGCGGTCAACTTTTTCAGGCATTTTTGGAAAAACAGGGGCTGCAGGTTAAAGGCAAAATCAAACATGGTCATGCACCGGCAAAAACGAGACCTCTGCTCGAGTACATAGCCAGTGAAACGGTAAGCGATCTTATTGAATCGTGCCTTCTTTCTTCAAATAATTTTATGGCTAACCAGCTTTACCTCGCCCTGGGCGTGAGCAGGTATGGCCTGCCTGCCACCTGGCAAAAAAGCCGGGATGTGATGGCCACTTTTATCAAGGAAGAGTTACAGTTGGGTGAACAACAACTGACCATGGTTGAGGGTTCCGGCCTCTCTAAAAAGAACTTGATTACCCCCGAGGCCATGCTTCTGGTTCTTGAACGCTTCCGCAATCACGCATATCTTATTCCCGTAAAATATGGTACCCGGATGAAATCAGGAACCCTGGCCAAGTCAGGGGTTTTCTGCTATGCCGGCTATATCCCAGGTGGTGAAGAGAACAACTCGTTTGTCATCTTCTTAAACCAGAGACGGAAT
>JAOZKN010000065.1 GCA_029935315.1 Desulfocapsa sp. | reverse complement strand
TTTCTGCAAAGTTTAAAGAATTTTTGGGCCATGGTAACCCAGTTAACACATAAACAATCCTCTCCTGTCGTGAATTTTTAATGTGTAAAAATCTCCATTCTTTTATTGCAGAAGTGGTTCCCTTTGTTTGAACAGTATCTTTTGTTTTTTAAGTGGATTCTCTGCTGTTTTTGTAAATAAGCCTGAGGAGCCCATTTTCGAAGGTGATTGATAGCAGTTTTCAGCTCAAAGGGGACCATCTGTGTTCTGCTGTTTGGTGGTGGTTTAAGCGTGTGAAACTTTGGAAAGTTATGTGATTTCGAATGCTCCACCAAGCCGGTTTTTTGAAGTTGCAGTATTTGTGGTTGTATTGTAAGCTATTTCGTTGATTTTGGCTGGAATTGGATAGGGTTGTTGGTGTGAGGGATCATTGTCTCGGTGTGGTTGACTATAGAAGGCGCCAATAAGGTCTCAATTCGGGCTGCGTTCCATGCAATAGAAGAAGGCAATAGCGGCTTTTGCGGCTTGTATCTTTCCACCGGAAAGCGAGAATCACTATCACGAGGGAGGCGTAACAGAGAGATCTGATCGGACTTGATTGTGGTGTGAAAAATCGGCTAAGAACAAGGTTTGGACTTCCTGCAGGCTTGCCCGGAAAAGTGATTTCCTGTCACCCCATTTCATTCTCATAATGTATAATTCCATATCACTTATAATTCCCACTAACAAAGTGGATGATTGTTTTCAGCAATGTCTGGAAAGTATTGGGAGGTGCGCTCCTCCTCCATTGGAAATTATCGTTGTTGTTGATGGTGATACAGGGCAGGTTCTGCCCCATATTGAAGGGGTAGATATTAAAACAATCCGTCTTCAGGTATGTGGAGGGCCAAGTCGAGCCAGAAATGCTGGTGCCGCAGAGGCGTCCGGGGACATTCTGCTTTTTGTGGATGCTGACGTGCTTCTTCCTGAAAACATTTGTCTGAGTGTTGGCAGAGCTTTTACTCTCGCACCGACACCGGATGCTGTATTTGGCTCCTATGATAATAAGCCACCGGCTCAGAATACGGTTTCGCAGTATAAGAACCTGCTGCACCACTACACCCATCAGCATTCCAGTAGGGAAGCCTTTACGTTTTGGACTGGCTGCGGAGCGATACTGAGACAACGATTTGTTGACCTGAAAGGCTTTAACGAAGAGTATCTGCAACCATCCATTGAAGATATCGAACTGGGCTATCGACTGAAACAGGCAGGCGGCACCATTCTTCTCGACAAAAGCATTAAGGTTAAGCATTTGAAAAAATGGTCTCTGCCTGCTATGGTTCATACCGATTTTTTTCTGCGAGCGATCCCCTGGAGCAGACTTATCTTCAAGTATGGCATGATGCACAATGACATGAACATCAACTGGAAGAGTAGAATGTCTGTTGCCTTGTGTTCCCTGACTCTGCTCTGTTTTTTACTTATCCCAGTCAACACACTCTTTCTCCCTGCAACATCCCTGTTCTTCTTTTTGTGTCTCGCTGTAAACAGGGAGATATTCCTTTTTTTCTTGAAACAACGGGGAATTTTCTTTTTACTGAAGACAATCCCCCTGCATTTTCTCCATTTTCTTTTGAGTTCTCTTGCCTTTTGTATGGTTTTTTTTCAGCATCAAAGGAAAAAAATGGTGAGGACGGTAGAAAGAAGGGCATTTTCGCCTGAGTAATCAATGTCTTCTGTTATGGCTAGACATACCTCTCCTCCTCTCCTGAGTATTGGTATGCCCGTCTACAACGGCTCAAATTTTATCGAAAAAGCAATAGAGTCCATTCTCTGCCAATCTTTTACAGACTTTGAACTCATCATCAGCGACAATGCATCCATCGACGAAACATCTGAAATTTGCCGAAAATTTGCAGAAAAAGACCATCGGGTACGGTATTTAAATAACTCGGAAAATATTGGGGCTGCTGCTAATTTCAACAGGGTTTTTCATCTCGAAAAGAGTAAATACTTCAAATGGGCAGCCCATGATGATGAACTTGGCCCAGGGTATCTGGAAAAATGTGTCAATATTCTCGAAAAGAATAACGATAGGGTTCTCTGTCATTCTCAGGTTAATGTGATCAACGAGACAGGAGCAGTCATCCGGCATGATCTCATTGACACTTGCCCTCTTGATTCTGGTAGTGCTTCGGAACGATTTAATGCTCTCATTCGTACAGATCTGGATATCTATGAGGTGTTCGGTGTGATACGCAGGGATGTTCTTGAAAGAACGCCTCTTATTGGAAGTTACATCGCCTCTGACCGATCCTTGCGAGCAGAACTGGGTCTACACGGTAAATTTTCCTTCCTTCCCGAGCCCCTGTTTCTCTGCCGGGATCATCCAGAACGATCTATCTGTGCCATGCCCGCGCACCACATGCGTGGACAATGGTTTGATCCAAAACGTAAAGGAAAATTTGTTTTTCCTCACTGGCGAATTTTGTCAGAATACTTTAAATGTATCGATCGTGTTAAAGAACTGACTGCTCGAGAAAAATTTGACTGCCAGGCAGCTGTCTTGAAGTGGCTGGGTATACATCAAAACTGGGCCCGGCTCCTTGCTGATCCCTTACTTGTTTTTTTTCCGGGAATGGAGAATGCTCTCATCCGCTTCGGCAAGAGCCTGGCTGGTAGAAGGAGTAGGGGGTAGCAATGAAAACAATGCATTTTATTTGTCTGAGTAGCTCATGAAAGCTGTTATCCTGGCTGGGGGAAAGGGGCGTCGGATGTGCGCTGAAAGCACAAACCTGCCCAAACCGCTGGTTGCCATTGGCGGGATTCCCATTATCTGCCATATCATACATTACTTCCAGATGTATGGGATTAATGAGATTGTAATAGCCGTCGGCTATCAGTCTAAGCAGGTCGTTGAGGCTCTGCGGGAATACCTGGAGCCGATTGGCAAAACTGTTCAAATGCAGGAATCATCAGAGTGTACAACCCTCTGTTTCTCAGATGCATCCTTATGTGTGAATCTGGTTGATACTGGTCCGGATACCCCCACTGGAGGACGTTTAAGGCGGATTCGTCCTTTTCTTGATGAGCAGCCCTTTTTTCTTGCCTGGTGTGATGGATTGACCGACCTGCAGCTTGATACCATGCTGGATTTTCATAAAAATCACGGACAGATGGCAACCGTTGCAGCCGTACACCCAATGTCACGTTTTGGCATTATGGAACTGGTTGACGGTGAGGTTACCGGTTTTCAGGAAAAACCACGTATGACAGACAGGTGGGTCAACAGCGGTTATACCATTCTTGAAGCGGAAGCACTCAATTACATCCATAGTGACGATGAACAATGGGAGGCAGAGCCCATCAGCCGATTAATAAAGGATCACCAGCTTATGGCCTGGCAGCATGAAGGCGAGTGGCAGTGTATGGATACGGTGGGAGATTGGGAATATCTGAAGGGCTTGTGGAACTCCGGTTCAGCATTCTGGAAAAGGGACCTGCAATCATGAAAATTCTTGTTACCGGTCATAAGGGCTATATAGGTTCCCTTTTGACTCCCATGCTCACAGCGCAGGGCTACCAGGTTCAAGGGCTTGATAACGATCTCTATGAAGCATCACTCTTCGGCCCGGCTCCGGCGCCTGTTCCTTCTGTTCACAAGGATATTCGGGATGTTACTGCCGAAGACGTGGCAGGCTGCGATGCAGTGATCCATCTGGCTGGCCTTTCTAATGATCCACTTGGCGACCTTGATCCACAGCTGACCATGGAAATAAACTACCTGGCCACGGTACGGCTAGCGGAACTAGCCAAAGAAGCAGGAGTGAAACACTTTCTTTTTGCCTCGTCTTGCAGTATTTACGGGGCTTCCGGTTCAGATATGATCGATGAAAATTCCCCTATGAACCCGGTCACCCCCTATGCTCACTCGAAGATTCAGGCTGAACAGCGCCTCTCGGAAATAGCGGACACACATTTCAGTCCCGTTTTTTTCAGGTGCGCCACCGCACATGGCTATTCCCCCCGAATTCGTTTTGATCTGGTAGTCAATAATCTTGTCGCCTGGGCATACACCGAAGGGAAAGTTTTGATTAAGAGTGATGGCAGTCCCTGGCGCCCTTTTGTTCATATCGCGGACATTTGTCGTGCATTTATCGCGGTCCTCAATGCGCCCCTAGCATCTGTGCATAATCAGGTCTTTAACGTAGGAGATACGGCTGAAAACTACCAGATTCGCCAGGTTGCCGAATCTGTCAGAGAGATTGTCCCAAACTGCGAGGTGGAATATTCTTCGGATGCAGGGCCGGATAAGCGCTGCTACAAGGTGTCAAGCGAGAAGATAGCTGCCATCCTGCCATCATTTGTTCCTGAATGGACTGTGAAGAGATCCATCCAGGATTTGCTGGATTTTTATATCTCTTTCAGTCTGAAACAAGGGGAATTCGAAGGGCCGAAATATAACCGTATTGCCCACCTCCGGGAACTCATGCGTAGCGGACAGCTTGACAAAAACCTGCGCTGGATAAAATAAATCATTCTTTCTCTATGGAATCATGAGCGAAAACGGCTATAGCATCGAAACAGTTTGCCGCTCCTGCAGGAACCCACACCTGGAGACGATTCTTTCCCTTGGTACACCGCCCATTGCTGACCGCCTTCTAAACGACAAACAACTGAGCGCCCCGGAACTACTTGTACCGCTGAATCTTGTCTGGTGTCGCGACTGTAGTCTCCTCCAGATACAGGAAACAGTTAGCCCCGAAATACTTTTTCAGCAGGACTACCCCTATTATTCCTCGGTTTCAGAGGCTTACACCCGTCATGCAGGCAGCTATGCCCATGAAATACTGCAACGCAAGTCCTTTGGCTCTTCCAGTCTGGTTGTTGAAATAGCCTGTAATGACGGCTATATGCTCACAAATTTTGTCGAAAGGGGGATACCCGTCCTTGGTGTTGATCCGGCAAAAGGACCGGCCACTGTCGCTGAGAAGAAAAACATCCCGGTCATCAAGGATTTCTTTAGTATGCAAATGGCTGAGAAACTTGCTGCAAAAAACCGCTATGCCGATGTCATTATAGCAAATAATGTTATTGCCCACGTCCCCGATCCCAATGAAATCATAGGGGCATCGGCTCATCTCCTCAAGGACGACGGCTTAATGACAGTTGAGGTTCCCTGGCTTGGCGACCTCCTCAGTAAATGTGAATTCGATACCATTTACCACCAGCATTATTGCTACTTTTCTCTCAAGGCCCTTGATACTTTGTTTCGTCGTAATGGACTTTTTATAAATGATCTACAACAGCAGGCTGTCCAGGGTGGTTCCCTGCGTCTCTTTATCAATAAGTATGAAAACTCTTCCGCGGCTGTTGATAAGCTTTTGGAAATTGAAGAAGAGAGGGGGCTGACAGGTATTGACCCTTATCTTGATTTTGTTGACAAGATACAATCGCTCAGTATTGCCCTGAAGACATTGCTGGCAGATCTGCGAAAGAAGGGGAAATCGATTGCGGCCTATGGAGCTGCCGCCAAGGCAGCAACCTTGCTTCATTTCTGTGGTATCGGGCGTGATGATCTTCTCTGGGTCGTTGATAAAAATCCTGTCAAGCATGGCAGCTTCATGGGAGAGAATCATCTGCCCATTTTTCCTGTGGAAAAACTTCTGGCCGAGCAGCCGGATTATGTACTTCTGCTTTCCTGGAATCTGGCCGATGAAATCCTGCGGCAGCAGCAAGACTATCGTGACAAGGGCGGGCATTTTATTGTCCCGGTACCTTTTCCGAAGGTCGTCTGATATGCTGAGCGGGAGAGCACTCCTTTGCTGTTGTACCGCCTGCCTTGTTCTTGTTTTGTGTTTTTTAATTCCCGAGACTCGGGCAAAGGACGCCATTCAGCTCTGGTACGGCGAAGAACAGCAATTCGGGTTTCCCGGTATTGCGCAGCCATGGGTGAATATCATCGGTCGTATCAGCAAACAGGATCAGCTTGCTTCCTTGTCTTTCAGTGTAAACGAGGGGCCGGAGCAAATCCTGCATATCGGGCCGGATTCCAGGCGCTTGTCTGTTCCCGGAGATTTTAACATTGAAATTGATGCCAATGCCTTATATCCCGGGAAAAACAGTATTCACATTAACAGGATCTTGAAAGATAATAGCAGAGATGTCCGGCATGTGAGGGTCGACTATCAGGGTAGACCCTGGCCACTGCCGTACAGAGTGAAATGGGCAGAAGTGGAGAACATCCAGAATGCTGTTCAGGTGGTTGATGGAATGTGGGAAATGAGCGAATCCGGAATCCGTACAACATCTGACTTCATAGGCTATGACCGCGCCCTGGCTATAGGTGATGCGGCCTGGTCAAGTTACGAAATTCTTCTTTCTTTTAGTCTGAACAGTGTGGACTCTTCAGCCTATGATTCCCCGGAAAGTGTCAGTCCCGGTCTCGGTTTGATATTGCACTGGAATGGACACACCAACTCACCCATAGATTGTGCTCAGCCCCATTGCGGCTGGTTTCCCTTTGGAGCCATCCACTGGTATAATTTCCCCAAAAGCGGACCAGGTGGTTTCAGTATCAACACCAGGCCCATCAATGATATTTCTGTTGCCCTTCCATATGTGTTGGAGATTGGTAAAAACTATCTGTTACGCTCCCAAGTGAAGACCTTCCCCTTTAAGACCAGCTATTTCTTAAAAGTGTGGCCGCAGGGAAAAACAGAACCGGATGAATGGTCTTTACAGCAGACTGCGGATCGGAAAAACCCGGATCACGGTGGATTCCTTATAGTTGCCCATCATGTCGACCTGACTATCGGCAATATCGAAGTACGGCCGATCAGTGTTAGCAAGGGTGTTCCATTCAGGGAGTATCTCACCATTCTACCGCAGGTTTTGAGTTTGGCTGCAGGGTTTCTGTTTCTTTGTCTTGCTGGAGTAAGTAGAAAATTCAGGCAAAATAACAGGGTAGTTAGACTTGCTTTTTTACTTGCTGCAACCGTCCTCTTGATCACACTGGAACCACTGTTGCCTGCTGTGCTGCAACAATTTTCTGTGAATGCTGCAATGAGTACTGCGCTCTATCTCGGTTTTGATTTCAGCTCTGTTTTCTTGCATCTCATGATCTGGATAATAATTATTTCGAATATTTTTAAGATGTTTTGTAATAAACACCCGGAGTCCACGGCATGAAGGGTTTAGGTGATACTTGTCCCGCATGCGGGCAGGCAGTGGAAAACGATCCTTTTTACTGCTGTGCTGAACAGCCTGCCAATAGTGTTCTTCTCTGTCAAAGCCTTGAGGAGGCCACAGGCGTCAGCAGGGGAGATGTCTCACTGGTCCTTTGTCCTGCCTGTGGTTTTATTTTTAACGCTGCATATGATCCGCAGATCTGCATCTACGACCGGAAGTACGAAGAAACCCAGACTCACTCTGATGTTTTCAATACATTTCATCACAAACTGGCAGCCAGTCTGCTCAACAGTTACGGACTGCATAATAAGAATATTCTTGAGATTGGCTGCGGCAAGGGCGATTTTCTGAATCTCTTGTGCCGCATGGGAAACAATAGAGGAATCGGCTATGACCCTTCCTATGTGGCCGAAAGGTCACAGGCAGTTCTTTCTGAAAATGTGACGATTTATAAACAGTTTTTTCCTGAAAACTATGAAGGGGAGCAAGTGGATTGTATTATCTGCAAAATGACCCTTGAACACATAGCCGATGTACATCATTTTCTCGGGCGTGTCCGCAAATCGATCGCTCCGGGTAACAGACCGACTGTTTTCTTCCAGGTTCCAGATATCGGGCCGATTCTTGAGGCGTCGCGATTCTGGGATATTTATTATGAACACTGCTCCTACTTCAGCCGTGAGTCCCTTGTTACTCTTTTTCAGCAAAGCGGCTTCAAGGTCCTTACTGTTACAAACGGGTATGAACAGCAATATTTGATGATCGAAGCCCTGCCCACGGATGTCCCGATGCCAGCGTTGATTGAAACTAATCAGGGGCCTGATGTCCGTCAGCTTGTTAACTCATTTTCCCTGGCCGTCAGGCAACATATCCGGCGATGGCAACAGCTGCTGCAGGCATGGCATGCACAGAACAGGAAAGTCGTCCTCTGGGGAGGGGGCTCAAAAGCGGTTGCTTTTCTTGCAACACTGAAATGTTCTTTAACGGTGGATTTGGTGGTGGATATCAATCCTCATAAACAGGGCAGGTACCTTCCGGGTAGTGGGCATCGGGTGGTCGCACCCGAAAGTCTTGTGAGCGTTCAACCGGATATCATCCTTGTCATGAATCCCGTTTATATGGAAGAAATTAGAAGTCAGTTAATCTTGTTGGATATCAAGTGTGAACTTTTTCCCATGTGCAATGAAAGCAGGAATATCTCCGGAAATTAGCGACATGACAAACATGCAATCACATATGCCATGTCCACTTTGCAAGGGGATAAAGGGCAGATCTCTTATCTGGATGCGAAATATGCCGGTATTCTGCAACGTTCTCCATCGATCTGTTGAGGAGGCTCAAGCTGTCACAAGAGGAGATATTGAACTGGTTCTCTGCGACCACTGCTCCCATATCTATAATCGTCAGTTTGATCCGACTATTGTAAGCTATCAGCCAGGATATGAGAATTCCCTGCATTTCTCAAAACAGTACCGGACCTACGCTGTACAGCAGGTGGAAAGACTTCTGAATAGCTGCAATCTTTATGGAGAAGGGATAATCGATATTGGCTGCGGCAAAGGAGATTTTCTGCGGCTGTTCAAGCAAATGGGCAACTGCACGGGGACCGGATTTGAACCGACTGCTGTGCCCCTGGTGGAAAATGATGTCTCTGGCATCCATATTATTTCCGACACTTTTTCCAAACACTATTATGATATTCCGGCAAAGTGCTATGTCTCACGGCATGTACTGGAACACCTGCCGGACCCTGTGCATTTCCTCGAAACGATACGTCTTGCCATGAATGGCGAGGATGATGTCTTTTTTCTGGAAGTTCCCGATGGAGCGTATATGCTGGAACAGTGTTCAATATGGGATGTTATCTATGAACATTATTCATATTTTACACCACTATCCCTCCAGTATATTCTTGGTCATACAGGTTTTCATTGTACAGAGATACTATGCGGATTTGGCGGACAGTATCTGTTTGTTGACGCATTTGCCCGAGCAGAGAGAAACATGCGCCTTTCTTTCAAGGAAGGAAAGGCTCAAAATGCAATTTTCACGATGGCCGAAGAGTTTGCTCTCTGTGGTCGGAAAAGATATGAAAAAGTTGTAGAGTTAATAGCAACTGAATTGCATCTGGGGAGAAAAATTGTCTTGTGGGGAGCTGGGTCAAAGGGGGTAACACTCCTCAATCAATTACCTGATCCGGGCAGCATTCGATATGTTGTTGATATCAATCCCGGGAAACAGGGAAATTACATACCCGGTTCTGGACAGTTAGTTGTGCCGCCGGAATTTCTGACCACGAGTCAGGTCGATACGGTATTGATCATGAATGATATGTACAGGCAGGAAATTCAAAGCTGCCTGGATTCACTTAAGCATTCTGCCCGGATACACAGCCTGTGAATACGAAGGAAATACAACAGAGCAGTATGGACGCAGGCCGCCCACCAAGCACCTTCCTGGTTTGCACTCTTCTTGCCATCTTCGTTACAGTGGTTTTTCTGCAGGTGACAAGTTTCCAGTTCGTCAACTTCGATGATCCCGTCTACATTACGGAAAACAAACATATCCAACAGGGCCTGACTCTGGAAACCATTCGCTGGGCCTTTACTACTCATCTGCATGGCCACTTTCATCCCCTGACATGGCTGAACCATGCCACAGATTATCAGTTTTTTGGGCTTGATCCCGCCGGGCATCATCTCAGCAGTTTTCTGCTCCATCTCATAAACACGCTGCTCCTCTTTCTTATCCTCAGGAAAATAACAGGAGCAACTTGGGCTAGCGGATTTGCTGCTGCTCTTTTTGCTGTGCATCCGCTGCACGTTGAGTCTGTGGCCTGGGTGGCTGATCGAAAGGATCTGCTCTGTGGTTTTTTCTGGATCCTCTCTCTCTGGGTGTATACGAAGGTTGTCGAAGGACGGTCGTTCTGGTATCAGCTGCTACTCATCCTGATCTATTTCCTGGGGATGCTCTCAAAAACCATGATGATCACTCTGCCTCTGGTCCTATTGCTTCTCGATTTCTGGCCCTTGCAGCGTTTGAACTCCACCGGACATTTTTCCGCGCGGCTGGAATTGCCGAAGGTATCCCTCTGGCGTATTCTTCTTGAAAAATCAGGGCTGTGGTTGATAGCTGCTCTCTTTGTGCTGGTCAGTACCGGTGCTATGCAGGATCTGCGTATAGAGTCGAAGACTCTTTCTCCCTACTGGCAGTATGACTTTCTCCTGTTTTTCCAGCATTACCTGGAAAAATTCTTTTGGCCGGTTCACCTGACCGTTCTCTATCCATACGAGGAAACTCCTGAAGTCAATCTTCTTGCTGCAATAGCCGTGTTCATTACTTGCATAAGCCTCTTAGTATTTCTGCTTCGTAAACGTTTCCCCTGCCTGCTCATGGGCTGGTTGTGGTTTATTATTACCTTGCTGCCTGTCATGGGGCTGATTTATGGCGGGCCGCACCGGGTGGCAGATCGCTATACCTATATTCCCCTCATCGGTCTGATCATTGGACTGACTTGGACCGGGGCGGCATTGAGCCGCCGCAGCAAGCGGTGGAGTCTGGCTATGGCGAGTACTGCCTGTTCGTTGCTTGTAGTCTTTTCATTCCTCAGTTATAGCCAGGTTGCCCGCTGGCGATCAAGCAGCATCCTTTTTACCCATGCGGTCACTGTGTATCCGAATAACTGGATTGCTCACAACAATCTTGGGGATGCCCTGGATCGCAGCGGGAGGAAAAATGAGGCAATGGAACACTACCTGATGGCCTTGCGACTCAAACCCGATTCTGCCGAGGCCAACTACAATCTAGGGAATAGTCTTGCTTCCCTGGGCAGGAGGGATGAAGCCTTGCATCATTTTCTGGTAGCTCTTGAACTCTATCCGGATTATGCCGAGGCGCACAGTAATGCAGGGGTGTTGCTGGCTCAGGAGAGACGGTATCTTGAGGCAAAAGAGCATTTCGCCAAGGCCCTGGCAATTGAGCCGGAATATGAAGATGCAAGGGGAAATATGCGAGATCTTTCTCCCCTGATCCGGGAGCTTGAGGAAAGAATAGCTACTTTGCAGAAGCAGCTTGCAGCCAGCTCCAATGATGCCGGACTGCATAACAATCTGGGGTTGCTTTACCGTGAAGGTGGGGACGCCAATAAAGCCAGATATCATTTCATGGAAGCACTGCGCAGCAACCCGGCCTCAGCTGGTGCCCATAATAACCTGGGCATTCTCTTTGCAGAGCGTGGTGAGTATGATCAAGCGGCAACACACTTCCAACAGGCGGTTGAGCTTGATCCTGGTTTTCCAGGAGCCGGAATCAACCTGGAACGAATCAGGTCTCTTGTTGAACAGAAAAAACAAAAACTCGACAAGGAGTGAATGCTTATTCATGAAATATTTTTTTCAAATGCGGGCTTCGCGATGAATTGAATTCCTGGTATCCACTTGAAATTTTAGATGTAATTGTTTGAGAACAACATAAAATCAAGAAGAAATGATCGGTTGTGGACAGCCACTAAGTGATTGATCTTATGAGGCTGTGGTGATACAATAGTTCGAGGAGTTTAAAAAGCAGTTTATAGTGTAAGTTTATTTTTTATTACTCTTATGAAGTTAGGAGGAGGGGAACAATGTCGATTTACAAAGAATTATATGTAACATTCATAAGTTTTGTCATTCTGTTACTTACCTGCTCGTTTGCCAGTGCTGCAACCAATTGGGGAACTAAAGGCGTCTCAGATACCTCCAAAGTAACTAATGTGGTTCAGTTAACAACGACTGCAACCTATCCCGACCTTGGCCAAAGTTACCTTATGGGAGGTCCCTGGCCTGAAGGGAGCATCGATAATATTCAACCGTGGCGTAAGGATGGGGAATGGATCGTCTTTACTGCCGAGGTTGGCGGAACAGGTGAATCCACTGTTGAAGTGTGTAAAATCAAGCCGGACGGAAGCTCCTTTACAAGACTGACGACGAACTCGGTCAAAGACAGTAACGCCAGTTTTTCATCTGACAGTAAGGTCTATTATAGTATCAATACCATGGGTGCTGTTCTGCCAACCTATAGAGATAGAGTCTGGCGGATGAATGAAGATGGTACGGGCCAGACAGATCTGAGTGCAGTTCACTCTGTTCCTGACAGTGATAATGAAAAGAGCGTAGTTGTCAGTCCTGATGGTTCCAAGATCGCTTACAATAAAGGTAGTGTGTTAATGGTTGCCAACAGTGACGGTACATCCCCGCTCAAAGTCTCCGGCAACTATAATGCAGGTGCCAACAATATAAGTGTACAAACAGGACAGTATTCCTGGAGTCCGGATTCGCAGTGGCTGGCTTATTCGGGGTCTGACGGGACCGGAATTTGGCTCTATAGGGTGACACCAAACAACACCTCACACAGCCAGCTCACCTCAAAAGGATCTGATGTGGCTAGTATCAACCATCTGTGGCCTTCTTGGAGCCCGGATGGCAGTAAGATTGCCTACCTGTGGCAACGGTATAACAGCACTATCCTCGAGCCAAACCATAAATTCTTCTACGAGCTGAGGACCATAAGCTCCTCTGACGGTACAGCCCTGAAAACCCTTGATACGGCAAATAATAATGTGACAACAGGTTGGAGCAAGTTAGTTGCCCCGGCTTCCTGGAGCCCGAATTCAATGTGGCTTGCCTACACGAAAGAATACCTCGATGCCAGTCTTGCATCCGATAAGGCGATTTTTATCATTAATACCGAAGAAAGTGTGCCAGCACCTTCCCAGCTGACGGCAGGATACAATGATTATTTCCCAATCTGGGCCCCTCACGGCTCACAGATTGTTTTTCAGTCGTATCATAATCGACTTTCCAGGGAAGATGCCTGTTCTCCAAGTTGTGTCGATCGGGGAGATATCCTCCTGCTGAATCTGAAAGGGGACTATGGGGACAGTACTCCTTTTCCTTGGCCTATGTTCATGCCTGCTATTCAGAAAAACGAATAACAGCAAACCAACACCGCCGAAGATGCCCTCCATGGGAACACTCCCAAGGAGGGCACCTCTCATCTCCCCCACCCTTTTTTTCTGTCACCGAAATATAAACATTTGCTGTATATCCCTTATGATTATCACTGGCCATTGCGTTATATTGCATAAGCCTTAATAAGGGATTCTGTCTGGGAAAGCAGTAAAAAAACAGTGCAGAGCTCTACGATCTCACAGCCGTTAATTGCAGATGCAAGGTTTAGAAAAAATGGATATCCCACAAAAGAACAAGAAACCATGAAAAAGAAAATTGCGGTCATTATCGGTGCCGGACCTGCTGGACTTACTGCAGCATATGAACTTCTTGAGAAGACAGATATTCAGCCGCTAATTTTTGAGATGTCGGAAGATCTTGGCGGGATTTCAAAAACAGTTAACTATAAAGGGAATCGTATGGATATCGGCGGCCACAGATTCTTCACCAAGTCGGACAGAGTGATGCGCTGGTGGCTGAATATATTGCCGTTACAGGGAAAACCATCTTGCGATGATCGTCTTTTGCACAGGGAAGTGTTGGTATCTGAAGAGGATGGGGCACCGGATCCTGAACGGACCAACATTGTCATGTTGGTCCGGCGACGACTCTCACGGATGTTGTTTTTACATGCTTTTTTCGACTATCCGATTTCTCTCAGGTGGCATACATTTAAAAATCTGGGTTTGATAAGAATTGTACGAGTCGGGGTGAGTTATGCTGTGAGTAAAGTATTTCCGATCAGAAATGAAAAAACACTCAAAGATTTTTTTATTAACAGGTTCGGCAAGGAGCTTTACCTGATATTTTTTAAAGATTATACGGAAAAAGTGTGGGGGGTTCCGTGTGACAAGATCAAGTCTGACTGGGGCGCTCAACGCATAAAGGGATTAACTGTTACAAAGACCCTGATTCATGCTGTGAAAAACATTTTTGGCAGGGAGCGACAAGTTGAACAGAAAAGGAGTGAAACGTCTTTAATTGAGCAGTTTTTCTATCCTAAGTTGGGAGCAGGCCAACTCTGGGAGGAGGTTGCCAGAAAAGTAATCGAAAAAGGAGGAGAGATTCGTTTGGGCAGCAAGGTGGTGGGGATAGAAGTCTCAGAAGGGATGGTCTCTGAAGTTAGAGTAGAACAGAATAAAACCAGTACAATAACTCATTATACATGCGATTTTGCATTCTCGACTATGCCGGTGAAGGAACTTGTTCGGGCGATGTCTCCCGATCCGCCGGAAGAAGTCAAAGAAGTTTCTGATGGGCTGATATATCGTGACTTTATGACGGTTGGACTGCTTTTACGAAAGATGAAAATCGTAAATGAAACAACAATTCCGTCAATAAACGGTATCGTGCCGGATACTTGGATATATATTCAGGAAAGAGGCATAAAGATCGGTAGGATACAAATATTCAATAACTGGAGTCCGTATATGGTGAAAGATCCTGAGACCGTATGGATTGGTTTGGAATATTTTTGTGCCGAGGGGGATGGGTTGTGGAGCAAAACAGACGATGAACTCACACGTTTTGCCATCAGTGAATTAGCACAGATTAATATCATTGAGAAGGAAGATGTCCTAGATTCGACCGTTGTCAGAATGAAAAAGGCGTACCCTGCATATTTAGGCAGCTATGATAATTTTCATATTATCAGGGGCTACACTGATATGATAGAAAATTTGTTTCTCGTCGGCAGAAATGGAATGCACAGATACAATAATACAGATCATTCAATGTTGACGGCCATGACTGCGGTTGAAAATATCATGAATGGCATTCCCTCAAAGGAAAATATATGGCAGGCCGATAGGGAGTAATTGCAAATGAGGTGATCAAGTAAATAAGCCGGGCATGGCGACCATTGCCGTTGGCAAATGGATGGACGGCAACAAGAAGGTGATGAAT
>JAOZKN010000064.1 GCA_029935315.1 Desulfocapsa sp. | reverse complement strand
TGTTATGCCTTCTCTGTCTCCTTTTGCAAAAGGGGATGTCCCATTTCTTCACGTTGTGCCACGTACTGGCTGGCTACTTTTCTGGCAATATTTCTGATTCTTCCAATGTAACGTGTGCGTTCCGCAACACTGATCGCTTTTCGTGCATCCAGCAGATTGAAGGTGTGTGAGCATTTCAGGCAATAGTCGTATGCGGGAAGAATGAGTCCCTTTTCGACGAGTCTGAGCCCTTCTGTTTCGCAGGTGGTGAAAAACCTGATCATCTCTTCCACATTCGCTTCTTCAAAATTAAAGGTGGAAAATTCAACTTCTGCCTGATGGAATATATCGCCATAACTGATGGAGTCGTTCCAGGCAATATCGTACACAGAGTCAACACCCTGCAGGTACATGGCGATTCGTTCAAGGCCGTAGGTTATCTCTACTGTTGTTGGGGCAAGATCGATGGAACCGGCTTGCTGAAAATAGGTAAACTGGGTGATCTCCATACCATCCAGCCACACTTCCCAGCCAAGTCCCCAGGCACCAAGGGTTGGCGATTCCCAGTCATCTTCCACAAAACGAATATCATGCTCCAGCAGATCAAGACCAAAACGCTCAAGGCTTCCCAGGTAGAGCTCCTGTGCATCCAGGGGGGAGGGCTTGAGAACAACCTGATACTGATAATAATGTTGCAGGCGGTTGGGGTTTTTGCCGTAACGTCCATCTGTGGGACGTCTTGATGGCTGAACGTATGCGGCTTTCCAGGGCTCAGGGCCAAGGGAACGCAAAAGGGTTGCTGCATGAAAAGTTCCTGCGCCTACTTCCATATCGTAGGGTTGCTGGATAACACAGCCCTGGTCCGCCCAGTACTGGTTCAGTTCAAAGATGATGTCCTGAAAATTCATTCAATGTTCCTGTGGTGATGAAAGGTTGATTTTTGTCGTATTCTGATTACTTTTCTCATTCTGTCTGGCTTTTCTTGTATGCGGCATGCCGCAGGATGTGTGCAGGGAGAAAAGTTTAATTTATCATATTTACCATGAGTGCTGTTTCCGGTAAATCACTTTTTTTCTGAACCATACGAACTTGTTGAAATCAGAAGCAAATTATTTTTAGAGGCCTCGCCATGCTGCCAATTCACCCCGCATTACCCATTGATGATATTTTACGTTCCAATACTTCCATCGCCCTGGTTGGCTTTTCACCAAAAGTGGACAGGCCCAGTCACCGGGTGGGCAAATATTTGATGGATGTCGGCTATGCTGTGTTTCCCGTCAATCCCGGGGTGCGTGAGGTCTGTGGTCAAACCTGTTATCCGGATCTCGCCTCCATTCCTGAGCCCATCGACATTGTGGATATCTTCAGGCGCAGCGAAGATGTACTGCCCGTCGTCAAGGCGGCCATTGCCATTAAGGCGAAAGTGATCTGGATGCAGCAGGGGATTGTCAACGAGGAGGCGGCTCTATTGGCTGAGAAGGCAGGTCTGAAAGTTATTATGGATCGTTGTATTATGGTTGATCATAGAAATATGGGAAATATTTAAGGTATACGCAATGGAACCGCAAAAAATAAGTGTCCGTGGCGCACGGATGCATAATCTGAAAAATATTGATGTTGATATCCCCAGGAATGCCCTGGTTGTTTTTACCGGCCTGTCCGGTTCCGGTAAATCGACACTGGCCTTTGACACCTTGTACGCAGAAGGGCAGCGGCGTTACGTGGAATCTTTGTCCACCTATGCCCGTCAGTTTCTGGGGCAGATGGATAAGCCGGACGTGGACGCACTGGAGGGTTTATCTCCAGCCGTGTCCATCGAACAGAAAACCACCTCCAAAAATCCGCGTTCAACGGTTGGTACGGTCACAGAAATTTATGACCATCTGCGCCTGTTGTTTGCCCGTTGCGGCAGGCCCTCTTGCCCCGAATGTGGCGATGAAATTCGTTCACAGTCCATAGAGGATATGGTGAACAGTTTGTCGGCGCGGGAGGAAGGCACAAAGCTGATTCTTCTGGCGCCCCTGGTAACTGGAAAAAAAGGGCGACACGAACAGTTGCTGGCCCGCATTCGCAAGGAAGGTTTTGTCAGAGTTCGTGTGGATGGCGATATCCTTCACACCGATGACGTACAGGAGCTGGAGAAAAACAAGCGACATACCATAGAGGTGGTGGTTGATCGGGTGGTGATAAAAGCAGGAGGCAGGAGGCGGCTCAGTGATTCGATAACCACAGCAGTGAAGCTCACCGAAGGATTCCTGCTTGCCCATTTTCCTGATAGCAAAGAAGAACAGCTGTTCAGCGAATTTGCCGCATGTCACCGTTGCGGAATTTCCATGCCTCGTCTTTCCACCCAGCTCTTCTCTTTTAATAATCCCCAGGGGGCCTGTGAAGAGTGCAGTGGACTTGGGGTGAAGCAGTTTTTTGATGCTGAGTTGATTATTCCGAATCCAAAACTCAGCCTGAAGAATGGTGCCATTGCTCCATGGGGCAGGCGGGGGATGCAGACGTATTCAGGACAGATGCTCAGCGCAGTGGCGAAGCACTATTCTTTTTCCATGTCCACCCCCTTTGTGAAACTGCCCAAAGAAATACAGAAAATTTTGCTCTACGGTTCAGGGACAGAAGTCATTTCTTTTTTTTACGAGAAGGGGCGCAGGACAATGTCTACAGAAAAACCTTACGAAGGGGTGATACCGCAGTTGAGCAGACGTTTTCTGGAAACGCAGTCCGCTATGATTCGTGAAGAACTGGGCAAGTTTATGAATGAACAGACTTGCCCCCGTTGTCATGGCGCAAGGCTGAAACCTGAGGCGCTGGCGGTAAAGATCGGCAAGTGGAATATCCATGAACTCACCTGCTTCTCCATTGATAAACTTATGGGCAATCTGCCTCTTATTCCCTTTACTGACCGGGAACGGCAGATCGGAGAACCTATTCTAAAAGAGATTGTGGACAGGCTCTCTTTCCTTGAAGATGTGGGACTGGGCTACCTCTCCCTTGAGCGCCGCGCAGGAACCCTTTCAGGGGGGGAAGCGCAACGCATTCGCCTGGCCTCCCAGATTGGATCACGTCTGGCCGGAGTTTTATATATCCTCGATGAACCAAGCATTGGTCTGCATCAGCGTGATAACCAGAAGCTGATTAACACCCTGATAGAACTGCGGGATATGGGAAACAGTGTAATCGTAGTCGAACATGACACCGATACAATCCTTACTGCCGACTATATCCTGGATATGGGGCCCGGCGCCGGGATACATGGCGGAGAAGTGGTCTATTCCGGAGATGTGCAGGGCTTGTTGAAGTGTGAGCAATCCCTCACCGGAAAATATCTGTCCGGTGTGGAGTCCATTGCCATTCCAGGCAAAAGACGAAAGCCGGGCAGAGGCAAGTACCTGCGTTTAAAAAACTGTGTGGCCAACAATCTGCACGGTGTGGATGTTGCCTTTCCTCTGGGGGTGATGACCTGTGTGACGGGTGTTTCAGGCTCCGGTAAAAGTTCCCTTGTCATTGAAACACTCTTTAAACTGGTGAAAGAGGGACTAGGGCGCAGGCTTGATCGTGTACAGATCGGCAAGACAAAACTCACTGGTCTGCAGCATATAGACAAGACAGTTGATATTGATCAGAGTCCCATCGGCAGGACACCTCGGTCCAATCCTGCTACCTACACCGGTGTGTTTACACCCATTCGTGAACTGTTTGCCCGCTTGCCTGATTCCCGGATTCGTGGCTATAAGCTTGGCCAGTTCAGTTTTAATGTGAAGGGCGGACGCTGTGAGGCCTGTGAGGGCGAAGGGGTCAATAAGATTGCCATGCATTTTCTGCCAGATATTTATGTGGTTTGTGATGCCTGCAAGGGGCGGCGGTATAACCGTGAGACCCTGGAGATCAAGTATCGCGGCAAGAATATCCATGAGGTGCTCTCCATGACCGTGGAGGAGGCGCTGGAGTTTTTTAAGAATATTCCACCGGTGAAGAATCGCCTGCAGACCCTCTATGATGTAGGATTGACCTATATCAGCCTGGGGCAATCGTCGGTGACCCTGTCCGGTGGCGAGGCCCAGCGGGTAAAGCTTGCCAAGGAGTTATCCGGCAGGGCCAGCGGCAATACCCTCTATATCCTTGATGAACCCACCACCGGCCTGCATCCGGGAGATATTAAACATCTTCTCGAAGTCCTGAGCCGACTGGTGGACAATGGCAACACCATCGTTGTTATTGAGCATAATCTTGATGTGATTAAAACAGCAGATCAGGTGATTGATGTGGGACCGGAGGGAGGCGATCAGGGTGGCAATATTGTGGCCACCGGTACTCCTGAAGAGTTGAGCCGGGAGAAGGATTCCTTTACCGGATACTACTTGAAACAGATCCTGGCGGAAAAGTGATAATCAGCGTGGCTTACAACGGGCCGTGGCCTGGGCGATAAGCGGATCATCGGGCCAGTAATGTTTGGGATAGCGGCCTGCCAGTTCTTTTTTTACTTCGGGATAGGTGTTTTTCCAGAATGATGCGAGATCCGCTGTGACCTGTACGGGACGCCTTGCAGGGGACAGCAGATGCACAAGGATTGTGAGTTTTCCCTGAAACAGTGTGGGTGTCTCTGTGGCACCAAACATTTCCTGGAGCCTGACGGGAAGCACTGGTGCTTTGCCTGGGTGATATTCCAGCTTTATCCTTGAACCACTGGGTGCCTGATAGTGGGTGGGCAGCAGTTTTTCGAGCTGCTGCTGCTTATTCCAGGAGAGTCTGGAAAGCAGGATGGGGTAGAGATCGAGTTTTTTGAGCTGCCTGAGACTTTGTATGGAATCGAGATAGGGCGTAAGCCAGGAAAGGTCCCGCATCAGTGCTTTGTCTGAAATATCCGGCCAGTTTTCGGGGGCCAGTTCGTGGGCGGTTTTCAGTCTGGCCTGCAGTTCCCGGCTCTTCTTCTGCCAGTTCAGGCAGTCTGCGCCGCATTGGGCAAGGCCGGTGAGGAAACATTTGCGCAGCCTGTCCGGATCAGCATTCACAAGGGGCTTTCGTTGTATTTCCAGGCGGCCTAAAGAAAGAACAGTCCCACTCTCCACTTTCTGCCCGTTCCACTCTATGCGCTTCTCTTCTGTGAGTAACTTCTGGTGATGTCTGCTGATATCTTCCAGAGTGATGCCTGCCGCCAGAAAAATGCGTCCCTGTTTGCTTCCCCCATCCACACTGGCTGCAACCAGGAAATCAGCTTTCTGCAGGTGGTCGCCTGGTGGAAGGATGACACCCCGTCCCGAGGCAAGCAGGTGCATGGACGAGCCGGATTTTTTTTGGGCTATGCGCTCAGGATAGGCCAGGGCAAGGAGATTGCCGGCCTCGCCGAAATCGTATGTTTTGCCGGTGTGTCGGGGGCCTCCCAGGAGTTTCCGGTACTGGGCCGCCTCCTGCAGAATACGACGGCACAGTGCAATATCTCCACCCCTTGCGCGAACTTGTTCTGTTTTCTTCTCTTCGAAGAGACGGAGGACTTCCAGTCGCTCTTCAATATCCACGCTGCGTTCATCCCGCCTCCCCCGAAACAGATCGCGGTTTTGTAACAGGGCTGCCAGGCGGCAGGCAAGGTCTGGCTGGCCGTATTTGTGGCCTCGGTGCAGCATCAGTGCCAGTCGGGGATGGAGGGGCAGGGACGCGATTTGCTTACCCGTTTTGCTGAGCATTCCCTTGTTGTCAATAGCTCCAAGCTGGGTCAGGAGAGTACGGGCCTGCTCGATTGCTCCCTGCCTGGGTGGGTCCAGCCATTGTAATGCCAGGGGATCTTTTACTCCCCACTGCAGCAACTCAAGAAGCAGTGGGCTGAGATCCGCTCCCAGTATTTCCGGAGGCAGAAAGTCAGGTCTTGAAAAGTGTTCCGTTTTGGTCCACAGGCGGTAGCAGATGCCGGGGCCCAGTCGGCCTGCACGGCCACTGCGCTGTTCTGCAGATGCTTTGGAGACAGGCAGGGTGCGAAGGGTGCTGAGTGCATTTGCAGGTGAAAAATACGGTTTTTTCATCAGGCCTGAATCGATAACCACTGAAACCCTTTCGATGGTGAGGCTGGTCTCGGCAATGGGTGTGGCCAGGATAATCCGTCTTTTGGCCGTATGGCTGAAAACTTTGTCCTGTTGATTCTGTGGCAGGTCGCCGTAGAGGGGGAATACCTGAAAATCCCCTTCCAGTTTGTTTGCAACTGCGCGAATTTCACCACCACCGGGGAGAAAGACCAGGATATCACCACTGTCCTGCTCCACGGCACGCTGGATGGCGCGTACGGTTTGGGGGATGATATAATCCGTTGAAGGTCTTTCCAAATAGTGCAGCTCCACCGGGAAACAGCGTCCTTTTCCGGTAATAACCGGCGCCTTGCCAAGGAGTTCTGATATCGCTTCGCTGGCAATGGTGGCAGACATCAGCATGATTTTTAAATCATCACGTAACTCCAGGACATCGAGACAGAAGGCAAGGGCCAGGTCAGACTGGATGGATCGTTCATGGAACTCATCAAAGATTACCATGCCAACCCCTGCCAGTTCGGGATCGTTTTGAATCATACGCAGGAAAATCCCCTCAGTGACCACCTCGATTTGCGTCTGCTTGCTGATCCTGGTGTCAAAACGAATACGATAGCCAACCAGGCCGCCACACACATCACCGGCAAGCTCGCTCATGCGTTTTGCCGCCATCCGGGCTGCGATACGCCTGGGTTCCAGGATGATGATTTTGTTGTTCTGTAACCAGGGGGAGTCAAGGAGTGCCAGGGGTACAATGGTGGTTTTTCCAGAACCCGGCTCTGCGTTAAGGACTACAGACTGGTGCCCGGCAAGTTTTTCCCGGAGGGTGGGAAGAACATCATGGATGGGCAGGGGGGGAAGCTCAAACCACATCAGGAGACTGTTTTGCGCTGATAGATTTGCAGGGTGAACAGTGGGTCCCGTCCCATGGTTTTCTCGGAGAGAAGTTGAAAGTGTGTTGGGGGAATGGCAGGAAACAGGGTGTCACCCTCATATTCTTTTTGAATAATCGTAAGGAGGATGGTGTCGACCTGCTCCATGGCCTCCTGATAGATTGTTTTTCCGCCGGCAATAAATACTTTCTTCTGGTTTTTACAGCAGGCAAGGCCCTCGGCGAGGCTATGGGCAACCTGGCAGTCGGGAAGGGAGAGTTTATGGTTGCTGCTGAGCACAATGTTTTGTCGTCCGGGAAGCGCTCCTCCAATGGAATCAAAGGTCTTCCGCCCCATGATTACCCCATGTCCCATGGTGCTTTCTTTAAAGTGTTGCATTTCCTCGGGGATATGCCAGGGGATCTTGTTTTTGAGTCCGATTACCCTGTTGATGTCCATGGCGGCGATGAGAATAAGTTGCATGTTGGTTGCTTTGGCCACTGTTCGTGGGCTATTTGGTACTGAAAATATGAAAAAAATGGATGGAAGTGTTGTTTTTCCTGTATTTTTTCCATGCTTTTGTACTACACTTCGCATTGTACTTGTTTTATACTGCTCTTACAGTAGTTTTATTCAGTTTGTATCTGTTCCAAAAGCAAGAGCTCAAGAATGCGGAGGCTGTAAATGAAGATAGATTGTCCCCATTGCGGGGTGCATGGTTCTGTTGATGATACCCTTGCCGGAAAGAAGTTGCGTTGCCCGGCGTGCAGTAAGGTTTTTCTGGTTGCGGAAGAAGTGTTGCTGGATATGGATGACTCTACGCTGGTGCGGCAGGAAATTTTCCATAATCCTATAGCAGACGAGCAACTCCACACTTCCGAAGAGCTTGAGGAAGAAGCCGGGGAGGAATCTGAAGAAGAGCCGGAAGAAGATGCTCTTGAGACAGAGGATGCACTGGAAGAAGCAGGAACAGATGAAGAAGCCGTTGTTGGTGATGAAGCGTCAGAAACGGACGACGATGAGCTTGCTTTCGATGATGATGAGGATGAGGGGGAGGTCACAGAAGAAGAGGACGATCTGCTCGATTTTGCTGATGATGATGACGAATATGCCAGCGGGGAAACTGCCCTTGGCACCTGTGACGAATGCGGTGAGTCCCTTCACCCTGAATTTTTAGAGACAGTGGGTGGCAAGAAGTATTGTGCGCTTTGTCTTCCCGAGGACTATGAAGAAGATCCTGAACTGACAGAGGCCGATGAGCAGGAAGCGTTTGCAGAAGATGCAGAAGAAGAAACAGAACCTGAAGAAAGTCTGGATACGGAAGATTCTTTTGAGACTGCCCAGGCATTGATGGCCGATGATGACGTCGAGAAATCGGATGATGAAGAAGAGTATCCCAAGGAGGCCTGCTCGGTCTGCGGAGATACTTTTCATCGGGATTTTATGCAGGAAATCGACTCGAAATTCTACTGTGGTGTGTGTCAGCCAGAAGTTATTGAAACTGTACCTGTTGTTTCTTCCCATGATGAGGAGAATACTGACGAGGGAGAAGCTGATGATGGCCTGTTCGATGATGAAGGTCAGGTCCATGACACGGATGACGAACTTGAGACAGGCGATATCGATTTCACCGTTGGAGAACTTGTAAAAGAAGCATGGCTGAAAACCAAAGGAGCAAAAGGCTCTATCTGGGGCGGCGCCATGCTTATGTATCTGGTCCTTTTTGCTATTAGCCTGGGTGGCTCATTCGCGGTGATGCAGATATATGGCGAAAGTGATCCCACCATGGCCATGGGTGTGAATAGTGGTCTGCAAATGGTCACGGCCTGGTTTTCCATGCTCTTTACTGGTGGTTTGATGCTGATCGGTGTGCGTCGTGCCCTTGAGCAGCGAGTTAGCTGGAAGCAGGTTTTCGCTGGATTCTCCGGGTCAAAAATTGTCTCCATGAGCATTGCCGTTTTCTTGCAGTTTGTCCTGGTGATGATTGGATTTATTCTCCTGGTGTTGCCGGGAATTTATCTTTCTGTCGGTTACGCCCTTACCTTGCCATTGATCCTGGATAAAGGTCTTGGTCCCTGGGAAGCCCTCGAAGCTTCGAGAAAGGCAATTCACAAGAAGTGGTGGACTGTATTTGGCCTGTATGTGGTGATGATGCTCCTGTATATGGTCTCCGCAATTCCTCTGGGGCTTGGTTTGATCTGGACTGTTCCCATGTTTTTTGTCTTGATTGGCGTGCTCTATTCCCGCTTCTTTGTATCCCCTGCAGACCTTGAAGAGGCTGAAGAGGTGATAGAGAGCGAAGAGGAAGACACAGAAGAACTTGACGAGGAGAGTGAAGAGTCAGTATAAGATCCACCTTCTGATGTTCCTGTGTGCCGTTCTGGTCTCAGGATCATTTCCGGTGGGAGCTGCCATCAGTCGGGACATTGATCCCGCAGCATTAACTCTTATTCGTTTTGCTCTTGCAAGCCTGCTCTTTGCCCCTGTTGTGTGGTATCGATGCGGGCTTGCTGTTTCTCTTTCAGCTCTCCTGCGTTATTTCTGCATATCTGCCGTTCTGGTTATCTTTTTCTGGTGTATGTTTCTGTCCCTTAGATATACTTCTGCGCTGAATACCAGCGCCATCTTTACCCTTGTTCCTTCCTTTTCCGGTATTTATGCCATGCTGCTTAGCAGAGAACGTCTGGGGAAAGCTCGTCTTGCTGCCCTGTTTTTTGGGATTAGTGGTGCTTTGTGGATTGTGTTTCGCGGAGATATTCGTCTGCTCACGAGCCTTGCCTGGAATCGCGGGGATCTTATATTTCTTGCAGGATGTCTGGTTATGGGGCTGTACACTCCCCTTGTGCATAAGCTTCATCGCGGCGAACCCATGGTGCAGATGGCCTTCTGGGTTACGGTGACCGGCACCATATGGCTGCTTATTCCTGGCGGCTCCAGGCTGATAGCCATGCAGGCTGCTGATATTTCGGGCACAGTCTGGCTTGGTATTTTTTATCTGGCTGTTTTTTCAACTATTATCACTTTTTTTCTCACCCAGTATTGTATCCTCTTTATTGGCCCCACCAGGGCCATGGCCTATTCTTATCTCTATCCTGCGCTGGTTCTTGTTATTGATCTTGTGTTTGGGGGTGTGTGGCCTGGAATCCGGATTCTTCCCGGTGTTTTTATTGTTCTCTGTGCCATGTTTGTGGTGCAATCCATGACGACAGAGCAAATTGATCTGCAGTAAGTATTTTAAAAAGTCTTTCCAATTTCTGGCATTCAGCCCATATAATACAAAAAATAATGGTTCTCTTATACTTGCCTCTGAGCTCGTCTTAACGTCTGGTGGTGGGATAACCGCTCCGTTAAAAATTAATTGATAAAAATTGTTATTATTCAGTTGAGAGAGTGAAAAAAATCTTGACTTGCGAAAGATTATTATTTACTGTTGAAAGTAATTATCGCAAGGAGGAAGTATGCAATTACGAATGACAAATCAGCGCGAGATGATTCTGCGCGAGTTGAAAAAGAGTAAAGGACACCTCACGGCAGACGAGTTGTACGAGCGTGTGAAAAAGTATATGCCCAGGATCAGTCTGGCAACGGTCTACAGAAATCTGGAGATCCTGTCAGATGTGAAGATGATTCGCAAGCTGGAAATCAGTGGACGGCAGAAACGTTTTGATAGTGAGCTTGAAGATCATGATCATATCTATTGTGTGGAATGTCAGCGAATAGATAATCTTGATATTGGTCAGAAGCATGTGGAGTTGCCAGTGGGTGATACTCACGGCTATACCATTACCGGACGCAGGCTGGAAGTAACAGGCCTCTGCCCGAAATGTCAGGAAAAAATAAAGAAAACCAGTACAAAAAAATCTAGGGGAGTTGCTAAAATGGGTTGTGGAAGCAAAAAATGCACATTGAATGATAAGCAGAAAGAAGTTCTTGAGGCAATGAACAAGTGTGACGGGCCCAGTGCATCAAAGGATATTGCAGCTGCTGTGGGAAAAGAGGCAAAACAGATTAGCTGTCAAATTACTGCTCTGAAGAAGAAAGGGTATATTGACAGTCCTGTCAGATGCAAATACGAAATCACAAGTGAAGGGAAAACAGCCCTTAAGGCGTAGGATTGAGACTATGAGTGCATTACAGGGAAGTAAAACAGAAAAAAATATTCTTACAGCATTCGCTGGCGAATCTCAGGCACGTAATCGTTATTCCTATTGTGCCAAAGTCGCAAAAAAAGAAGGTTATGTACAGATAGCCGCGATTTTTGAGCGTACTGCTGAACAGGAGCGGGCCCATGCCAAAACCCTGCTTAAGTTTCTTGAAGGCGGAGAAGTGGAAATAACAGCTTCTTATCCGGCAACACCTCCTGCCAGTACCATGGAGAACCTGCAAAATGCAGCCATGGGCGAAGAGCATGAGTTTGAAACCATGTATCCGGAGTTTGCAGATATTGCAGAAGCTGAAGGGTTTGCTGTGATTGCTGCCAGTATGCGTTCCATTGCCGTTGCTGAAAAACAGCATGCTGCAACATACAGGGCGCTTATTGCTAATCTTGAGTCAGGAAAAGTTTTTGTCAAAGATGAAGAGGTAACCTGGTACTGCGCGAAGTGCGGGTTTACTCATAAGGGCTCCAAGGCCCCGAAGAAATGCCCGGCCTGCAGTCATCCCCAAAGCTATTTTGAAGTGTTGGCTGAAAATTACTAAATAAAAATTGTATCATCAGGAGATCTGAAATGAAACCATTAGTAACCAATGAAGCACCCGATTTTACAGCGATAGCAGTTATGCCCGACAATACTTTTAACGAGGCATTCAAACTCTCCGATATGCGCGGTAAATATGTGCTGCTCTTTTTTTATCCCCTGGATTTCACCTTTGTCTGCCCGTCTGAAATTCTGGCCTTTAATAAGGCAGTTGGTGTATTCAAAGAGAAAAACTGTGAAGTAGTTGGTGTCTCCATCGATTCCCATTTCAGTCATCTTGCCTGGAAAAACACCGCTATCAATGATGGTGGTATTGGCAATATTCAGTTCCCGCTGGTGGCCGATCTTGATAAGTCTATTTCTGAAAATTACGGTGTCCTGCTGGATATGGGAATTGCCCTTCGTGGTCTTTACCTCATAGATAAAGAAGGTATTGTTCGTCATCAGGTCGTAAATGATCTGCCCCTTGGCAGAAATGTAGATGAAGCGCTTCGTATGGTTGATGCCCTGCAGTTTACCGAAGAACATGGTGATGTGTGTCCTGCCAACTGGAACAAAGGCGATGATGCCATGGAGCCAACTGCTGAGGGCGTTGCCAAGTACCTCTCGGAGCACAGTGCATAATTGCTAAAGGATAATTTTGGTGGCGAAGGCCTCATTAATCTCTAACAGGAGAACATATCATGGCAGAAGAACAGGGGATTTATAAGTGCAATATATGCGGAAATGTTGTAGAAGTACTGCATGCGGGCGGTGGAGATCTTACTTGTTGCGGTGCTCCCATGGATCAGCTGAAAGAAAATAGTGTTGATGCAGCAACAGAGAAACATATTCCTGTTGTTGAGAAAGTTGACGGTGGTTTTAAGGTAACTGTCGGCAGTGTTGCCCATCCCATGACTGACGATCATTTTATTGAATGGATCGAGCTTTTAGCGGCTGGTCAGTCTTTTCGCCAGTTTTTCAGTCCGGGTGACGCACCTGAAGCTGTTTTTACAGTCTCGGCAAATTCTGCAACAGCCAGAGCATATTGTAATTTACATGGTGTCTGGAAGTCCTGATACCTTCTGATATGATATAAAGGAGTAATACAGTTATGGCTTTACCTGAAGATATGCACCAGTGCCAGACTATGAATTGCGGCTATATTTATGATCCCGACAGAGGGGATCGTAAGGGAAAGATTAAAAAAGGAACGCAGTTTGCAGATCTTCCTGAAGACTGGAGATGTCCGGTTTGTGGTGCAACTGTAAAGGCTTTTAAACCCCTCGCAGGCCCCGGCTCTGTTCATGAAGAAAATGCAAAGCCTTCCTCTGAAACGGGAGCAAAAGAAATAAAAGAAGGGGCAGCTGCCGGTATGAAGAAATACAGATGTGACATCTGTGGCTATGTGTATGATCCTGCAGAAGGGGACGATGCCGCGGGTATTGAAGCAGGCACGAGTTTTGAAGATCTTCCCGATGATTATGAATGCCCGGTGTGCGGAGCTGGAAAGGATGATTTCTCAGAAATATAAAGGTTATAAAATTTGTTTTATCTGAAATTATAGCAGTTTTCTTTAAGGCGCAGAAACCAGAGATTTTTTTCTGTTGGCTGTGCCTTTTTTTATACGCAATGAAACCTTCGTGGTTGTGTGCAGCGCGACCACGAACTTATTAATATAGCATAGTGGCAGGAGGTATTTTTTAATGAATCCAGTTAAATTGACCGAAAATGTGTATTGGGTTGGTGCGATTGATTGGGATGTCCGTGATTTTCACGGGTATTCAACCAACCGTGGAACCACTTACAATGCGTATCTCATTATTGATGAGAAAATCACATTGATCGATACAGTGAAAAAAAATATGAAAAACGATATGATTGCCAGAATCAGTGAAATCATTGATCCTGCGAAAATCGATTATATTGTTGTGAACCATGTGGAGATGGATCATACCGGGAGTCTGCCGGATATGGTCGAGTTGATTCAACCCGAGAAGATCATCTGTTCCAAAATGGGTGAAAAAGCTCTGCTCCAACACTTTCACCGGGAAGACTGGCCTTATGAGATTGCCAAACCGGGCAACAATATCAGCCTTGGTGAAAAATCTCTCGCCTTCCTTGAAACCCGTATGCTGCACTGGCCGGATTCCATGTTCACCTATCTGGTGGAAGATAAGATTCTCTTCTCCTCTGATGCCTTTGGTGAACATCTTGCCAGTAGTGAACGCTTTGATGATGAAGTAGATCAGGCTGTCCTCAAGGAAGAACTCACAAAGTACTATGCCAATATTTTAACCCTCTACTCACCACTTGTGAAGAAGCTTATCGCCAAGGTTGAGGAGATGGGGCTGGATATTAAAATGATTGCACCTGATCATGGTGTTATCTGGAGAACAAACCCTGGTATGGCCCTTGAGGCCTACAAGAAATGGAGCCATAATGAGGGCGATGGTGATGCGCTGGTTATTTACGACACCATGTGGCATTCAACTGAGGAGATGGCCAAACGTGTTGGTGCTGGATTACAGGATGAAGGCATTTCTTTCAAGTTGGTGAATCTCCGTTATACACACCGAAGTGATGTTATGCGTGACGTCTTGAATACCAGTGCCATTGTCCTTGGTTGTCCAACCTTGAATAATGGTTTATTGCCCAGGATGGCCGGCTTTCTCATGTATATGCGGGGGTTGAAGCCTGCGAATAAAATTGGAGCGGCCTTTGGCTCTTTTGGCTGGTCCGGTGAATCTGTTAAACTCCTTAATCAGGCAATGGAAGATATGAAGTTTGATGTTGTTGATGAGGGAGTGAGAATCAAATATGTTCCTGAGGAAGATGATTTAGCTCAGTGCGTAGAACTTGGTCGCAGTGTAGGTAAAGCGATAAAAGCAAAGATGGAGTAGAAATGAAAATACGAGTAGATAAAAATATTGTTGAGTTTGTCCCTGAGAATGAGCAGGAAACTGCTTCCATGGAGACTCTGTGGCGTGTCGTTGTTGATTGTGCTGCAGACAACAAGCGTATGACTGCCATCGGTGAGTATATCCCCACAAAAGAGAATCTTGCCAGATTTCATATTGAAGGGATTGCATCCACCACTGTTTATACCGAAGAGAAAGCGGTTGAAGAGTGCACCGTCATTTGTACTACCTGCAATAAGTATATGCAGCTTAAGGGCGGCGATGCCGTTCCTGTTTGCTGTGGTCGTCCCATGGAAACCGCAGACTGATTCTCCCAAAGAGAATCAAAGAATCAGGGGATTTGGTTGTTTTTTTTGAGTGTATCAAAGGAAATAGTCTGAATTCCCGGATTCTCAGTTGTGTAGTTTTTTAGGCCGGCACTATTTTTTTCTCAGCATTAATTGATCCCATTCTTTGTCTCTGATAGACTAAAGTATGGGATTTTTCAATAAAACGAATCAGCAGGTCATAACGGAGATGCAAAGTTCCGTTAAGGGACTCAGTCATGCTGAAGTGGAAACACGTCGACGGGTCCACGGATCCAATCGGCTCTTT
>JAOZKN010000240.1 GCA_029935315.1 Desulfocapsa sp. | reverse complement strand
GCGATGAAGTTGTTGGCGACTTAAACAGTTTGATTCCTGTGGATTTATATATCCCCGGCTGTCCACCACACCCGCTGACCACCCTTCATGCCCTGCTGAACTATTTTAAATGATGGCGTCGTAAAAACTCTTCATCTTCTTCGTCACGCGCCCCCAGGAAGTGCCCTGGGGTACAAATTTACTGTCATTGCGACGTACCCAAGTACGCCTCATTCCATTAAATTTTAGTTCCTGGAATATGAAGTTTTTTACTTTTTACGAGCTTGTCAAATAAGCAGCCTTATTTGAAGTCGACCGGATCATTTCCTTAGATACGTTTATATCCTGATCCTGGTCGACTTCATTTTTGTGTTCGTTTCCTCTCCGTTTTCCTTCGTTAACAAATTGTTCAAAAAACCACTTTGTGAAAGGTGTACCTTCCAAAATGCTCTAAAAAGACGACTGGTTGAGATGATAGACAATAATCAAGCACTATCTCCTCTATTAAACCCTTGACTTTATCGAAAAGAGAGCTATGAATGTCTTTTGTTGCATTTTGAAACGAGAGTACAATTTTTTGAACCTGCCGCCATCATCACAGATTTATTCGCAAGGAGAATATAATGGGAAGACCAATCATGCCAAGCCCTGAACTGGCATTACAACAACTCATGGAAGGCAACAAGCGCTTTGTCAACACTTCCCTCAACCATCCCAATCAGGATAGCGAACGCCGCATTGCACTCGGCAGTGGCCAAGCACCCTTTGCAGCAGTCTTAGCATGTGCTGATTCCCGCGTCCCACCAGAGGTTCTTTTTGATCAAGGGCTAGGTGATCTCTTTGTTGTCAGGGTGGCAGGTAATATTCTCAACGATCAGTTACTGGGCAGTCTGGAGTATGCTGCGGCTCATTTGGACACCCCCCTCATTGTTGTCCTTGGACATACCAGCTGTGGTGCCATTGGCGCAGTAGCTCAAGGTGCAGAACTGGAAGGCCACATCGCATCCCTTATTCCTGCTATCCAACCAGCTGTCGATAAAGTGCGTGATCAGGAAGGAGATCTTACCGATAATGCTGCCAGAGAAGTGGCCAGGATGACCGCGACCCAACTGAAAGAATCACAACCAATCATGGTAGATTTAGTCAAAGCGGGAAAATTAAAAATTGTTCCAGCATTCTATGAGCTGGAATCTGGAGAAATCCGTCTTCTGTAGCCTCAGCCCCTTAGTATTTACCACCACTTACAAGGCATGAATTCGTCCTGTTGACACTCTCAACTACCAACATCCAATCCGTATAACGTAACCTTCTACATGGATTGAACTAACAAGGGAAGAGGAGCGAGGAAAAACGGAAAAGATGTGGTCGGAAACCCGAGATCGAGTTTCCGAT
>JAOZKN010000063.1:8174-15195 GCA_029935315.1 Desulfocapsa sp. | reverse complement strand
TGCCATTGGGGGGGTAATCGCTTCTTCACTTCTGCAAGAACCTGCATCGATTCTTCCGATGACGATCGATACAGCATGCCCATTGAATTCATTTCAGGCATGGCGATCTGGATAAGTGCAAACTGCTCAGCCAGTGGCTTACTGACAGAGACCCCCGCCACATGTTCACGCCCGGAACCTATCCCGACTTTTTCAGGATTTGCCACCATACAGTACACAAAGGGTGTCGAAGCAGATAACAGTGTGTTTAATTGAGCAGTGGCACGACTGCCAATGGCAACCCATAACTTTGCTGCATGTTTTCGTTTGAAAGCATCGAAACCAAAAGCTGTCAGCTCTTTAGATAAAATGACTGTACTGCGAAACTTTTCTTTAGGAAGGGATGATTCCAGGGATTTGGCAGCGTCCCTGTACGGACGGGCATCGGAACTCAAGACAAGCACAACTTCATCCACTGCCAGGGCAGCTGCAGGAAAACAGCAGAGCGCAGCAACGATACAGGTCCATAAAATACCTGTCGCCGTTATTGCACCTATTCTGTTTTTGCTCTTTTCCATTTTTTTCGAGATACGTATCTGCTTGCCCATCTGCCCACCGAAGGCAGAACAGGCAAATCAATTACATCTGCTTGATGTTGTATATTTTATGACTGACAAAAACAATTTTTTTCTCAATTAAAACGTATACTGCAAGCGTGCAAAAAATGTTCGACCCGGAATTTTATTACCAGCAGTCTGATCAAGGCCTACCAGAGGATCATATTCTTTTTCGAGGAGATCAATAACACCGAACATAATCTCCCCTTTTCTTTCCAGAAAACTCTTTGCTAACGTGATATCCAGACGATTGGATGAACTTACAGTATCGTCTGAGATGTCTTCCTTTATCGCATCCGAGTAGGCATACTGTCCGTTAGCCGTCCAACTCCCGGTAATTTTCCAGCGCAGCTTGAGCCCTATTTTATTTTCAGCCGGGAGAAAGGCCCTGATAGACTGATTTTCATACTCAGTTTCAAAGTCACTGTAGGCATACCAGGCAGTCCAGAGCCACGGGCCGGATGCATAATCCAACTGGAGCTCTCCGCCAAAACCATCGGCATCACCGGTATTTGTGACGACCATAAATATTTCAGGTACTCCCTCCTCTGCCATCCCATAGAGATTACTCCCACCGATCAGATCACTGTACCACATATAGTACAAATCGACCTTCAAGGTCAGGTCTTCCGGCATTTTCCAGGAGTATCCCGCCTCAACGGACCAGGCCTGCTCAGAGTCCATATCGGGATCAACATAAAAGTGGAAAAGAGGTGCTGTCGAAGGGGTTGAATGAAAGATGGCGTTGCGGATAAAGCCAACAGGTTGTCGATAGGATTTTGCCCCGCTGAAACGCAACACATGATCCATATTCACATCGATTCCATAAATGGAAGAAACACGACCGGACCAATCCGTAGAACCTTCTGTGAAATAGTCCACACGAAACTGTGCCTCAAGCCCAAGCTGGGTGGTGTGTTGATAGCGGTCTGAAACGAAGAGGCCAAACCAGCGTTCATAAACATCTTCATCCGCAAGGGTAAAAACGTTGTATGCTGCAGGACGGGAAGAAAGATGGGTGCTTCGGGCATTCCCTCCAAGAGCAATGGCATGTTTTTCCAGGCCGGTCAAGGTCATCTGCCCTTCAATATCATGTTCTCTCACCTTATATCTGGCTTCACCATAAGAGGGACGATCCATATCCTGGTAGCGCCCGGCCCAACGTAAATAGCCTTCACTGCTGGAACTGAATATCTTTTCTGCACGGAGATATCCATTGCCTGTATCCAGGTCATTATTATCAGCTGCCAGAGTGTTTGCAGTTTCAAAGATACCAGATTCGGTACCTGTCCCCCCTGCCCCAAAGGAAATTTTCAGTTCAGATTCTGTTTCGTAAATAAAGGCTGTTCTTGCCAGGGCACGACGCTGAAAATCATCAGCACCGTCCTCATCATCCAGAGCATCAGCAGACGATTTTTTATCTTCATACCCCGCAGAAAGGAGCCATCGCCAATTTCCACTGCTATCAGAATACCGAACCTGGGAGGAGCTGTCACCAAACACGCTTACAGTGGATGTAACAAACAGCCCCTGTTCTTCTCCCGGCTCTTTCGTGATGATATGTATAACGCCCGACAAAGCATTGGCTCCCCAGGCAGCACCCCCTGAACCACGAACAATTTCTATTCGTTCAATGTCTTCCATCATCAGCGGAAGCGATGTGAATTCGGGGCCGCCAAAAGCAGGACTATCTGCCGGCATGCCATCCACAAGGGTCATCATTCGGTCAGAGAACATACCTTCCAGGCCGTGAATTCCGATGCCATACCTGTTTCTATCCATCCTTATCACATCTACACCGGGTGCATAGCGAAGCGCCTCCGCAATAGATGTATGGCCGCCATAGTGCAGATCATCGGCACTGAGGACAGTAACGGGTACGGACAACAAATTTTCAGGTTGCTTCAGCCGCGATGCGCTGACAACCAGATCCATATCCTGAAAAAGCAGCAGTTCGTCTGCTTCACTAAAAGAATCTTTTGCTTCTGCAAAAGAAGAAACAATAAAAAGAAGAAAAAAAGAAGATGAAACAACTGATTTGAGTTTACCCACAAGACCTCCTCCTGCCAACCCACACTCCCTGGAAAAGCAGGAAGCTTCACTCTTTTTGAGCAGGGGCATATTACTCGCAAACAGGCTTTTCCGCAAAGTAAAATTCAGATTTCCCGTGTATTTCAAGGCACATGAGAAACAATCACAAATGACACCGTGTCTCATTTCCACATTAAGCCGATAAAAACAAATCGCTTTTTTCCACAAGAGCGAAATCCTTTATCTTGACTCTTGACGCACTGCTCTGTAAATTCCTGAAAAATTCTATTTATAATATCTCCAGTTGGGCAAACAATGAAAATAGATCCATTTGCAAAACCATTTTCCTGTAAAGACAAACCCAAGATCAACTATCCCTGTGCATGGACCTATAAGGTTATCGGCGCTGACGAAAAAGAACTCAGAGCCGCCATCGCGACAATCCTTGGCAAAAAAAACCTGCTCATAAGCTATTCCCACGCAAGTTCCGGTGGCAAATATTTGAGTCTGAATGCTGAAATCATAGTAGAGGATGACGAGTCCAGGCTTCGGCATTATCAAAATTTAAAAAACCATGCAGCTGTGAAGGTCGTAATGTGAAAGAAGAAAATAAAAATTCCCGTCTGATCCCCATTCTTCGTGAAGGGATCGCAATGATCCAGATGATTTTTTTTAAAACACTGAAACCCGTTATTGCCAGAAAGCACCCCACCCTGGACAGCTCTGCGCAAACCATGCTCAACGGCGCCATTTGCAACGAAATTTTCGGTTCTCACAACACAGAAGAAAAATTCCTGGCATTTCGGAACCAGTATCAGGGAATTATCGAACAGGAGCTGCTGGATGTACATCAGGAATTACCACAGCTAAGAGACGCTCTGGCCGATGCCTTGCGAACCCAGGTCCTCTGTGACAATCAGGAAGGCATTGATTCAGGCAATATCCTGACCCAGGCCGACAGCTTTAAACTTCTTCCTGCAGACAGGGAGGTTCCCCTTCCCTCAGCCTTTTTGGAGACGGTACGAACCCTGGGAGCACTGCATAAACTCATTATTCCACCCGTAGACATTGACACATCTGAAGAACAGAACCTGCTGCAATAACGATTTTAAATACCAAATAAATCCCTTACCTGAGGAGAGAAACAATGTTCAAATCCATTCCCGCCATGGCCGTCACGCTGATTGCTGCCTTCACCATTTTTCTAAGTCCGGTTCCAGGCAGTGCGGCAAACAGCGGTTTCACATTCGGTCTGCTTATGGTTGGCCCCGCCAATGATCACGGCTGGAGCCAGGCCCATTTTGAAGCTGGAAAAGAGATAGAAAAAAATATCCCCGGCACCAGGATGATCTATATCGACAAGGTGAATCCTGCAGATCGTCCCGGTGTTACCGTTCCCTTTCTCGTTGATGATCTGGTCTCCAAAGGTGCAAAGCTTATTATCGGCAACTCCGATGATATGAAAGACGGTATCCGGGAGGCTGCCATGCTGCATCCGAAAGTCAAATTTATCCATATTTCAGGAGACGACGCTAAAAATCCTGATTCCCCTGCCAACCTGTCAAACCTGATGGGAAGAATGGAATATGGACAGATGATGGCCGGCTTTGCCGCTGCCATGAGCTCTAAAACCGGAAAAATCGGCTACCTTGGACCTCTGATCAATGATGAAACCAAGCGTCTTGCGGCATCCTGTTTTCTTGGTGCCCGTTATGCCTGGACTGAAGTATTGAAAAAAGATGCTGCAGATCTCACATTTAAGGTTTCCTGGATTGGATTCTGGTTTAACATTCCAGGTGTTACCTCAGACCCAACCCAGGTCGCAAAAAACTTCTTTGATTCCGGAATCGATGTTGTTATCTCAGGGATTGACACCACCGAGGCCTTAATCGTTGCCAACCAGAAGAAAAAAGAAGGCGCAGATGTTGTTGCCATCCCTTATGATTTCCTCGGTGCCTGTGACACAGCCCCCGAAGCCTGCCTTGGCGTTCCCTATTTCAACTGGGTTCCCGGCTATACTCACTTTATAAAAGCTGCCATCAGGAACGACTGGAAAAAAGAATGGTTATGGCTGGGGCCTAAATGGAGTGATATGAACAATACTAAGGTTTCATCCATTGGTTTCAAAAATGGCATGGCGCTTTCACCTGATGCCTCTAAAGCCTTAACGGCCTTTGTTACTGGTCTTGGTGATAACTCCATCTCTCTTTTTTCAGGTCCTCTGAATTACCAGGACAAGAGCGTTTTCCTGAAAAAGGATGAAAAAGCCACTGACGAACAGATATGGAATCTGCCACAGCTCCTTGAAGGAATGCAAGGCGCCTCTAAATAAAAGAAATGGAGGTAGAATTCCAACATATCTCCAAGCGTTTCGGGACTGTCCAGGCATTGAGCGATGTCAGTCTTACAGCGCACTCCGGCTCCATCCATGGATTGATTGGTGAAAATGGAGCCGGAAAATCCACACTGATGAAAATCCTCACCGGGTACCAGGCAAAATCCGGTGGGGATATTTTTATTGATGGAGAGAGTGTTCGCCTGGAGACCCCTGATGATGCCGCAAAGTACAGTATCGGCATGCTCTATCAGGAGCCCATGGATTTCCCGCCCCTCACAGTCCTTGAAAACTTTTCCCTGGGTTGCCCTGTCCTTGCCAGAGAGCAATTTAAAGCATCACTAAAACGTCTTTGCAGTGATTTTGGTTTTGAGCTGAATCCTGGACGACGTGTGGAACTCCTCACCATTGGGGAACGACAGCAGATGGAGTTATTGCGTTTAATCCACTGTGAAACACGCATCCTGATCCTGGATGAACCCACCACCGGCATCTCTCCTGCGCAAAAAGCACTTCTCTTCCCTGCCCTTAAAAAACTTGCTGCAGAAGGTATGACCATCCTGCTTGTGTCCCATAAACTTGACGAGGTGGCAAGCCTCTGCGACGAAGTAACTGTTTTACGCAACGGGCAGGTTACCCATCACACTTCTGCGCCTTTTCACTTTCCCGAACTGTTAGAGGCCATGTTTGGCACAGTCCCTGAGCAAAAAGTAAAATCAGCGCCCAGGCAAACGGGAGAGGTCATCCTCTGCATGGATGCTGTCCAGGCAGGAGGGGAACGTCAAGGTCTTGAGCTGAACACATTTACAGCAAAAAGTGGTGAAATTATCGGCCTTGCCGGGCTGGACGGTGCGGGACAAGCCACTTTCTTACGTCTTGCCGCTGGATTGGATATTCCTGCAAGTGGCAAAGTACAACTCTTTTCCACAAAACTTCCTGCCTCCAAAAAAGCAAGCCGTGTTGCCAGCAAACTGAAGACTGTCTTCTTACCGGCAGATCGTCTTGAAGAGGCTTTATTCACCGATATCAGTATCAGTGACCATTTCAGTCTGCGCGATAGAAACAATTCATTCTGGCAAAGAGGGCACAAAAACAGAACACGGGCAAATGCAGGAATTGCAACCTTTTCCATCAAAGGGACAGCTGACAATACAGCCGATGATCTTTCCGGAGGTAACCAGCAACGACTGCTTCTTGCCCTGCTCAACCCCAAATCCCGCCTGATACTCCTGGAAAACCCAACCAGAGGGCTTGATATTCGTTCCGGGCAGTGGGTATGGAACTATCTCACAAAAACCCTGAGCTCTGAGGCCTGTATTCTTTTTTCATCGCCGGAACTGGATGAAATTCTCCACTACAGCGATCGTATTCTCGTTTTTTATAATGGTGAGATCGTGCTGGACAGTCCAACTTGCGAAACGAATCATGGCAGTGTTGCTGCCGCAATGACGGGAATGCAACCCTAATGAAGCAACTCGCCCGGGATATCATCACAGCCGTTCTGCTTGTATTCGGTTTTACGGCCCTGGTACTCTTCATTGCCGGCGCACCCGTTCTTCCTGCATTTAAAAACATCTGGCTTGGCTCTTTTGCCTCCACCATGAAATTCAGCCAGGTGTTGTCTGTCTGGATTCCTCTGGTACTCTGCTCCTGTGGACTTTTATTCACCTTTAGAGCCAACCTCTGGAATATCGGCATTGAAGGTCAGGTTATCATGGGAGCCATAGGTGGAATGGCCGTTCTTCGTCTTCCAGGCCTTGAAAACCCCTATGCAATCCTCTCCCTTTCCTTTATTGCTGCCATGATTGCAGGAGGAGCCTGGGGACTTTTGGCAGGTCTTTTGAAGACACGAGGCGGAGTGCATGAAATCTTTGGCGGCCTGGGACTGAATTTCGTGGCCCAGGGATTTATCCTGTGGCTGATCTTTGGCCCCTGGAAACGACCTGGAATCGCATCCATGAGTGGTACCGAACTGCTCCCCCACAAACTCTGGCTGACAAGTCCTCCCGGATGGCGAGTTGCCTACGCCGGTCTTGTCATTGCTGTTCTTGTCCTGATT
>JAOZKN010000063.1:3973-8074 GCA_029935315.1 Desulfocapsa sp. | reverse complement strand
TCCCGGATGGCGAGTTGCCTACGCCGGTCTTGTCATTGCTGTTCTTGTCCTGATTATCAGCTGGCTGCTTCTTTACAAGAGTAAGCTGGGACTGAAACTCAAGGCCATTGGCAAAAACCCGCGAGCGGCTTTGCTCTACAATATTTCTCCTGAAGGCTACTACATCCTCGCCATTAGTATTGCCGGTGCCTTTGCGGGGATGGCTGGCTTTATGCAGATAACAGCAGTCTATCATCGTCTTATCCCTGCCATTTCCAGTGGCTACGGTTACCTTGGGCTTCTTCTGGTTATGCTTGCAGGATATCGGGTGCTTCCCGTACCATTTCTGGCGCTCTTTTTTGCAGGCCTTAATGTGGGATCCATTCAGCTGCCCATTGTTTTACAGCTGGATTCCACCCTTTCCGGTGTAATTCAGGGATGCTGTGTGTTGAGTGCTCTTTTTGTTCTGGGTTTGCGCACGAGGAGGAAACTGGCATGATCGGTGATATTCCTTTTTCCGTTCTTGTTGCGTCGGTGCTTGCCGCCAGTGCCCCGCTCATTATCATTGCACTTGGGGAGATGCTCACCGAAAAGAGCGGCGTCATTAACCTTTCCCTGGATGGAGCCGTTTTATTTGCCGCCATGGTCGCCTTTGTTGCCGCAAAGGAAAGCGGATCACTCACCCTTGGCTTTCTTGCCGGGGGCTGTGCCGGCATGCTCACCGGTCTGGTGGTTGGATATTTCTCTATTTACCTGCATCTCTCCCAGGTGGCTGTGGGTTTTGCACTCTCCCTGCTCTGCCGTGATCTCGCTTACTTTTTAGGGAACCCCTATAGCCGCGTGCAAGGTCCGACCCTTCTTTCCGGGAAACTTCCTTTCGCTGAAATGCTGCCGGAATCCCTGCAGAAAATATGTATGCAGCCCCTTACTGTGCCCCTTGCCTTTGGGCTTCTGTTCCTGCTTATCTGGTTCTTCAGATCTTCCAGCTCAGGGCTTAAACTCCGCTCGGTTGGTGAAAACCCGTCTGCTGCTTTTGCCCGTGGCTTAAACCCCGGCAAAATTCAGATGCTTGCCGTCCTTGCCGGCTCTTTTCTCGTGGGAATTGGAGGAGCTGCCTACTCTCTTTCTTTAAAACCCGGATGGGGGCGACCGCAAGGAGCAGAAGGCATTGGCTGGATTGCCCTGGCACTTGTAATATTTGGCAGCTGGCAACCCATGCGTGTAGCCCTGGGAGCTATGCTTTTTGCTTTTCTGCAGGTATGTGGGATTGGCCTGCAAAACATCTTTCCCTCTATTCCTGCCCAGGTATTTCAGACGGCCCCCTTCCCTTTGATGATTTTCACCCTGATATTTATGCATTACTCCACCAGAAAAACCCGTAAACACGGCGAAGCGGACAGAGGCCTGCAGAAATGGCTTGGTCTTTTATTTATGTCCCGAGCCCCCAGATCACTGGGGAAGAGCTATCGCCAGGAATAGGGAGAATGGATGCGACTCAAGACGACCAAAAAGTGGGAATATCTTCCATGGAACTGACGGAACTGGGGCTGGATCACAGCTTGCAAAAACAGGCAGATGAATTCCTGGAACCGGGGCAGGAAATCGCCAGGATAACAGTGGTTGACCGTGGCCAGTATATGCTCAGAAACGAACGTGGAGAACTCCCTGCCAAGGCAACGGGCAAATTCATGTATACCCTGCAGTCTGCCATCGATATGCCTTGTGTTGGGGATTGGGTCTGTGTGGACTATCACGACTCCAAGGATTTTGCCAACATCCACGCCATGCTGCCGCGAAAATCCTTTCTCCGCCGAAAATCTGCCGGCAAAAACATCAAACTACAGATGATAGCAGCCAATATTGATATCGCTTTTATTGTCCAGTCCTGCCACTACGACTTTAATATCAGCAGACTTGAACGCTATCTGGTGATGGCAAATGAGGGCCATGTTGAACCATTGATCATCCTCAGTAAAACCGATCTGGTCAGCGAAGAGGATCTGGAACAATTATTCGCTGCAATCCGGGAAGCTGGAATCAGCACCAGAATTATTGGTCTCAGCAATGTCAGCGGAGCCGGTTTAGAACAGGTCAAAGACATTATGTGCCCTGGAAAAACATACTGTATTGTTGGCTCCTCAGGTGTTGGAAAGTCCACACTTATTAACCGCATCACTGGCCACGACACCTTGAAGACCAGAGCAGTCAGTAATTCAGGAGAGGGACGCCATACAACTGTGCGTCGTCAGCTTATTGTTCTGCCGCAGGGTGCTATGTTAATCGATACTCCGGGAATGCGGGAAGTCGGCATTCTCGATGCCAGCGAAGGAATGGAGGAAAATTTCGATGATATCCATGCATTATCACAGAGGTGCCGCTTTAGTAATTGCAGTCATGGCAAGGAACCTGGATGTGCAATTCTACAAGCCATAGAAAGCGGCACACTGCAGCAGGAACACTATCAGAATTACCTGAAACTCAAGAAAGAGTCAGAGTTGCAGAAAACGTCGTATATAAATAAGCGAAAAAAAGGCAGACCATCTGCAAAAAAAACATAACTCGCAGTCCTCTACAAAAAAATCACAGGATACCACCAACCTTATCCTTTACCAGAGTGACATCACCGGCAAGATCAAAACCATTCAGGCCCAGGCTAGAAATCTCCTGATTCTTTCTCTTTTCAATGCCGCGATTATAATAGTGATCATAATAGCCCAGTAAAATCCTACAGGCAGCACTGAAATCGTCATGCTCCAGAAGTTCCGTAACCTCCTGAAGTTTAGGGGCTGTGAGTTTTTCCGCAATACGCTGGCAAGCCGCAATTAACTCAAGCCGGTCTGTGGTCGTATACTCCTGCACCAGACGTTTTACCCGTGCTTCAACTCCCACCTCAACAATCAGCAAGGGCGCTGCCCGCATCTGCAGCAGCAAAGGCGGGGGAAGGTGCACTGAGCCAATAACGTAGCTTTCATTTTCAAGGAGCAGGACCTGCTCCGGATTGAGATGCTGCAGCTCATTATAAAAATCATTTTCAAACTGCTCGGTGGTGGGTTGAGGCTTTTCGTTAATATGTCCAAAGACGGAACCCTTGTGGTTCGCCAGTCCTTCCAGATCAATAACCTGCAGCCCCTGTGCCTGCAAACCCAGCAAAATTGCAGTCTTCCCGCTGCCGGTCTTACCGCCCAGAACAAGCAGTTTACGCGGTTGCTCGATGCTATTTCTGATGCCGGCCCGGTACGCCTTATAGCCACCGGTGAGACGACGAGCCGGTATGCCTGCCTCATTCAGCAGACGACATATCTCGGTACTGCGCTTCCCCCCCCTCCAGCAGTAAATAACGATTTGCGCAGGCAACAGTTCTTCTATTTGAGCGATGATTCCATCAACCTTGGGACGGGCGATTTTTTCTCCCAGGACAAGGGCCTGCCCCTTATCCACCTGTTTGTATAGAGTGCCAATTTGGGCACGCTCTTCATCGGCAAAAAGAGGAATATTGATAGCTCCCGGGACATGCCCCCGGGAAAACTCCACCGGTGAACGAACATCGACAAAGAGAACGACAGGACATGGGAATATTTCCTCAAAATTTACCGTGTTAGACACATTTGCTCCATTTCACATTAACACCAGAAGAATCACTGTAGTTGTACCCGGACAACACCACGAACAGAATTACAACAAAAGATCGCCTCCGCCCGCCGAAGGTCATCAACCGTTAGACTCTCTTCATGGAGGGGCGGCTTGTCATCAGCAAGAAGTTTCCTGCGCATGGTGCCGGCAAGCAGGCCGGATGAGACGACTGGAGTCACATAGCGACCATCCACATAAAGAATTATATTGCTGATGCAGCCCTCTGTCAGCTTCTCATCTTCATTGAGAAAAACCATATCAAAGAGCCCGTTTTCAAGGGCCAGAGCAAACTCAGCGTTAAAAAGCTCTCGATTACTGGTTTTATGAAAGAAAAAAGAGGATGCAGAATTCACGTTTTTCTCCGATAAGGCGATGACAGGCAGTGTTTCACTGCTCTTCCCGGGTCTTTCTGGTAAACAGAAATTTACAGGCACATCACAAGGGACAGATGTGATCAATACAGTGCCATCTTTGCGCAGAGCAAGCCGCACA
>JAOZKN010000063.1:0-3873 GCA_029935315.1 Desulfocapsa sp. | reverse complement strand
ACAAGGGACAGATGTGATCAATACAGTGCCATCTTTGCGCAGAGCAAGCCGCACACGTAATGCCCCTTCTCGACTCTTGTCTTTTATACTGCTCAACTTGTCGAGTACATATGCGCTATCAAAGTGAAAAGAATAATATTCAGCTGCCTGCTGCAAACGCTGGAGATGATAATCTAAGAGGAAATAGCCACTCTCTTTCTCCAGGAGTAATGTTTCAATAAGGGAAAAGGGGGCAACAGGCCTTGTCAAAAAATGGGCCTTCAACAGACATTCTTCCCATTCCTGTACGGGGTCTGAATCGTGGACAATGCCTGAGCCAATGCCCATTTCCCCTCTATCCTTCCATAAGCGGATGGTACGGATAGGCACGTTAAATACGGCATCTCCGTTGGGGGCGAAATATCCGATTGCACCGGTATACACTCCTCGACGGGATTGCTCCAGTTCGCGGATAATCTCCATGGTTCTTATTTTTGGTGCTCCGGTTACCGAACCGCAGGGATAGAGCGCTTTTAAAAAGGCAAGCAGTGAAACCTGAGAAAACACATTTTCCCGGGTTCTGGTGGTGATGGTGGATGTCATCTGCAGTACGCTTTCGTAACGCTCCACATCAAACAGGGACTCGGTGCGTACCTTACTATTGCCACACTGGTGGGTGAGACGACCAAGATCGTTGCGAAGCAGGTCAACAATCATCACATTTTCGCTTCTGTTTTTAGGATCACCGGCAAGACGTGCACAAGATTCCAGATCCTCCCTGGAATCCCGGCCCCGTTTCATGGTCCCCTTCATAGGCCTGACCAGCACCCTGTCACCTTCCACTCGGAAAAACAACTCTGGAGACAGGGAGAGGATATGCTCCTTGCCAAGCCGCATCATCGCCCCGTAGGAAACAGATTGATTGGCACGCAAACTGGCATAAAACTGCTCCGCAGACCCGGTAAAATCGAAGAGTAGTTTCAGGGTATAGTTTACCTGATAGGTATCTCCGGCGGCGATATATTCCTTAATTTTGAAAACTGCATCCAGATAGCTCTCCTTCTCCTGACTCGGACGAATATTCGAAACACTGAAGTCGGATAACTCTGCAGAGGGTGATAAAGGAAACTTACCAGCACCAGTGTGATGCTGGAATACGACGGGTTCAGCAAACACGCCAAAAGAAAGCAGTGGAGAAGCATCGACATTATCAGGCAATAAATCGGCAAGGCGCGGCTCCAGTAAATAACCAAATTCATAACTCATCCAGCCTGCAAGATATTTTCCCTCAGCCAGTATATCTTCAAGACTCTGAAGAAAAACTTCCGGATCATCACCTGCAAAAAACTCCAGTCGCTTCTCCGGGTGTACAAAGAGAAAAGATGTCTTATTCTCTTTATCTACACGGGAACTATCAAGAAAAACATACTCTTCAACACCTGACAAAGAAGTCAGAATATGATTTAATTTATCTTGTTGCAATGGCTTCATCCACCCTCTTCTATCAATTCAAGGAGGAATATCAAGAAAAAAACGCTGCTAACAGGCATCATCATTCGTCATTCATTGCATATAAGGTATTTTTTCGTCTCTCATAAATACAATCTATACTTGCGTCTGTGTGAAAAATATTATATGTTGCTAAATTCTGCACTATTATTTTGTGACACAAATATTATCACTTTTTTTCAATACCACCCTGCGCCAGATAAGGAGGATTTATGCTAGTAAAAGACTGGATGGCCACCACCATATTAACAGTGGATGCCAACACCTCGGTCATGCGGGCCGGCAGAACAATGAAAGACAACAACATCAGAAGGTTGCCCGTTGTCTCAAAAGGAAAGCTTGCAGGGATTATTACTGATCGCGACCTTAAAGAAGCATCCCCCTCCTCCAAAACGGAAATTGATCTGCACGAAATGTACTACCTGCTCTCTGAGATGAAAGTACAAGACGTGATGACAGGCAACCCCATCTGCCTGAATTCTGACGACACCCTGGAAAAAGCCGCGGTCGTCCTGCTCAACGAGAAGATATCCGGACTGCTTATCGTAGATGACCAGGATAATCTGGTTGGGCTGCTTTCAGAATCTGATGTTCTGCGTGGTTTTATTCATGCCACTGGTATTCAGGATGGAGCCTTCCAGATTGTTATGGATATGTCTGATGCTGGAGGATCTGTCTCAAAACTTATTGATGTGCTGCGCCAGAACCGTGCCAGAGTCCTTTCCATACTCACATCATTTGACGATGCTCCCGCTGGCGCAAAAAGAGTTTCTGTTCGCATCATGCCCTACAGCGGTGAAACAGAATCACTGATCAAAGAACTGTCTACCATGGAAGAATACACCATTATCAGCCAGGGACTGGACGAGTTAAAAGATCTACCCAAAAAAAAATAAAGCATGTCCCCACGGACACCTTCATTTATTAAGTACACAACAAACAAAACATAACGATAAATAAACAAAGGAGATTTACCTATGTCGAGAAAAATGGTCACCATCGATGGTAATCAGGCATGTACCCACGTTGCCTACGCTTGCAGTGAAGTTATTACTATTTACCCCATTACCCCTTCTTCACCAATGGCAGCTGAGGCTGACACCAAAGCAACTGGAAATCAGGAAAACATCTGGGGTTCCATTCCAGCTGTAACACAGATGCAATCAGAAGGCGGTGTTGCAGGTTCCCTGCATGGTTCTCTTTCTACTGGTGTACTTTGTACAACCTTTACCGCATCTCAGGGACTTCTCCTGATGCTTCCCAATATGTACAAGATTGCCGGTGAGCTCACCCCCACCGTTTTTCATGTAACAGCTCGTTCCATCGCGGCTCAGGGACTCTCCATTTTTGGTGATCATGCTGATATCTATGCAGCACGTCAAACAGGTTGGGGCCAGCTCTGCTCTCAGAACGTTCAGGAATGTATGGACATGGCCCTTATCTCTACCCAGGCCTCTCTTGCAACTCGTATCCCTTTTATTCACTTCTTTGATGGTTTCCGTACCTCTCACGAGATTCAGAAAATCGAAGAACTGAGTAAAGAGGATATGATAGAGATGATTGATGAGGATCTGATCATCGAACACCGTAATCGTGCTCTTACTCCTGACCGTCCAACCATGCGTGGTACTGCCCAGAACCCTGATGTTTATTTCACCGGTCGTGAGACAGTAAACAAGTTCTATGCAAGAACTCCCAAGGTTGTTCAGGACACCATGGACAAGTTTGCTGCTCTTACCGGTCGTCAGTACCACCTCTTTGATTACTACGGATCACCTGATGCAACCGACGTTGTTGTTATGATGGCATCCGGTTGTGAGGTTGTATCTTCCACCATCGATCACATGGTCAGCCAGGGCAAAAACGTTGGTCTTGTAATCGTTCGCCTTTTCCGTCCATTTGACTGCAAAGCAATGGTAAATGCGCTTCCTTCATCGGTAGAACGCATCACCGTTATGGACAGAACAAAAGAGCCAGGATGTGCCGGCGAGCCTCTGTATCAAGACGTTCGTACTGCAGTTGGTGAGGCCACCGAGTCTAATACCGCTGCTTACCAGCCCATGATCATTTCCGGACGTTATGGACTGGGTTCAGCTGAATTTACCCCTGCAATGGTAAAAGCCATCTTTGATAATATGGAAGCAATGGCTCCCAAAAACCATTTCTGTGTTGGTCCAAATGACGACGTTGCCGGAACAAGCCTTGATTACGATGCCACCTACTCCATCGAAGGTGATGATGTGCATCGTGCAATGTTCTACGGTCTTGGATCTGATGGTACTGTTGGTGCCAACAAAAACACCATTAAGATCATCGGTACTGAGACAGACAACTCTGCACAGGGTTACTTTGTTTATGACTCCAAAAAATCCGGTTCCATGACCA
>JAOZKN010000239.1 GCA_029935315.1 Desulfocapsa sp. | reverse complement strand
AAGACTACGGACTCTGACTCCGTCTATCGGGGTTCGAATCCCTGTTCCCCAGCCAGAATAAAACCAAGCGGTTAGGCCAGTTGTGGCTTAACCGCTTGATTCGTTTCATGCCATTTATCCCGCTCCTGTCCCGCCTTTTTCGTTTTCAAATGCCAATAAAGTTTCAATTCAAAATTTTACAAACCCGACTTTATGGTAAATGTCGTCACAGTTTAATACCGACACCCTGTACCTTATTAACCACTAAAAGACACAAGAAATCCTTTTTTCCCGGGAGGCAAGGGCGGATGCTAGCCCACCTTATGTCATACCATCAGACACAGGAGTTAAAAAATTTCCCAAAAAACTGTCAACGCATTTTAATATAAGGTGTTTGACAAAAAGTTCAGGAAACATCATTAATTTCAGTTTTTCTTAAACGGCCAAGGTTACAGCCAACATTGGCCAAAACTCATGGGATGGGTTTCTTTCAACGTGATACTGGAAAGCAGATCTGTTCTTTTTTGCTGCCGGAAAATTAACGAGTAAATTTTTTTGCAATTTTATTTCGCAAAATCCAAATTGAAATAGCCAGAAACAAAAACAAACCACTGATTAACAGTTGTGAACGTCCAAGTTCTTCAGGTGCCATTATGGGCGGCAAGGTTAGTTTTCCCCATCTTTTATGAACCCAGAGTATATACTTTTCTCCCTGTTTAAATGGCTGTGTCCTTATCTTTTCACGGTCAAATGAAAAGTCAGGCGCCTCTAGAGTTGTCTCTTTACCTTTATAAAGAAAAGAAAATACAGGGATAAGCTGGGAGTCTTCTTCTGCCTTATCCACCATACCAGGTTTAAACTCAATTACGGTGGCCTCAATAGAGGCATAATCTCCGCTGGTATCTTCAGTAAAATACATGGTATTAATACTGGTACGAAAGAGCTGGACGGCATTAAACAGGAGGAAGAGAAAGAGTAGTAATAGAAGAGTTGATTTCTTAGGGTTTTTTTCTATGTTTTTATTTTCCATAGATCGATAGTTCTCAATTTATTGCCATTTGAAAAAAAGATTTTCATCTCCCCCCGAAAAAAACCTCCTGTTAACCGGATCTTACATTCGGTTAACAGGAGGTTATAAATACAGGGTTGAGACCCTTATTGCTTGTTTGCTATTTTGCTGCTGTAACCTTTGCTGGAACCTTGTTTACATATTTAAAGAAAACTGGGAATGCTACGAAGAAAGCTACACAGATCAGATACTCAATACCTTTGATGTGTGTGTAGTAATCAACCAGAGTATGCAGAGGTTTTACCATCCCGATTGCTACCATGTATTGTCCTGCCAATTCACTTACTGACCAACCTACTGAGGAAAGTGCACTTGTAAGGGCTGCTGCTACCCAGAGAC